>JBOEHD010000023.1:0-17000 GCA_050633745.1 Acidimicrobiales bacterium
GCGGTCCTAAACGACCTGGAGATCTCAAACACGCTGGCTGGCTCGATCGGCACCGTCAACGTTGCCGCCTACCTGCTCGGCACGATGGCGGTTGCTTTTGCTACCACCCGCTATCGGCTGTTGGCGGTGATGCGGGTCGGTTTTGTGTTCTCAACCGTGGGCCTGATCACCGCCGCGTTTGCCCCCGGCCCGCTGGTGCTTGGGATTGCCATGTTCCTCACCGGGTTGGGCGGGGCCTGCATCTGGATCCCGGCGCCGGTCATCGCGGCGGGCGCGCTGCCAGCGGAGCGGCGGGGTATGGCCATTGGTCTCGTCGGTTCAGGGATCGGCCTCGGCGTGGTGTTCAGCGGGCAACTGAGCGCTTTCATCCGCTCCAATTTCGGCGATGACTCGTGGCGCATGGTGTACGGCATCGAAGCGGCGATTGCGGTGGCGACGCTGGCTGCGATTCTGCTGTTCATCGGCCACGAGCAGGACAAGCCAGCGCCGCGGAAGGCCGGGCTAACCGGGTTCTCAATTCTGCGGCGGATGCGAGGTTGGTTGCCGCTGACGATGGCCTACACCTCGTTCGGTTTCATGTACCTGTTCGTGATCGCTTTTCTCACCACCCGGCTGGAGGAAGACAGCGGCTGGACCAGCGCTCGAGCTTCGCTGGCATTCACCCTGATGGGGGTGGCCATGGTTTTTGGCGGCCCAACCTTTATCGCCATCGGCAGGCGAATCGGCCCTCGCTTCGCGTTAGCCATCGCCTTCTTCCTGTGGGCTGTTCTTGTGTTGCTGGTGCTTCCCGGGTGGTTCGCCGTCAGTATCGGCTCGGCCATGGGACTGGGGCTGCTGTTCGGGGCTGTTCCTAGCGTGATCACCCTCTACATCGTGGAGAACACGTCGATGGCCGACTACGGCCCCAGCTTTTCCGCGGCCACCTTGGCCTTCGGCGTTGCCCAGATGCTGGCCCCACAGGTCGGAGGTCTCATCGCCGACCTGACCGAGTCGTTCACCCTGGTGTTCATCCTGTCGATGTGTTTCGCCATCACCGGCTTGGTCGGAGCGCTACAGCTGCCTGCTCGTGAAGCGTGACGACTATCGGTCAAATACCCGACGTTGGCCGTCGGCGGTAGTCTTACGTTAAGCGAGAGCTGCGATCGACCGATCAAGCTCTTGAGCAATTCGAGACAGATTCTTGGGGCACGCCGTAGGGGGACTGCCAACATGAGTGGACTGGCGATGGACAAACCGTGGGTGGCTTTGACCGCCGAGCACATCGGCGCGGTCCCAGCCCAGCTCGGCGTGTTTGAAATCGCCGACGCCGACGGTGTCGTACTCAAGATCGGCTTTGCCGGCGGACGAGAGATGTTCGGTTTGCGTAGTGCCCTTGATCAAGCGCTTGAGGAGCAAGTGGCGCCGGTCCAGTTCCGTTATGAGCTGACCCACGGCTACCTCACCCGCTGGGAGGAACTCCTGATGGTTTACAAAGCCCAGGAAGGTCGCCTTCCGACAGGCAACGCCGACCACCCTCACAAGATCGGTCATCTGACCATTACCTAGGGCCTAACTAGGGCTCGACACTTGGACGCTGCGGTGCCCAAGCAGTAGAACATAGAGATGGACTTCACGCTCTCCGATGAGCAGCAGTTGATCGTTGAAACCGTCCGCCGCTTTGTGCAAACAGAGATCGTTCCACTTGAGGACGACCTCGATCCCGATGCTGGTGCGTTGCATCCCGATGATTCCGAGCGGCTTATTGCCAAGACAAAAGAGATGGGTTTCTACGGCTTTGACATACCCGCTGAGTTTGGCGGACCCGGCCTCGATGTGACCACCAGAGCGTTGATGGCCATCGAGATGAGCCAGCACCGAGCCGGTCTCTACAACCCGTGTTACGGCACCTTCGGCGGCGCCGGTCTGGCCCAGCTTTACGAGGCGACCGAGGAGCAGAAAGAGAAATATCTCTACCCGACGCTGCGGGGTGAGAAGAAGGGCTGCTTCGCTCTCACCGAACCATCGGGAGGTAGCGACCCAGCCCGAGCGATCCAAACCCGAGGCCACAAAGACGGCGAGCAGTGGGTCATCAACGGTTCGAAGCTGTATATCTCCGGCGCCGACAAGGCCGACTTTGCCCTGGTGTTCGCCAGGACCTCCGACGACCCCGGTCGGAACGGCGTGACCGCCTTCATCGTCGACACGGACAACCCGGGCTTCAAAGTGCGGCGGGTGGTCCACACGCTGCGATCGACCCACTACGCCACCGAGATCGACTTCGATGAGATGCGAGTCGATGAAACGCAGGTTCTCGGTGAGGTAAATCGTGGCTTCGCTATCGCCAACGATCGCCTCTCCCGCCAGCGCATCCCCTATTCGGCGAGCTGTCTCGGGGTAGCCATCAAGGCTCAGGAAATGGCCATCGAATGGGCCAAGAACCGCGAAACCTTCGGCGGTCTGTTGGCTGAGAAGCAGGCTATTCAGTGGATGATCGTCGACAACGAGATCGACATTCGCCATGCCCGCTACTGCATCTTGGAGGCAGCCCAGAAGGCCGACGCTGGCGGACGTTTCCGCACCGAGGCGGCGATGGCCAAACTGATCTCAACCGAGGCTTCCGGTCGGGTGGTCGATCGGTCGATGCAGATCCACGGCGGCCTGGGTATGACCAAAGATCTACCGCTCGAACGCTGGTATCGCGAGCTCCGTATCCGCCGGGTCGGCGAAGGGCCGAGCGAGGTGCAACGGTTGATTATGGCTCGGGAGATTCTCGGCGGCAGCTTCAAGTGACCGGTTCGAGAGCGTTGCCCCTCGAAGGGGTGACGGTGCTCGACCTCGGCCATATCTATCAGGGGCCGTACGCCGGATTCCTGCTCGCGACCGCTGGCGCCCGAGTGATCAAGGTGGAGCCGCTGCGAGGCGAGGGGCTGCGGGTTCGTGGTGCAAACATGCCGTTCGCCATGCTGAACTCCTGCAAGGAGTCGGTGAGTATCGACCTGAAACACCCCGATGGTTTGGCGGCGTTTCATCAGCTGGCGGCCAAGGTCGATGTGGTGCTCGTCAACTTCGCTCCGGGAGTGCCTGAGAAGTTGGGCATCGGTTTCGAGCAGCTGATCGAGGCCAACCCCCGTCTCATCTACGCCCATGGTTCTGGGTTCGGCGTGCGTGAGCTCGATGGTTCGCTGACCGAGACGTCGGTGCCGGCGATGGACATCACCATCCAAGCTCACGTCGGGCACATGGAGATCAACGGGTTTCCTGAGAACCCGCCGGTGAAGTCCGGCGCGGCCAACATCGACTTCCTCGGCGGCACCCACCTGTACGGGGCGATAACCACCGCACTGTTTGAGCGGGAACGCACCGGCGTCGGCCGCTCGGTCGAGATTCGAATGGCCGACGCGGCTTACTTCCCGCTGGCCACTGCACTGGGCCCCTGGCATCGGACCGGCAAGATCACCCGGGACGGCAACTATCAGCCGGGTCGAGGCCTTGCTCCGTACAACGTCTACAAGTGCGCAGATGGTTACGTGGCCCTGATCGCCGCCAGTAATCGCCACTGGCGTTCGGTACTCAGCGTCGTCGGCAGGGAAGACTTGCTGGCCGACGAGCGTTTCAAGGACTTCGGCGACCGGGCCAAAAACATCCATGAGGTCGATGAGATCGTTGAGTCGTGGACTTCAACCAGGCCAAAGGCCGAGGTGGCCGGGGCACTGCAGGCCGCTCATGTTCCGACCGCGGCGGTGCGGGTGATTGACGAGGTCGTTCACGATGAGTCGCAGTTCGAGCGGGGCGGCATGCATTGGGTTGATCACCCGGAGCTCGGTCGGTTGCCGCTTCCCCATAGTCCGATGCGCTGGCATGGTTCGCCGCAGATCGAACTCGATCCCAGCCCCCGCCTCGGGGCTCACAACCGTTTGGTGTTTGGCGAGTTGGCAGGCATGGACGATGCGACGTTGGACGCGCTGACCGCCGATGGCGCTATTGGCTCACCGGCGGTCGGGTAGGGGTTCTCGGTTCGGCCGTTCTCGGCTGGTCCCAGGTTGCTCAGTTGCGATCGACGCTTGCGGCTCCGGAGGTTGCGACCGAGACGTCGGTTTCTTCTGGCACGTCGACCGATGATGCGCCGCTGATCTCGCCGCTCAGCTGGTCGAGTTTGTCGAATGTGGCGTCCGATGAGCCGCTGAGATCGACGTTTGCGGTTCCGACGTCGGCGTTGTCAAAGCTGATCGTGCTGGCGCCGCTTATGTCGAGGTTGACTTCGTCGGCGACGCCCTCGTATTCGATTGAGCTGGCGCCGCTTCCGTCCAGGGCCAAACTGTCGAGCCTGCCGTCGATCTTCAGGTTCGACGCTCCAGAGATATCGACCTTGAGGTCGCCGCCTGCGTTGTCGACGGTGGCGTCCACCGCACCGCTGATGTCGAGCTCGGTTAGTTGGGGCATCGTGATCTTGATAGTCGGGTCGACGTTGAAGTCGATGTTGATCCCGTCCATCTCGATCTTCAGCTCGTCGTTGTCGACGCTGACTTCGAGTTGGTCGAATAGGTTGTCGTCGAGCGTGATCTCCACCGTCGGCGGACCGTCGGTCACGATGATCGTTGCTTCGAACGCGTCGGCGATATCGACTTCGGTAAAGTTGTCGAAGTCGTAGGTGGTGGTCTGGGCGGTTCCTGAGCCATCGGTGCCGAGGTCGACGCTTAGGTTGCAGGCCGATGCTCCGAAGATCGCAAGTCCGCCGATGCCTAGAAGCGTGAGGTGCTGTCGTGTGATGAACATGTCTCCATCTTGACCGCTCGGTGGGTCTCCCTCTATCGGGAATGGCCCTGACCCACCCCTGAGACCCGCAGGGGAACCTAGGGGTACCTAGGGTTGAGATATGTGGGGCCGGGCTCGGGCTTTCTGGTAGAAAGCTGTCATGGCCCTTGATCCCGCGATCGAAGTACTCGACAACCGTTTCCATCGACTGGTGCTTCATAACGCCCACATCGACCATCTCTGGACCGGCGGCCGGTGGACCGAGGGCCCGGTATATTCGCCCGCTGGTCGCTACCTGCTGTTTTCCGACATTCCGAACGATCGCACGTTGCGCTACGACGAGACCAGCGACCAGGTTCACGTCTTTGAGAGCCCCGCCCTGAACCAGAACGGCCACGCTCTCGACCTGGAGGGCCGGGTCGTCTCCTGTGAGCATCGTGGTCGGGCGGTTAGCCGGATCGGTCACGACGGGCGGCGAGAAGTGTTGGCCGACTCGTTTGAAGGTAAGCGGCTCAACTCGCCAAACGATGTGGTGACGCACTCCGACGGAGGCATTTGGTTCACCGATCCGACCTATGGCATCGATAGCGAATACGAGGGTGACCAATCGGTGGCGGAGGTCGACGGCTCGTATGTGTATCGCATCGACCCGGTCGATGGCTCGGTCACCGCGGTGATCACCGACATGGTGAAGCCGAACGGTTTGGCGTTTTCGCCTGACGAGTCGATCCTCTACGTTGCCGACACCGGCATCTCTCACGTTGGCCCTAAGAAGTGTCCGCCCGACATTCGGGCCTACGACATGGGCGGCGGGAGTCCAGAGAACGGCCGATACACCACCTTTGCCACCTGTGACACCGGGGTGTTCGACGGATTCCGAGTCGATCGATCCGGCAACGTCTGGAGTTCGGCCGGTGATGGTGTGCACTGCTTCGCCCCAGACGGAACGCTGCTTGGCAAGATCGCCATCCCCGAGGTGGTGGCCAATGTGGAGTTCGGTGGCCCAAAGCGCAACCGGCTCTATATCTGTGGCACGACCAGTCTCTACGCCATGTACGTCAACGCCCAGGGCTGCACGCCGATCGCCGCCGGTCAGCGGAGCTAGCAGCCTTAGACCGGTCTTGGAGGGTCTTAGATTTGTTCGCCGGTGTCGACCAAGGGAAACTACTGGTGATCGCAACTCGAAGGGCCTAAACACATGACACGTAGTATCGAAACCGGTTCCGAACACCTCACCGCCGTCGTCGCCGACGGTGTCGCCGTCATCACGATGGATCGGCCGGAACGGCGCAACGCCATGACCGACGACATGTTGAGCGGTTTGGCCTTGGCGCTGGCCGACGTAGAAACGGCCGAAGATGTGCGCTGCGTGGTGCTGACCGGCGCTGGTGGCGCGTTCTGCGCCGGTGGCGACGTAAAGGGTTTCGCCGAGGGTGACGGCGCCGGTGGTGGCGCTAGCTCCTGGGATGTCGGCGTTCACGAGCAGCGCATCAGCCATCACAAGACATCCGGCGTGCTCTACAACATGCCAAAGCCCACCCTGGCCGCAATCCCCGGAGCGGCCGCCGGAGCTGGCCTTTCTCTGGCCCTGGCCTGCGATATGCGCATCGCCAGCGATAGCGCGGTGTTGACCACGGCCTTTGCCCGAGTTGGCCTGGCCGGAGACTACGGCGGCACCTGGTTCCTCACCCAGCTGGTTGGCCCAGCCAAGGCCAAGGAGCTGTACTTCCTGCCCGAGCGTATGGATATGGCCACCGCTCTCGACCTTGGCATCATCAACCAGATGGTCCCCGCCGACGACTTCGAAGCATCGTGGCAGGGCATGGCCGCCAGGTTGGCCGCCGGCCCGCCCATCGCCTACCGGTACATGAAGGAAAACATCAATCGTTCGGTGACCGGGGAGCTTGGAACCACGCTCGATCTTGAGTCGACCCACCACCGTCACACCGGTCAGACCAAGGACCACAAGGAAGCATCACAGGCATTCGTCGACAAGCGCGAGCCCAGCTTCCAAGGTCACTAGATCACAACTGGTCGGCGGGCGAACTGGGCTTCGGGCCCAATGTCCGCCTCGGGCTGGCTCAACATCTTGTCACCGGTGATCGGGTAGGAGCCGCCACGGTGATGTGGTGTTTCCCGTCGGGCTTGAAGATCTTCAAACTTCGATCCGGCAGTAGCTTGAGCGACCATTGGCCTTCATGGACGTCGCTCACTTCGTTCGCTTCCAAGTTCGGCGGAGCCGAACTTGCTTAGTGAGGCGTAGCCGAACGGCGAAGTTGGTGCTGCCGCCCTGTTCCCACTCGTGAATGTGATGGGCTTGGCACCACTGGATCGGTGCCGAGCATCCATCCCACGCGCACGCCACGTGCATGGACTTGATCGCCGCCCATTGACCGTCGGTGGCCGTCCGGTACTTGCGCCCGACGTCGATCGGCACGCTGGCCTCATCATGAGTGACTCGCCTGATGACTGCATCACAGCACAGCCGGGCAATCGACTCCGGCGAGATATCGTGCCCGCTCTCAGTTCGCCGTATCGACTTCGGGTGGGAGCCGTTGGTCACGGTCTCATGATCAACGACCACCAGGACCGAAGCCAGCGGCCGCCTGCCGCCACCCTCAAGCCCGACCGCTGTCGCTAGTTCGACCAGCGCCTGAGCCGCCAGGTTGCTGTTCTTGACCACGGTCTCCTCCGAGCTCGCAGCGATCGAAGCGACCCGCTGGTCGATCGCGTTGGTCAGCGCTTCGTAGCGTTCCGGGTCGAGCGATCCGGAGAACCGTCCCATTCCCGAGACGTCATCGAACCAGTGCCGAAACTCCGAGGCAGCCTGTTTGGCTTTGGTATCACCCAGGCCGTGATCGGCAATGGCCGCCTGGACCTGACTTTTTGCGTAACGGTCGAAGGACTCGGGCAGCATGTGTTTGGCCCGCTCCACCAAATCAGCAAAGTCGAACGCTGCACGTTGTTCTTCGGACAGTTTGGCCGTGTGGCGAGCGATCGAATCAACGTGCTCACCCGTGGTCTCGCCGTTCGATGCTGCGCCGCCTAGGCCATCGATCTGCTCAGCGGCCGCGGCCCGAGCCGATTCTCGCCGAGCCTGGCGAGACCCCACCGCCCCGGATCCTCGCAGCGTGCCCTCAGCAGGCGCAGCAGCACCCTCAGCGGCCAGTCGGTTCGAGCGAACCCCGATGCGCATCACCAGCCCATCAAGGCACCGTTGGGCCGCCCGGACATCGGAAAGCACAGCCTGCAGCTCGGCCTCGCCGTACTCAGACACATCAATGCTTGGCACAAGCGACGGCAAGCCCCGCAAACCACTTAAAGCCCTCTCAACAGAAGCAGTCACAGCCAATCAAACCCCTACACCGGCCAGCCCACGAACGCAGGCCGTACCAATTCGATTTTCAGGGGAGGCCTTAGCCTCGAAGGCTGCGACGGAACCAAGGACTGTCAACAGGTATTCAAATCATATAGAACAATTGTTCGAGACGCAACTGGGCGAGTTGACTTTCTACGACGGGCCAGCGGTCGACGACTTAGCGTCAATGTTTATCGGCGGTATGACACCGGTGGCGGCGCCGTCTGAAGTATCGCTCGCCTCGGCTAGGGCGTCGGTTTGGTTACCAGGTGGATCGACGGGCTCGACTGTTCGCCGCTAGCGCCAGCAATCTCCGCAGCATCGAGCGACGGATATCGGGTCACGGTCAGTTCATCCCAGCGGTCGTCGCTGACCATCGGCATATCGCCGTACAGCCGCAACACCAACTCACCGGCACCCCGAGCGTCATCGTTAGCGGCGACGGCGTCGCCGCTGGATCTCTGGCTCAGTCGCACGACGAATACCTCATCGCCCCCAAAACGCTCGATCCGAAACCGATCGTCCGGATCGCCCGCGGCATCATGGAACGGGTACAGCAGTCGGGCCGCGAGGCCGCTGGTTCGATCGGGGATCGCACCGACGTACGCCGGATCGGACTGCATGTCGAGATAGGCCGCCCGGCGCGGATAGCGGACCAGGGTTGCCTGGTCCCAGTTCTCGTTGCCGATCACCGGAGCGCTGTAGGCGATCGAACCACCCCGAGCCTTGACCGTGCCGGAGGCCACCGCGCCGTAGCGGGCGTAGGCCTCTCGGCCTCCGTCGGGATTGAACTTCAACAGGTTCACCATGATAAACGCGTTGGCGTCCGGCCGCCGGGTGAAGGCCTCGATGCTTGCGGCGCTCGGATTGACCTCGGCCGTCGGATTTGTCTCCTGGTCCATTCGCTGGACGCTAGCGGGCAACGGGAACCATCTCCAGCGCCCGGGTTGGGAGCTGCCTATGGAGTTTTCTTGGGACAGATGAACGGATAGTGCTCTTCGCTGATGATCGGCTCGATGCCCATGAAGTCGTTGAGCACCGACTCTGCGGTGCAGAACGCTCCCTCAACCCAGGCCTGATCATTGGAGTAGGCCGAGCCGACAATGAAGATGTTGGCGTCGTTTCCCTTGATCAGCTGTGCCGGTTTGCGGACGTTCCGTTGCACGTCGGCGAGGTCGGTATGGGATCGGTACGCGTGATATCCGGCGTTGAACGGCGGCAGCGACCAGTCCATGTACCTTGTCTCGCACGGCTCCGGGACCATGGTGTAGTCAGCGCTCGGTCCGAAATGCAGCTTGGCCAGTTGCTTGCGCAACATCTTGACCATCACCGGCGGTGCTTCGCGTGGACCATCTAAGGTCTGCAGGTCGGCCGACTCTGGCACGGTGCGAGTGGCGTCTGGCCCGAGTTCCAAAGCGCTCCAGAACTTGGTGTAACGCTCGTCGTCGTAGCTGGCCAGGATGCCGTATCGTTCCGGCGTGGCATCGGGGTCGAGCGCGTTGTTTCCGAAGTACACCACCTGACGAATCGGCATGTCGGTGATGCTTGGGCCGACGGTGAGGCGGTTGCTGGCGTCGAGTAGTTGCTGTCGTTCGGTAATCGTGAGCCGAGCCTCGACCAGTAACTCGACGGTGTCGATCAGCAATGCCGCATCGTCATACGGCGACTCGAACAGTATCGGGTGCTTCTTGCAGGCGTCCCGCTCGATGGCCGCGATGTACTCGCAAGGGAAGCACTCTTGGTCAAGGGCACGAAGAACGTCCGAGGTGATTTCCCAGCCCTGAATCTTGGCCGGGTATCGAGGTTTCTCCTTTGATCCTTCAAGCCACCAGGGGCTGTCGAAGAACATGCCGATCTTGTACGACGGCTGTTCGATCAGCGACTGCAACCGTAGCTGCACCTTCGGGTCATTGAGTACGTCTGTGCCCTGATGCGATTGATACCGCGTGGCTTGGGCCACGAGTTCCAACGAGTGTTTCGGCATTGCGAGCCACGCCGCGTCGGTCTGCTTCGGGCGTGACCCTCGGTCGGGATTGTCGCGCGATGCAGTGGTAAAGATGACCTTGTTCCCCTTGGAAAGCACCGAGTGCAACCGGGTACCGGGCGAGTATCTGAACCGGACCCTCTTCTTGCGGGCCAGCTTGACGATTGTGGCGAACAGGGAGCTGAAGATGTCGGAGTAGCCGGTGGTCAGCGTCCTGTACTTGGTCCCGGGGGTGAACTCGTCGTTGATATTGAACGACGCCGCGGAGTTCTGATTGATCACGTTCGAGCCGTAGCCGTTGCCGTCAGCTATGTAGTTGTAGCCCTCGCTGCCGAGTTGGTCGAAGAGCAGGTTCCAGTAGCCGATGTCCTTTAGCAGATCACCCTTCTGGAAGACCGAGGAGTCGGGTAGTGTCGCCTTGATCTCGCCATCTCGGTAGAAGGTGCTCCATGCGGTCCGGTCAAACCCCTTTGTATGGCCAAGGTCTTGCAGGGTCGCGAAGCCGGCGTCCGGGGAGGTTGTGGCACCGTAGTTGTCGACGTTGTACGGCGCTGGTGATGCTGAGCTGATATCGCTCAGATAGAAGTTCTGGGCCCGCAGGAAGTACAGCGAGTCGAGCGAAATGTTGAAAGGCACCGAATACTGGTCGAGGTTGAGCTCTTCGATCACGGTGGTGACGAGACGGTGACCGGGCGTGGTGGGGCACTTGTCCCAGTGCGCATACCGCATGCCGCCTAGCTCAAGGAACGACTGTGACTTGTCGTCATCGAAGTGCCAGGTGCAGACCCGTGCTCCGGGTTCCCGGGTGCCGCTATGGCGGCCGGGGAACTCGTAGTTGTTGCCCCAGTCGAACAGCTCAAGCGTGTCGCCTTCGCCAAGCAGCCTCTTGCTATCTGCTGGCCTTTTCGCTTCACCGCTCAGCAGTCGCCAGGCGGTGTAGAGGCCTGCTGCTCCGGCACCAAAGATTGAATACGTAGCCATAGCTACCGCTTTCCACCGAAGTTCCCTCCTCGGTGCAATCTGTTTATCACGCCAGGAAAAACCGTGCTGGCCGATGCTGGTGGACGCCAGCAGTCGGCGTCAATTGCTGCCCGTGCGGGCTCAGGCCCTAGCTGCCGGTCTCGGCGGCTTCGATCTGCTTGCGCAGCTGGAATTTCTGGATCTTGCCACTCGGGGTCATGGGGAAGGTCTCGACCACCTCTAGAGCTTCTGGCCAGAACTGCTTTGTTACGCCCTGCTGATCGAGGAAGTCGGTCAGCTCGGCCAGGGTCGGTGTTTTGCCTGCGGCTTGGTCGCTGACGGTGATCACTACGCAGCCGATCTCGCCCAGTCGATCGTGGGGTTGGGCGATGAGCGCCACCCCGCCAACCGACCCGTGGCGGAGGAGCACATCCTCGATGTCTTTCACCGGCACGTTCTCACCGCCTCGGATAATGATGTCTTTCGTTCTGCCGCTGATCGAGATGTAGCCCTGGTCGTCCATGGTGGCTCGGTCACCGGTGTCGAACCAGCCGTCGCGGAAGCAGCTATCGCTCAGCTCGCGGCCCTGGATGTAACCGATGAATGTGAGCGATCCCCGAAACTGCAGATCTCCCTCGATGCCTGCCGCCACCGGGTCGCCGGCTTCGTCGACCACTCGCACGTCGTTGCCCGGAAGTCCGCTGCCGTCGGTGGCTCGTCTGGCGAACTCGTCGTCACGACGCCCGATGGTCGAGAGCGCGGTTTCGGTCATGCCCCAGCCTGGGAGCACGGTGCACGGCAGTCGATCTCGAGCCTGTTCCAAGACGGGGAGGGGAATGGCTGCGCCGGCGCAAACGAAGGCCTTGAAGCTCGATAGGTCACGCTCGTCGAGGCCATCGACGGCCAGCAGGTCGGCCAGGAACGGTGTTGCCCCCATCGAGGCTTGGATGCCATGACCCTCGATGAGTTCGGCAAACTCGGTCGGATCCCACACCTCTTGATAGACCACGTGGCCGCCAGCGGTGATCGGGGCTCGGATGCCGTAGAGGTAGCCGGTCTGGTGGGCCAGGGTCGATCCCATGTGGAATACCTGGCAGTCGCTGGCCACCCGTTCCAGCCACAGGTCGGCGGCGACATTGATGGTGTTTTGGGTGTGCATCACACCCTTCGGCTGACCGGTGGTGCCGGAGGTGAACATGATTTCGCAGACATCGTTCGGCGATGGGCGACACAGCGCCACCGCCTGATCGGTCAGTGCCGAGTCCCGGCCGCTGGTCAGCACCTGCTCCCAGCTGAGGGTGTCGGCGATTCCGGCGGCCGTTTCAGAGTTGTGGTCGTCCGGAACGACGATCACGTGTTGCAGCCAGGGAAACTGTTCGCGGAGCTGCTGATGCATGTCGGCGAGGCCAAAACCTCGGTATTGCTCGACGGTGATAACCGCCACCGGCTTCGAAAGCCCCGACATCACCGTGACTTCGTTGGAGCGGAAGATCGGCGCAACCGGATTCACCACTGCACCGATCTTTTCGATAGCCAGAACGGCGATCAGGAACTCCCGACGATTTGGCAGCTGTAGCTGGACAACCTGCCCTGGACCGACCCCGAGCTCCAGCAGGCCCTTTGATAGCTCATCGACCTGAGTGGCGACGTCATCCCAGGTTGCGGTGCCTCGGCCATCGATCACCAGCGGCTGACCGGCTCGGGTTTCGGCGTTGGCCATGAATCGGTCGATTAGATGCTCATCGGTCCACTGACCACTGCTCCTCATGGCTTCGATTCGATCAGCGGTAAGCATCGTTTCGAAGAACGGTCGGGAGGTGTCACCAGCTGTCATGGCCATGTTTTAGCTGCCACCGGGTAGTCGGTGCCAGCTGTGTTGTCTGGCCCCTCTGGGGCTGTGTTGTCTGGCCCCTCTGGGGCTGTGTTGTCTGGCCCCTCTGGGGCTGTGTTGTCTGGCCCCTCTGGGGCTGTGCTGTCTGGCCTGTCGGGAAGGCAGTCTGTGGGGGTGTCAGACCCTGTGTCTATGATCGATGTTAGTTATGGTCGACAAGTTGACGGTGCGAAAGGAATCGAGTCGCCAGACGAGTACTTCGGCGTTCGGTGTTGGCCGTCGCGAGGGGCATGACTCGTCGGCGTTCTACGAGCGGTTTTCGGCCCCCGAACTGTCCGATGACGACACCGTTAACCGTCCTGCGGAGCTGATCGCTGAGCTTGGTCCAGGCAAATCGTTCGTTGGTTCGATAGACCGGTTGAAGGTCTTGCCTGAGAACAGCGTGGCCCTGGTGGTCACCTCACCGCCCTACTTTGTCGGTAAAGAGTACGAGTTAGCGGTTACCGGTGAGAATGACTCGGGCGATCGAATTCCCGAGACCTACTTCGAATACCTCGATGTTCTACGCACCGTCTTTGCCGAGTGTCGGCGAGTGCTTGAGCCCGGCGGCCGAATCGCGGTCAATGTGGCCAACCTCGGCCGCAAGCCCTACCGCAGCCTCAGCGCCGACGTGATCGCCATCCTGCAGGACGACCTTGGGCTGCTGCTCCGGGGCGAGGTCATTTGGGAAAAGGCGGCGGTGTCATCGGGGTCGTGTGCCTGGGGTTCGTTCGCCAAGGCTTCCAACCCGGTGCTGCGAGACATGACCGAGCGGGTCATCATCGCATCGAAAGGCCGTTTCGCCCGCGCCCTCACGGCCAAACAGCGTCGCGATCGGGGTCTGCCAAGCGAGTCTTCGTTGGCCAACGATGAATTTGTCGATGTCACCCGCGATGTGTGGCGCATCGATGCCGAGTCGGCAACCAGGATCGGCCATCCGGCCCCGTTCCCCATCGAATTGCCTCGGCGCCTCATCGATCTCTACACCTACCGAGACGACATCGTGGTCGATCCGTTCGTCGGGTCCGGCACCACGCTGGTAGCTGCAGCCCGGAGCGGCCGCATCGGCGTTGGGTTCGATACCGATCCCGACTACGTCGAGCTAGCCGATCAGCGCCTCCAGGCCGAACTGGAACGTCTCAGCGAGTTCAGCGAAGCCACAGACGGCCTGTCCGAGGCGCCCCTCGAACAGCAGGCCGAGGTTATGGCCGAGCTCACCGAAGAAGATCGTCAGGAACATTTCCAGATCCGAGCCGTCGGCGAAGGCAAGAAGGTGCAAGACATCGCCCATCGCCGCCTGACCGAGGCCGGTTTTGTCGATATCAACGAACGGGCAAAGCACCCGTCGGGCATTGTCGATTTCACCTTCCGGCTCGATCATCCCGGCAGCTCAACCCAGTGGTGGGTCGACGTGTCCGGCGCGTTCACCACTATCCGGCCTGGTCTGCAGCGGGTTGATGCGGTCTGGCGTCTTCTGGGGCGCTTACATGTTCTGGCCGCCGGCGAGTCGCCTCCCGAGCCGGTTCTTATACTCACCTCGAACCTCCCGAAGCGGGGCTCTCCGGCCGACAAGGCGCTGCGTTCCGTTGGCCCCGGGGTCATCTTCGATGCCATCGAGCTGTACGACCCGGTCGGTTTGGCTCGGCTGAAGCAGTACGCCGAAACAAAAGATCCAAAGCCGCTGCCCGGATTCTGGCCTAGCTAGCTGATCTAGAACCTCGGCGGTTCAAAGCTTGATCCGCTTGCTAATTCGTCGCGCCGGCCGATGGTAGTTTTGTAGCCCGGTCCGATCAGTGAGGTTGTAGGTGCATCGCTCGAGGCAGCTCCTTTTTGTGTGTCTAAGCCTCACGTTGAGTGTTGTCGCATCTGCCTGCATTGCGCCGAGCGATGAGGTCGCTGAGGCTGAGCAGACGCCGACATCGATCGCCGCTGTAGACGAACCGACCGAAGTTCCCAGGACCACAGGCGTGCCGAGGATGCGTCCCTCCTCGGCCGAGGATTTGGGCGTGGTCCTCGATCAGAGCGGCAGGCCCTACGACAACTACTGGGGTCCGCAGGGCACGACGGTTGAACGGCGCTCGCTGACCAATCTTCAGGTCGACCGCGGTCGCCTAGAAGTGGTGGATGGCGATGCCCTGTACGGGCCGCAGCTGCTCACCATTCGTGACACCGAGTCGGCCAACTACCCCACGGCCGAGGAACTGGAGCTGCGGGTCTACTGGCAACAGTTCTCCGACCCCGCGCTGGTCGAATCGATGGAGGGCGACGTGCCTTCGAAGCTCTACCCGGCTCCGGATGGCACCACCGACAGCACTACCGAGGGCGAAATGGTCGAAGCCATCATCGGCGTTGAGGTCGCGGTGCCCGGCACCACGGTGGTCCGCTGGGGCGCATTCGAGTTGGCATACCAATCCAAAGATGGCTTGGGTGCGATCACCAGCCGGAAGATCATCGAAGCGGCGGCCCCGGACTTTGAGTTCGGTGACGCCATCCTGACCCGAGAGCTGACCGACGATAAGGCATACCTACTGGCCGATCTCGATGACGTGCCCGGTCACGATCTGTTCCTCTTCGATAACGGTGGTGGCAGCCGATCCAACAGTGGCGACGGACGGTACGAGCTGACCGAAGGCTTCGACGAGAACGACCAGCTGGTATCGGTGATGCTCTGGGTCTCCCGCTTCCCCTGGAGGCTGGCGGTCTCCGAAGGCACACCACCACCCGATGTCACCGAGCGAGAACAAGAACTGACCGACTGCATCGAAGGCCGGCGACTGATCGACAAATGGGGTCGTTGCACCTGATCCGCTGGTTATCGCCCTCCGGAAAATAGCGGCAGCGGCAGTTACAAATTTTGGCCCCGGTTGACTAGCGTCTACTCGCTATGACCTGGCCGATTACCGACTTCTCCCTGACCTGCGATCGAAGCGGTGTCGAACACCACATCTCCGTCGCCCTGCCCGCCCGGCACAAGGCGCTCGACCGTATGCCGCTCGTCCTCTGCCTCGATGGGCCGTGGGTATTCGGCACGACCCTCGACGCGACCCGAATTATGTCGATGTCGGGCGAAGCGCCTGAGGCCATGGTCGTGGGCCTGTCGTTCTCCGATCAGGCCATGAGTGAGTACCTCCGGCAGCGTGCCCGCTGGTTCACTCCGACTCCGTGGGTGCCACCCGAGATCACCGGCGTAAAAGGGGTCGCCGCTGAGGAGTGTGGCCAGGCCCAAGTGCTGCTGGAGTTCATCTCAGAGCAGCTCCTTGCCGCTGTCGAAGAACGGTTCTGTAGAGACTCGGGCCTCGAGATCAGCGAACGGTGGCTGGTCGGCCATAGCTTCAGCGGACTGTTCGGCCTGCGAACCCTGCTGTCGGCACCAACGCTTTTCGACAAGTGGCTACTGGCCAGCCCATCGATCTGGTGGGACGACCGGGCGATCCTCGGGTTCGAGAGCAAGTACGCCGCGGCCAACGACGATCTCCCAGCCCGGGTCTTCACCTGTTACGGCGGGGACGAGGCCGCTCCCGAGGTCGATACGAACTTCAATATGGGAGCCAACATCGAGGAGTTGGTGGCCAGCCTTCAGGCTCGGAACTACCCAAGCCTGAAGTTGACGCACCAAGTTCTGCCAGGCGACGGCCACGCCTCTTCGATCGGAGCCGCTATCAGCAAGGGCCTGCGAGCACTGGTCTAGCCATCGCAGGCGACTATTGGGGCCGCTCAAGCACCTAGTCTTCGGTCTTTTCGTTGTGGCCACCGAATTCGGACCGCATTGCCGAAAGTACCTTGTTTGCGAACTCGTCGTTGTTCCGACTGGCAAAACGTTCGAACAGCGACGCGGTGATGGTGTGCGCTGGCACACCCAGGTCGACGGCCGCCTGAGCGGTCCAACGCCCTTCGCCAGAATCCGAAACCCGTCCGGCGAAGCCGTCGAGCTTGGCGTCTTTCGACATGGCGTGAGCGGTCAAGTCGACCAGCCATGAGCTGATGACCGAACCTCGACGCCACACCTCGGCTACCGCCGCGGTGTCGATGTCGTACTGGTAGTACTGCGGGCTACGCAGAGGTGAGGTTTCGGCGTCGATCTGGCGTTCCTCGGTGCC
>JBOEHD010000024.1:0-14761 GCA_050633745.1 Acidimicrobiales bacterium
GTACGACGGCTACAACGGCGACTTCACCAAGAACACCGCATTCGTGCCGACCAACCTCAGCCACTGGATATACGAAGGCACCGGCTTCGTGGCCGGTGACTCGGTTCCCGGCATCGTCGGCTACGAGTACGACAAGTCCAACAACGGCTTCCCGCTGCCAGCCAACCAGAGCTACGACGTCATTTCGTCCTCCCCGTTCGTCGACAACAACAACGACACGGTGCTGGCCAACGCTGCGGTTTACCAGGCACCGGGTGGGGCCTGGGTCTTCGCTACCGGCACGCTCTCGTGGAGCTGGGGTCTCGCCCGCGATGGCCTGGCCGACGTTCGCATCGAGCGAATGACCGAAAACTTCCTCGACCGGGCCGTAACCCCTGACGCCCCCATCGCTGCCGATCTACAGCCCGGTTCCGACACCGGCCCCTCCGACAGCGACGACGAAACCGATGACACTACGCCGAGCTTCGATGTGCAGTGTTCGCTGCCAGGGAACTCAATCACCCTTGTCTCTGACAACCCGGCCGCCGACACCATCGTCGGAAGCCACGTTTGCGCCGGAGCCGGTATCGAGACGCTTGAGGTTTCGGCACCGATCGCTCTCGGCGTGCACAACCTGACACTGACCGAGACCGACACGATCGGCAACGAATCGCCGGTGTCACCGATACTCACCGTCACGGTGACCGAGCCGCCTCCAGCACTGGTTCCTGCCGGTGCGGTCCTGGCTCTGGAAGCCGACAGCGGCGTGGTTACAAACACGGCGGGAACGGTGCTCAGTTGGGCTGACCAGTCGGCCTCTGGCAACAACCTGACCGCTCGTTCGGGCGACCCCATGGTCGGTACCGCACCTTCGGGCGCACCGGCGATCGTATTCGATGGGGTGACCGACCGCCTCCGTAAGATCGGCGGTCTTTCCAACATGCCGAACGCGTCGGCTGACCGTACGGTCTTCGTTGTCGCCGAAAATCGCGAAGCGGGTTGGGGTGGCTTCGGCTGGGGTGTTCGGGGTAACAACCGCACCTTCGGCGTCGGCACTGCGCCAACCGGTAACTACGCCGTCCAGGGCTGGGCCAACGCCAACAGTTTCGACTCCGGCGTGGCCGCGGTCGGTCAGGGCTGGGCCATCCAGTCTGTGACCCTCGAAAGCGACCAGCTGACCCACCTCGTTGACGGCGTCGTGGTCGACTCTCAGACCCATACCTTCAACACGGCGAACAACCTGATCGTTGTTGGCTCCGAGATCGATGGCGCTCCGCAGCTCGATATGTCGGTAGCCGCCATCTACGTCTACGACCGGGTCCTGTCGCCGCTGGAGCAGACACAGCTAGCCAACTTCTTAACCGACAAGTACCTCACCGTCGGGCCAGACGAGACCGCTCCGATCATCGAGACCGGTCAGTCCTTCGAAGTCGAAGTCGACGCCGCGGACAGTGCAGCCGTCGGCACGGTGTTGGCATCAGACAACGAAGCGGTTACCGGCTTTGCCATCACCGATGGTGATCCGACCGGCGTGTTCGCCATCGACTCGGCCGGGCAATTGACCGTGGCCGACAGCGCACTGCTGGTCGAAGATGATGTGTATACGCTGTCGATTGAAGCATCGGATGCCGCGGGCAACACCGCCACCGAGTCGGTGACGGTCACCGTGGTGCCGTCGTCGCCGATACCCGCCGGTGCAGTACTGGTTCTGGAAGCTGACAGCGGCGTGGTTACAAACACGGCTGGAACGGTGCTCAGTTGGGCTGACCAGTCGAGCTCTGGCAACGATCTCACCGCCCGATCCGGTGACCCAAAGATCGGCGTCTCTCCTTCGGGCGCCCCGGTCCTGGAATTCGATGGAGTGACCGATCGCCTACGCAAGGTCGGCGGGCTGTCCGACATGCCGAACGGCTCAGCTGATCGATCGGTGATCGTTGTTGCTGAGAACCGTGAAGCGGGTTGGGGTGGCTTCGGCTGGGGTGTTAGGGGTAATAACCGCACCTTCGGCGTCGGCACTGCGCCGACTGGCAACTATGCGGTGCAGGGCTGGGCTGCGGCCAACAGTTTCGACTCCGGCGTGCCCGCAGTCGGTCAGGGCTGGGCAATCCAGTCTGTGACCCTGGAAAGCGACCAACTCACCCATCTGGTTGACGGTGTCGTGGTCGACTCTCAGACCCATACCTTCAACACGGCGAACAATCTGATCGTTGTTGGCTCGGAGATCGATGGCGCTCCGCAGCTCGACATGTCGGTGGCCGCCATCTACGTCTTCGACCGAAAATTAGGCGACACCGAACGAGCCGAGCTTGAAACCTACCTGTACGACAAGTACCTCAACATGGGGCCAGATGTCACCGCACCGGTCATCGAGCCCGGCCAGGCCTTCACCGTCGACACCGA
The DNA here is from genome assembly GCA_050633745.1 of Acidimicrobiales bacterium. Taxonomy (GTDB): domain Bacteria; phylum Actinomycetota; class Acidimicrobiia; order Acidimicrobiales; family SZUA-35; genus JAHELU01. The sequence continues at coordinate 2,380 of JBOEHD010000024.1, forward strand.
TGCGGTTGACGGCGATGAGCTGGGTGTGGTGGCCGCTAGCGACGATGTCGGTGTGACCGGTTTCCAGATCGTCGACGGCGACCAGGCATCGGTCTTTGCCATCGATGCCGCAGGTTCGCTGACCGTGGCTGACGCGGCGGCGTTGGTCGACGGCGAGCAATACATCCTGACCATCCAGGCATCCGATGCGATCCCGAACAGCAGCACCGAAACGGTGGTAGTCGATGTGGTTGCCCCATCGCCCATCCCCGACGGCGTGGTGCTGGCGCTCGAAGCCGACACCGGAGTGGTGACGAATACGGCTGGAACTGTCCTGAATTGGGCTGACCAGTCCCCCTCGGCGAACAACCTGACCGCTCGATCCGGAAACCCGACGGTTGCGGCGTCGCCTTCGGGAGCGCCGGTCATCGCCTTCGACGGGGTGAGCGATCAGCTGCGCAGGACCAGCAACGTGAATGATCTACCGACCGGCTCAGCCGACCGCACGGTGTTCGTGGTTGTTGAACATCGCGAGGCTGGTTGGGGCGGATTCGGCTGGGGTAGGCGAGCCCTAAACCAGACGTTCGGGGTCGGGACTGCGCCGAGTGGCAACTACGCCATCCAGGGTTTCGGGACGGCCAACAGCTTCGACTCCGGAGTGGCCGCGGTCGGTTCGGGGTGGGCGGTGCAATCGGCCACCTTGGAAGCTGATGAGCTCACCCACTTCGTCGATGGTGTGCAGGTCGACTCCCAAACCCACACTTTCAACACCGCCAGCAACCTGATCGTGCTTGGAGCGGAAATCGACTCCAACCCGCAGCTCGACATGTCGGTCGGCGCGGTCTACGTATTCGATCGAGCGCTGACCGCACCCGAGCTGCAACAGATGAACGCCTACCTCAGCGGCAAATACCTCGGCCCGTAAGCCCGGTTCTACAAGCGCCCCGCCGTTGTATCTACAAGCGTCCCGCTGTTGTATCTACAAGCGTCCCGCTTGGCTGACCCGGGTCAGGAACTGCTTTGTGCGTTCCTGGGTCGGGTTGGCGAAGAACTCCTGCGGGGGAGCCGACTCCAGCACCTGCCCTTCGTGGAGGAAGGCCACACGGGTGGCCACCTCCCGGGCGAAGCCCATTTCGTGGGTAGCCAGGATCATGGTCATGCCCTGATCGCTGAGATCACGGATCACGCCCAGTACTTCTCCGACCAGTTCGGGGTCGAGGGCTGAGGTGACCTCGTCGAGCAGCAGTATCTCCGGCTCCACCATCAGCGCCCGCACGATGGCCGCCCGCTGGTTCTGACCGCCGCTGAGTCGATTGGGGTACTCGGTTTCTTTGTCGGCTAGGCCGAAACGGTCCAGCAGCTGCCGAGCTCGATCTTCGGCCACCGCACGGTCGACCCCGTGAGCTCGGCGGGGGCCGAGGGTGACGTTCTGCAGCACGTTCATGTGGGGGAACAGGTTGAAGGCCTGGAAGACGATGCCGATGCGCCGTCGCACGTCATTGGCCTTCAGCCCCGCTGCCCGGGCACCGGGGCCGGCGATCTCAACGCCGTCGAGGGCGATCGAACCAGCATCGATCGGGTCGAGCAGGTCGATGCAGCGCAGGATTGTCGACTTGCCGCAACCACTGGGCCCGATCATGCAAACCACATCGTGATCATCCACGACCAGGTCGAGTCCGTTCAGAACCCGCTTGGCCCCGAAGGACTTCTCAACCCCTCGCAGCTCAAGCTTCGGCGCATCATCGGTCGTAGAACTTTCACTGCTCATGAGAACGTCTGCGATCGTTGCATGCGGTCACGGGCGGTGTACCAGTCGACAAGCCGGGTCAGGGGCACGCTGACGGCCAGGAACAGCAGCGTGGCCACAACATACGAGGTGTAGTTGAACGAGCGAGAGGTATAGATCTCAGCCTCTCTCACCGCTTCTCGGATGCCCAGGATCGACAGCAGCGCAACATCTTTCTGGAGCGACACCACGGTGTTCATCAGCGCAGGGACCACATTGCGGATGGCCTGGGGCAGGATGGCGAAGCGTAGCGTTTGGCCCTGAGTGAGCCCCAGAGCCCTCGCTGAGGCCCGCTGGCTCTCCGGTACGGCGTCGATGCCGGAGCGATAGATCTCGGCGGTGTAGGCGGCATACGACAGCGTCAAGGCCGTCAGGCCCCAGAACGTGGCGGAACGGGGCAACCCGGCGATATCCAGAGCAGGCAGCCCAAAGCCCAGCAGCAGGATCAGCAACACCAGGGGAATACCCCGGAAAATGTCGGTGTAGACGGTGGCCAGCAGTCTGATGGGAAAGAAGCCAGGCCCCCGCAGGCTGCGCATGACCGCAACCAGCAGTGCGACGAGCGGGATGGTCACCATGGCCATGGCGAACAGCCGCATGTTGAGCCAGAACCCGCCGAGCACATCGGGGAACGAGCTCCGGAAATCGCCGGGGTTAAAGAACTGTTCCTGAACCTTTGGCCAGTTCGGGCTGGAGACGATTAGTAACGCAGCCAGCCCGAAGAAAACGACCGTTGAAACCGACGCGATGGCTGCGCCGCGCGCGCCCTCCTGGTCGAGCAGACGAGGTTTGCCGACCGGCGCCACGAGTCTGGCGTCCTAGTTGGACAAGGTCGGGATCGATCCACCCTGGTTCAGCCACTGGTCTTCCAGCGTATCCATGGTGCCGTTCTCGGTGAGTGTTGCCAGAGCCTCATTCACACAGGAGGTAAGCAGGCTGCCATCCTCGAACAGCATGCCAAGGCGCTCCGGGCTCTCGGTGGCCCGGGGGAGTACACCGATGATCGATGCCTCAGGGATCTCGACCGCAGTGATGTAGTAGGCGGTCGGTAGGTCCATGACGATTCCGTCGACCTGACCGGCATCGAAGGCCGACTTGGCGTCGACGTTGTCGTCGTAGACCGCTGCTTTCGACGTCGGTTCGATGGTCGACTCGATGTAGTCGAGGCTGGTGGTTCCAATCGCCGCTCCAAGGCGAAGGTCCTTGAGCTCGGCCAGCGATGTCGCCGAAGCGGCGGGGGAGTCGCTGCGGCCGATGATGGCCTGCTCGACCTCGTAGTAGCCGGCGGAGAAGTCGACGACCCGATCTCGTTCGGCGCTAATCGAGTACTGCTGGATGTTGAAGTCGTAGTCTCGTTCGCCGACGGCGATGGCCTCGTCGAAGCCGGTACGGGTCCACTCGACGGTGGCGATGCCGAGCTCGTCGGCCAGTGCATAAACCACGGCGCTTTCAAAGCCCTTGCCGTTCGATGGTTCGTCGTCTTCCATCCACGGTGGGAACGCCGGCTCGCCGGTGGCCACGGTAAGGGTGCCGTCGACCTTGGTCGGCAACGGGTCGCAGGAGCCGGCCGTACCGCCGGCCTCGGTTTCGGCATCGCTGCCGCATGCCGCGGCTAAGAGCGCGACGGCGAATAGAAGGCTAAAAGCGCGGGTGAAATTCATGTCCGGCAGACTACCTGCCAGATTGTGCGCCAACCATCAGGTTTCAGCCAGCCGGGCAGAATTTCACATCGGGAGGGGCTTACCCGCTGTAGTAGGCAGGGCTGTACTAGGCAGCAGGGCTGGTGATGTAGACCGGGATCTCCCGGTCGGTCTTCTCCTGATACTCGGCGTATGGAGCGAACACCGCCACCGAACGCTCCCACCAGGCAGCCCGCTCTTCGCCGGTGACAAGGCGGGCGGTGGTTGCGAAAGGCTCGGGCCCGTCCTGGATCATCACGGCGGGATCGGCGTTGATGTTGTGAACCCAGCCTGGATCGGCCGGAGCGCCACCCTTTGAGGCCACCAGAGCGTATTCACCCTCGTGTTCGACCCGCATCAGGGCGATTTTGCGGACCTTGCCGGACTTGTGGCCCTTCATGGTCACGATGATGATCGGGATGCCGGTGTCGCGCAGCGTTGCCGCTTCGGTACCCCCGGACGCCTCGTACTGCTCAACTTGCTTGGAAACCCAGTCCCATGTGCTTGGTTCGTACTCACCTGTGATCATGCAGCTGACTCTACCGAACAGGAATCGCCGCAGTCGAAACCAGCAGGGCACTCGCAGGTGTTATACGTGTCGACTGGGTTACGGACGGGACCCAATTTTCAAGTTAAGTCGATCTCGCGCCGATGTCCTGGATCAAGGGACCGGGTGTGACTCGGACCCGAAAGGAGATAAGGAGGCCGTCATCGAGATAGCTGCAGCCAATTACCGGGCATATGGGTCCGGAACCACTACCTACTACGGGCGTCGTAGTGCCGATAATCAGCAGGGGCCGCGCCGAGCGGCGATAGAAGCCGCTGCTGCCCTTCTTGGCACCGATCCCATAGAACTCACCCAGCGTGTTCGGAGCGGAGAACGGTTGGCTGAGATTGCCGCCGATGTTCACGTCAGCTCAGATCAGCTGAAAACGGCTATGGCCGAAGCAATAACCGACACCGCTTCTCCCAAAGTCGCACAGAACTTGGTGGCGAACCTAGGAAACGTGATTTCCGGGGGCCGCAAGCCCACCGAAGCCAGCACCGCTGAACCGCCTTCCGAGGCGCTCAAGTCGCTAGCTCACAAAATGGACATGAGGACCGAGCAATTGCAGGAGTCGATTGAGAACGGCTCTTTCCGCGAGCTTCTTGCCGACAGCGGCGTCGAAGCCCGTCTCGGCATCCTCATAAACAAGAAGCTCTAGTTGCTTCGGCAGCCCTGCCGCCGGTCTTCCGCAGACCGGTAGCCGCCTGCGCTCTCTAAGCCAGGGTGCGGAGAAGGTCGATGCGGGAGTTTGACGCGTCGCCTTTCGACCGAGTTTCTACTCCTGCGAGTCGGCTGAGCCCCTAACGGCGACCGACGATATCTGAGAGTCATACGCTGGGAATAGCAGCATCTCCTCTTCAGCGATCCTAGCGATCAAGGCCGAGGCGACTCTTCCGAGAAGATCGTCGACGTCCGGGCCGGTTTGCCCGTCCTCGACGACGGTGAAGAGTTCTGATGCTGTCTCGACCAGACCCTTCATTTCGTCTGAGAATTTGTTGGCTATGGAGTTGGTCTCGGGATGGGCCCACATCGCCGGATACAGCTTCGCATCCTCGGTCTCCAGGTGAGCCAGGATGAGCGCCTTGCCCGACGAGAGTTCAGCAATCCCTTCGGGCGAGGAAAGACCGAGGAACCTAGCATCCTGCACCAATCTGATGATCTGAAGGTGCTCGGCCTTGAGATCATCGATCAATCTAGACATACCAACCTCCGGTAGCGATCGGGCTTACTCCCTTCGGAACATCGGCAGGCGAGCCGATGTAATGAGGCTTTGAACACCGAAGACCGCTAGAAAAGCGAATCTTGGATAGCTAGCTGATCCGGCTGATATTGCCCGAGGTCGAGTTCGACGCCAAACAGTTGACCGATGTCGGCCACGAAACGATCGCTCGAACCTGGCCGTACCAGCACAGCCATGCGGCCGCACATGGCCACCACTTCGAGATGGTGGGTGCCTGCGTCCAACCTTGCCGGATACTGAAGCAGCTGATCCCACACGTCGTTGTCGCTGCCGGGGAACGACCATAATTCCGAGACCGGTTCGATGTCTCGTGGCGACGAACCTGCGTCTTGCGTCCCTGGAAGACGGTCCAGCGATTTCACCAACCGGTGCACATCGTCGGCCAGCGGCTGCAGTCGCTGCTCCAGCGTTGCGTCGCTTTGCGGATTGACCATGCCCGCAAGCTTGCGCTTGACCGCAACGGCCTGGGTCAGACCAAGCTTCTCGGTGATCAGATCCTCAAGGTGGCGGACCAGGAAACCGTCTTTGACCAGGGCAACCTCCATCGCCAGCCAGGCGCCCTGCTCGGTCCACCGTTTTGTCTTGCGGTGCTCGGTGCTGGTCCCGACCTTGACCGAGCCGTCGCGAAACGCCGCCAGGTACAAGATGTTTGTTTGCTCAAGATGTTCGACGGCCAGTGGATCGAGCATCGACCGTTCCCGGGTGTGGGCGTGGTGGAGGTTGGAAGCGAGCTCGGCATCGGCCACTGCGCAGCTCACGCAGGTCTTTTCATTTGCCTGGGGCCGATTCAGACAGTCGGTATAGGCCCCACCACTTCGACGCGGTGAACTATGTCCAATGCAGTGGCGCCGAGGGTTTGGCCCGACCCGATAGTTCAGCTCCAGGCCAACCGCGGGCACCAGCTCCGACACAGGTAGCTTCGATCCGCCGACGTCTAGCGGACCATCTGGTTCCGCATCTGGTGGCACAGAATCGGGTGTGCGGAGCCTCAATCGAGCCTCGCCACTTTCCCAACTGAGCCCAAGGACCGTTAACGCAGCGGCAGCGGCCGGTTGGTGAGGCGTCGACGGAACTGTGGCCATGTCTCGATGGTAATCGGCCTGGCAGAACTCGGGCGCTTTGCTAGGGTCGGGACATGGATCAACCAGCGCCAGACACCAAGGATTGGACCTGGACGCTAGAGCGCCCGTGCCCTGAGTGTGGCTATGACGCCTCAAAGGTCGACCCCTCAGATGTGGCGGCGGCGATGCGTGCCAACGCCGCTGGGTTCCGCTCAGCGCTCAAGGGCGGCGACATCGTGAGTGAGCGCCCACCGGTGGCGCCAGGCGCCGGACCGAAATGGTCGGCGCTGGAGTATGGGGCCCACGTTCGTGATGTCTACAAGCTCGCCGCCGAGCGCATAACCAAGATGATCAAGAAGACTGCGCCCACGTTCAAGGATTGGGATCAGGACAAGGCGGCCATCGACGGCAAGTACGCCTCGGCCGACCCGGACAAGGTCAGCTACGACCTGGCGGTCAACGTGGGCAAGGTCGCCGATCTGCTCGACAAGGTCCGCGGCACAGATTGGGAACGAACCGGCATGCGCTCAGACGGCGCGGGCTTCACTATTGGTCGTTTTGCGGTTTACATGCTGCACGATGTGCGGCATCACCTGTGGGATGTTGAGCAGGGCTACGAGGCCATCAGAGAGGCCCGCAAAGCGGCGAAGTAGGAAGCGTTAAGGAATCCGAAAGACCGGTTAGCCTCACTTCACATGGAACAAGCTGAGACCGTACCGGAAGGCGACCTTCGAATCGATGGCGCTCGGCTACTCGATCGGTTGGCGGCCCTTGGCGAAATCGGGGCCATCCCCAACACCACGGGCTCATCCCGACTGGCATTTACCGATGCCGACAAGGCTGGCCGTGACCTTGTCATCACCTGGATGGACGATCTCGGGCTGGAGATCAGCACCGATGGGATCGGCAACGTTGTCGGGGTTTGGATGCCGGAGGGCGTCGATCGCGGCCTCGCTCCAGTGATGACCGGCAGCCACATCGACACCGTACGCACCGGTGGCCGCTACGACGGCAACCTCGGCGTGCTCGCTGGTCTTGAGGTCATCGAAACGTTGCTGTCGGCTGGCGTCAACCCGGTCCGTCCGCTCGCCGTGGCCTACTTCTCGAACGAAGAGGGCGCCCGCTTCGCTCCCGACATGATGGGGTCGCTGGTCTACGTCGGCGGCATGGGTCTTGAGGAGGCTCACACGGTTGAAGGAATCGACGGCACCACCGTTGGCGCCGAGCTGGACCGGATCGGTTACCGCGGCCCCGCTCCCTGCCCCGGCCTGGTGCCCCATCGGTTTGTTGAGCTGCATATCGAACAGGGTCCGGTGCTCGAGGAACAGGGCATCCAGATCGGTGTTGTCGAAAGCGTGCAGGGCATCTCCTGGACCGAGATCACCATCGAAGGCCAATCGAACCATGCCGGTACTACGCCGATGCGACTGCGTCACGATGCCGGGTATGTGGCGGCCAGCGTCGTCACGTTTGTCCGGGAGTTAGCGCTTGAACTCGGTCACCCCCAGGTGGCCACGGTCGGCGCTATCGACCTGCATCCCAACCTGGTGAACGTGGTCGCTGCCACCGCAAAGCTCACCGTCGATCTGCGCAACACCGACAACGAGATTCTGCTGCAGGCCGAGAAGCGGCTGATCACCTATCTCGATGGTTTGGCCGCTTCGGAAGGGGTGACGATCTCCACCAGGTCGCTGGCTCGTTTCGACCCCGTGCCTTTCGACAGCGCGGTCGCCGACCTGATCGAACAAACGGCGACCGAGCTCGGCTCATCGACGCTGCGGATGCCATCTGGGGCAGGCCACGACGCCCAAATGTTGGCTCGGGTTTGCCCGACCGCCATGATCTTCACCCCGAGTGAGAAGGGCATTAGCCACAACCCGGCCGAGCACACCGACCTGGTCGACCTCGAAGCGGGAGCCAACACCTTGCTGCACGTGATGTTGAACTTGGCCCGGGCCTAGGTTTGCTGCCCGGCCGCTTCGGCTGCCGTGCTGCCACGGCTGGCTAGCCTGTCCCGCCTGGCGGTCCACCACAGCCAGCTGATCAGGCCCAGCGGGATCGGCAGGGCGAAGGTCATAAACCGGAACAGCAGAACCGCGGCCACTACCGATGCTTCGGGGGCGTCACCGACCGCGCCGAGGGCGCTGACCAGTCCCAGCTCCATGACCCCGAGGCCTCCGGGGGTGATCGGAATGGCGGTGACCAGTCGCCCGAAGGCGAAGGCCGCCAGTACCGGTGCCCAGCCGAGCACCGAACGTTCCACACCGAGCGCCCGCAGGCAGACCACGAGCAGCAGGTAGAGGTTCAGGTGGCCGGCGACGGTCCAGAAGGTCAGGCTGCGCCAGCGCCCTGCCAGGAGCGCCACCGTCTCGGTTCGTAGGTCGTCGAGGCGTTCCGGCCAGCCGTCGCCGAGGAGTGGGAGGGCATCGAGCCGTCTGCCGATGCTGGCCGCGGTCTTTGCACCGGACAGCACAACGGCCATCAGCCCGGCGGCGACGGCGAACAGTATCCCGCCGAGCACCGCGGCCTGGATCAGCGCCGCCCCAACCGGCCGCTGGGTCGCCAGCCAGATGATGGCCACCAGCGGCGTGCCAAGTTTGACGAACGCGTCCCAGACGCCGGTGACCACGATCGAGCGGGTGATGGCTTCGGTGGTCAACTTGAACGAGCGGTACATCGACCAGGTCAGCCCGATGGCCAGCGCGCTCCCGCCGGGCAGGAGGTTGGTCACCGTTGTGGTGGCCCAGTCGGTCGTCACCGCTTGACCCAACTTGAGGCCGGGCAGGGCGGCCTGTTGCGAGATCGATGGAGCGACGAGGTTGGCCGCCCCGACGATCAGCAGCGCCGGAATGACTGCGCCTCGCAGGCCGGTCAGCTGCTCCCAGACCTGGTCGTATGCGGCAAAGCGGGGGAGGGCCCAGATGAAGGCCACTGCAACCACCGCCAGCCCAATCGAGGCCTGAACCGCCGGTCTCAGCGCCAGCTGGGCGACCCGGGAACGGTTCGAGGTCTGTTGCACCGACCGCGCTAAAGGACGTCTTCGCCGTACATGTGGCCAAGCGGATCGGCGATCAGTTCGAGCCGTTCGCCGTCTGGCCCCATGAAGTAGATCGAGGTGTTGTGGTCGAACAGAATCTCGACGCCAGCTTCGATCAGCTTGGCCTTGAGATACTTCGCCTTCTCCGGTGACACCGAGATAGCGATGTGGTGCAGCCCGCCAAGCACCTCACCGTATGGCCCGAGATCCAGGCCGGGGAAGTCGAAGAACGCCAGAGCGTTGCCGTTGCCGATGTCGAANNAAGAAATGGGTTGAACCTTCGTAGTCACGATTCTCAAACAGCTCGGTCAACGGGAACTCGAGAAGATCCTGATAGAAGCGGATGGTTGTCTCCACATCGCGCGACAGCAGAGCGATGTGGTGAACCCCTCTGGCTGACGATGGTGGTCGTTCGCCGCCTGCTGTCAGGTGTTCGGCCCGCAGCCGGTCCCACTCCGCTGTCCTGTCCGATACCGAGGTCATGGGGACCACTCTAGTCACCTGGGCCGGTCTCGTTGATCTCGGCGCTGGGTAGCTTGAAGCGGTATGCGAAGCGGCATACAACGAAGCGGCATACAGCGAAGCGGCATACAAGGCGTATGAGGTGCGATGTTAACTACCGATGAGGACCGGGCGAACGATCTTCGGCGGATGAAGCTAGTGGCGACCGGGCTGTTTGTGCTCGCCGCAGTGATATTTGTCGTTGCGAAGGTTCTCGAATCTGAGCAGCCCTGGCTTGGCTATGTCAGAGCCACAGCGGAAGCGGCCATGGTCGGCGCTCTGGCCGACTGGTTTGCGGTGACGGCGCTGTTTAAGCACCCGCTGGGTCTCCCGATTCCCCACACCGCCATCATCAAGAAACGTAAGAACGAGATCGGGTCCAGCCTCGGCGGGTTTGTGGAGGAGAACTTCCTGACCCGTGAGGTGGTAACCGAACGGCTGGCCGACGCGGGGATCGCCCGCCGCCTCGGCGAATGGCTGTCCAAGCCGGAAAACGCCAAGACCGTCAGCGCCCAGAGCGCCATGGTGGTTCGAGGGGTCACCGAAGTACTGCAGGATGACGTGATACAGGGGGGACTCGAAGCGGTAATCACCGAGCGAGCCAAGACGGTCAAGGTTGCGCCACTGGTCGGCAAAGTGATCGACGTAGCGGTTGAGGGCGGCCACCATGAGATGCTGCTCGACAGTGTGCTGGGTGCGGTCGACAACTTCATGGCCGAGAACACCGATTCATTCCGAAACAGGATGACTCAGGAGTCGCCGTGGTGGGTTCCGGAAACACTCGACGAGGTGGTCTTCGAGAAGATCTATTCCGCGGTCAGGCGGTTCCTCAGCGAAGTTGGTGACGATGAGCACCACGAGCTGCGACGAGAGCTCGATCGCCGTTCGGTCAAGCTGGCTCAGGATCTGCGGACCTCGCCGGCGCTGATCGAACGAGGCGAAGAGATCAAGGCCGAGTTCCTAGCCCACCCCGAAGTTCGGGCCTGGTCGAACAACCTATGGACCTCGATGAAGGCCGGTTTGCTCGAAGCAACCGAAGATCCGGACTCGCAGCTGCGTATCCGGCTTGAGGAAGCTTTGGTCGATGCAGGCAAGTCTTTGGAAGCCGACCCTGAGCTGCGGGCCAAGATCGACGATTGGCTGACCAACGCCGTTGGTCATGTGGCTGAGCAGTTCCGTGGCGAGGTCGCTGGGCTGATTGCCACCACGGTGCAGGGCTGGGATGCTGAGGACACCGCCGAACGTATCGAGCTGCAGGTTGGTCGAGATCTCCAGTTCATCCGTATCAACGGCACCCTGGTCGGCGGCATCGCCGGACTGGTCATCTACACCATTGGCCAGCAGTTCCTGAGTTAGGTTTCGGGGTTTAGATAGTGGGCGGGCAGGGTCAATGGCTCGGTCGGGAGCTGACCGAAGTCGAACCGTTGTCGCAGGTCTGTGGCAGCCACCGTCCGGGCCGGGTTGTCGGCCTCGACAAGGCCAAGCGATTCGGCGAGAAACCTCAAGACCTGGGCCGGGGTTTCTCCGAGCGCGGCTCGGTCGTCGAGGTTGACCGCACCGTGACGTTTGGCCAGCCGGTCGCCGGTCGGCGCCAACACCAGCGGCACGTGGGCGTGTCGGGGGGCTTCGAGACCGAGTAGTTGATAGAGCAGCAGATGTCTGCTGGTCGATTCGAGCAGGTCATCGGCACGGACAACGAGGTCGACATCCTGGGCGGCGTCATCGACGACAACCACGAGGTGGTAGGCCGGGGTTCCCTCGTTCCGCACGACAACAAAGTCGTCGACTTCGAAACTGCTGGCCCCCATCACCAGGTCGTCGAAAGCCAGTACCGCACCGGCCGCTCGCAACCGCTGGGCAGGTGGGCGGGTCAGTGCCCGTTCGGCCCGCTGGGCCGTCGACAGCTCTCTGCATGTGCCGGGGTAGTGGTGCCCAGCGTGAGCCAGATGAGGAGCGCTGGCCGCCTCCCTGACCTCCTTACGGGAACAGAAACAGGGGTAGATCAGATCGTTCTCAGCCAGGGTGGCGAGCGCTTCGATGTATCGGTCTCGGCGATCGGACTGGCGAACGATCGGCTCGTCCCAGTCGAGACCGATTGCAGCCAGATCGTCGAGTTGGCTCTGATAGTGCTCCTGGCGGACTGCGGGGGTATCAAGATCCTCGAAACGGATCAGAAACTTCGATTCCGGGTCCGCACTGGCCCGTACAGAGAGCCAGGCCACCAGGGCGGTGCGTAGGTTTCCGAGGTGGAGCCGTCCCGTGGGGCTGGGAGCAAATCGTCCGATAACCATGGGGTAAGGCTCCTCGAAGGTCGGGTTAACAAACTAGAAACAATCTGGAAACCCAGTTGCCCCACTCCTCTTCCAAGATGTAGCTCGCCGGGTCGCCGGCGGAGAGTGGATTCCTTGGAGGTTAGGTTAGTGAATACCGTAGATGCAGCTTGGGTGATGCTCTCAGCTGCCCTCGTGCTGTTCATGGTGCCAGGTCTTGCCCTGTTTTACGGGGGTATGAGCCGGTCGAAGAACATGCTCAACATGCTGATGATGAACATG
>JBOEHD010000025.1:0-2048 GCA_050633745.1 Acidimicrobiales bacterium
AGGCCAGCCAGTCCTGCTCCGGAGTGCGGATGGGGAACGCCTTGATCGACAGTGTTTTCAACCGGGGCGCCAGTTTGGCCAGTTGAGTTGAGCCGTAGCCAAGATTTGGCATCACCCGGCGGGAGAACGACTCGACCAGCAAGTCGGCTTTGGCCAGTAGCGCTTCGAATTGTGTGCGGTCAGCGGGCCGACGCAGATCTAGGTCGAGCACCTCTTTGTCGCCGTTGAGATGTTGGTAAAGCGCAGGCCGTTGACGGAACCCGTCTGGCCGGCATTCGGGGTCGAGCTTGATGACGGTGGCACCGGCGTCGGCCAGCAGTTTGGTAGCCAGCGGTCCAGCCCAGTGGGTGGTCAGATCGATCACCAGCGAACCGGCGACCGAGCTGGCAGGGGAGCGACCGGTCGAAGCGTTATCGAGATCGCCATCGACGGAACCTCTACCGGCTGGCAGGGTGCGGTCACCGACGTGCGCTGCTCGGTAGGGGCAGACCGGTAGTCGCAGTTCCTGGCAGGCGGCAGCGAACCGTTCGGCGTCGAGTGTTTGCCACTGTTCGGCCAGTGCTTCGAAGGTCGCCTGTTCCTCTTCTGTCACCTCGACGTGGACCCAGCCGTCGGCCACCGCGAACGGCTCGGTTGGATCAGGCCATTGATCGTCGAGCCGCAGCGGAGCGGTCAGTAGATCACTGAGCCAGTCAGGACTTCCAGTAGGTAGAGAATGGCACGGTAGACAGCCCTCGGCGCGAACCATGAGACTTTGCGCCAGTTCCAGAACGCCCGTCGGTAGATCACCGATCGTGTGCCGGCCGGTCCGGCTCGGGGTCCCAGTCCCGGTCCGGGTCTGGCTCCGGGGTGGGTTCATCGTCCGCTGAAGTCCGGTGGCCGCTTATCGAAGAACGCCTGCAGACCCTCGGCCCGATCCTCGGTGGCCGCCAGTTGGTGGTTGAGGTCACCTTCGAGGCGCAACCCGTCGCGCAGCGGCATTTCGCTGCCACGGTGCACCGCCTCCTTTGTGAGTTCAAGGGCCAGCGGACCGCGGGAAATCAACAACTCGACCAAGCGATCGACCTCGGCTTGCAGGTCATCGCTCACCGCGTAGAGCAGACCCAGACTGCGGGCCGTTTCAGCGTCGAAGCTCTCGCCGAGCAACGCCGCTCCAATGGCCGCTCCCGGCCGTATGGCTCGAGGCAAACGCTGGGTGCCGCCCCAGGCTGGCACTCGACCTTCGGCTATGTGATCGAGTGCATAGCTGGAGCCGGGAGACCCGACCCTGATATCGGCGGCGAGGGCGATTTCGAGCCCTTCGGCATTGCAGCGACCGTCGATGGCCATGATCACCGGCGGACGAAGCGCGGCGAGCGCCGCGGCCGGATCGGGTCGCAGCCCGAACCGGTCGAGTTCATCGTCGGCGCCGCTGCAGAAGTCGGTCGAGGCCGCGGTGACGGTCACCACCCGAACCGATCGGTTCTCGCGCAGCGACTCACAGGCGGTGGCCAGTTCTCTGGCCACAACCGTCGTCAGCAGGCCTCCGGGTACCACGATATGAGCGGCGTGGCCGCTGTCGGAAACCTGGAGTTCAACCTTGGTTAACTGCATATGATCCGGTCACCTGCATACCACCCGGCGGCCCGGTTTGTTTCAGACCGGCTCAGTCGGCGGACTTGGTCTTCTTCGGCTCCTGGAGAGCCATGGGGGCGCCGTTGCATATCAGCGTGGCATCTCCCTTCTTGGTGACCAGCACCTGGATGCCGCTCTCGCCGCATTCGTAGCGCTTGCCGACCATGAGGCCGTCTCCTCCCGCTTGGGCTGAGATTTCACCCTCTCCACCTTTGGTCACGATCACCTCTACACCGAGGTCTTCGAATGGCATCTTCTCGCCGGGCTTTACAGGCACCGCTAACTCCTTGGTTGCTAAGGACCCAAAAGGTACATCATGATCCCCCGGTGTTTGCAACTTGCGGACGGGGGAGCTTCATCAAACGTTCGATTTACTGCATCATGTCGTTGACGCGGGTGACGGCGTCGATGAACTCATCGACCATGTCGAGCAC
>JBOEHD010000025.1:2086-60840 GCA_050633745.1 Acidimicrobiales bacterium
CTGGCCTCGGCGATGAGCATCGGCTGCAGAGGCATGCCGAGGGTGCCGGGCGAGTTCGGGCCCTCCCACTCATCGGTCCACGACGAACGCAGCTGACGGGCCGGTTTGCCGGTCCGCGAGCGGGAGCGCAGGGTGTCTGAGGAGGTGGCGGTGAGGAACTTGTCTTTGACCGTTGGGTGGGTTTCGGCCTCGAGCGTTGTCAGCCATACCGAACCGCACCACACGCCTTCGGCTCCGAGGGCCAGCGATGCGGCCATCTGCCTGCCGGTTCCGATGCCACCGGCGGCTAGGACCGGGGTGGGAGCGACGGCGTCGACGATTTCGGGGACCAGCACCATGGTGCCGATCTCGCCGGTGTGACCGCCTGCCTCGTGGCCCTGGGCGATGATGATGTCGACTCCGGCCGCCACGTGGCGAACGGCGTGGGACTTTTTGCCTGCCAGGGCCCCGACGAGGACGCCGTTTGCGTGGGCCCGCTCGATCATGTCTGGAGGTGGCGGGCCGAGAGCGTTGACGATCAGGGAGATGGGATGGGAGAACGCCACGTCCATGAGCGGCACCGCTTGGTTGTAGGTCATGGGCGCTTCCGAGTCGCCCGCTCGCGGCTTGTCATCGTCGCTCTTCGGCAGCGGCGGAACGTCGTAGCGGTCCATCATGTCGTTGAGGAAGTCGCGGTGGGTGGCCGGAATCATGTCTTTGAGCGAGGTTACCGATAGGCCGCCGTCGTCCTTACCTTCGTATTTGGCGGGCACGATGATGTCGACGCCGAATGGCCGGTCACCGACCTCGTCGGCGATCCACTTCAGGTCGATATCGAGCTGTTCTGGTGTGTGGCCTGCAGCCCCCAGAACGCCGTAGCCTCCGGCCTTGGTCACCGCGGCGACAACGTCGCGGCAGTGGGTGAAAGCAAGGATGGGAAACTCGATGTCGAGCATCTCACAGATTCTGGTCTTCATGTTTCCAACCTAGAACAACTGGGCGACAGCGGTCGAAATTCTAGAGGGGGAGGTTATTTGGGCAGAACCAGCCGACCACCGCGCCGTACAGCTCGCTGTACCCGCTGAGGGACAGCTGGTCGCGTTCGACTTCGGTGAGGTCGGTCTCGTAGCTGGTGACGATGGCCAGCCCGAATTCTTCGTTGCTGACCCCCGATTCGGGTTCAGACGCAGAGCCAGATTCAGGTGCGGGGCATGCGACCGATCGCAGGTCGGTCAGTCTGGTGTCGTCGATGGTCTCGGCGAAGGCGTCGGTCTCGCTCGAGACACCGTCGAGTTGGGAGACAACCGCCTGGAACTGTTCCAGCTCGGTGCCTTCGGGGCTGGGAGCCGAAGCGGCATTGCCTTGGCCGAGGTTCTCGGGGCAGAAATAGCCGAGGAGCGAGCCGTAGAACACCACCCAGTCGCCAAGGGCAATCGACGTTCGCTCCTCGGCGCTCAACTCGTCGTAGGCCGCCAGACCCTGCAGGCCGAGTTCGCTGTCGTTCATGTCGGGCGAGGTGTCGCTGCAGGCGCGGTCGGCCAACTGATCGATCCTGTTTGCCTCGGTCACCGCCACGAAGTCGTACACGCCCTGGCCCAGCTCGGCGATCGTTGGAGCCAAGATCTTGTAGGACTCGGCAACGGCGCTGGCCACCGCAAGCTCGGTCGTTGTGCTGGTTGTCGACTCAGCCGATGGCGCAGCGGCCGAACTCGAGGGTGAGGTCGTCGTTGAAGGTGGAGCAGCGGAGGTGGTCGACGCCAAGACCGAGGTGGAGCTGGATGCCAGCACGGTCCCGGACTGAATTTGTGAACCGTTGCCCCCGTCGGTGCAGGCGGTGGCGATTACGAACAAGAGCAGGCTGATTCCGGCTACCCGTATGGAGTTTCGCATGCACCGGCCATCGTAGCCTCAGCCGTTGGCCCGGCGGGGGCGGTGACGTCGCGCACAAAATAGACCCCGGCCACTCGATCGATGAGTCGCTTGCTGAGGCGCCGGGGTAGCTCGTCGTAGCGACAGATACCCACCGCCAGCTCACAGAAGTCGACCGCAACGTAGGGCCGCAGCTCCCCAAGGGAATCTCGGGTGATCTTGGCCAGGTACGCCGCCGATTCGGCGGTGACCTCCAGCTGCTCCCGCTGTGCGGCTCTCACGAGAATCCAGTTGAATGCCGGCTCGGTACAGCCGCCGACAAAGACCTTGTTGCGGAGCCGACGGAGGAACGCGTCGTCGCCGAGGGAATGGGGGTCGAGGTTGGTGGAGATCACCAGCTTGAGCTCGAAGGGGACGGTGAACTTGGTGCCGGTGTGGGGCTTGAGAAAGTCGATGCCCCGAGACAGCGGCACGATCCACCGGTTCAAAATTTCGTCCGGCGTGGCCGACTGCCTGCCGAAGTCGTCAACGACCAGAATCCCGTTGTTGGCCATCAGCTGGATTGGGGCAACGCTCAGCCCCGATACCGGGTCGTGCTGCAGATCCATCATCGAAAGGGTGAGCTCGCCGCCGACGAGAATCAGCGGGCGTTTGCAGAGCACGTATCGCCGGTCGAGGCTCTCCGGTTGTACCTCTTCGGCTTCGTGCAGCGAGGGGTCGTAGAGCGCTATCAGTTGACCGTCGACTTCCACGTAACGCGGGATGAGAACGAGGTCGGTGAAGAATCGGGCCATGCGTTCGGCCAGGCTGGTCTTGCCGGTGCCGGGCGGACCGTAGAAGAAAATGGCGCCCTCGCTTACGAACGCAGGGCCGATCTGGTCGAGCAGACCATCTTCCAGAACGAGGTCGGCGTAGACTTTCTTAGCGGTGGCCCGGCTGACGTTGATCTCCGCCCGCTGGGCTTCGACCAGTTTCCGGTAACTGTCGAGCGGCACCGGCATGTGAGCAACGTGCCGGCTGGTGGTCATGCGCTCGGTAGTCATGCGCTGGCCAAGCTCGGTGAGCCCGATCCGGTAGTCGCGGCCGACGGCGCCGTGATACTGCAGGAGGTTCTTTTCTCGCAGCGCTTCGGCCAGCTCGTCGCCGACAGCGTGCGAGATGGCTAGGGCATCGGCCGCTTCGCCGACCGTCGTCATGCGTTCGGTCAGCACTCGACGGAGGAAGAGGTCCTCCGCCAAGCCCTCGGGAATGCCGAGCTCGGAGACCTTGCTCGGGGCCCGGAGTACGTTAAGCGCGTCGGCTGTAATCGCCATCCCCGTGGTTATCGGCCGTTTCTCCTGCCAGCCTTACCGCTTTGGGCCTGTTAGCCCTCCCAGGGTGCGTTACTGGCCTGCTGTAGCGGCGAACTGGGCGGCTCTTGCTTGTTGGAGCTGGTTGGCCAAGAGTTGCTCGGTGGCTGGATCGCCGGTGCCGACACGGCGGTAAAACAGCGCCAGGCGGGCCAGCGAAGCGTGGACTCGGTCGAAAGCGGCCCGTTTGCTCCTCGGGGTGGCTCGTCTGGTGGCCAACATGCGTTTCCAGTTCCCGAAGACACCAACCTCTTCCGGGGTCAGACTGTGGCGCTGGGCCAGCATGGGGATCAGTTCGGTGAATTTCCGCTGCTGGTCTCGCCTGATCAGGACCACGGTGACCACCGCAGCGAAGAAGAGCAGTACGAAACAGGCGGCGGCGATGACGATGGCTGCGGCGTTGCCGGTTTCGTCGGCGTAGGTCAACGAGCCGTTCCAGGCAGCGTGGCTGGCCACCGCCAGTCCATATCCCCAGAATGCGTTGGCCAGAACCGACTGTTGTCTGGCGACTGCGAGGCCGATGGCTAGCCCGGTCCAGGCGGTGAACAGCGGGTGGGCGAAGGGGGTGAATATCGCCCGGAGTAGGAATACCTGGGTCAAGATTCCCTGCTCGGCGGCGTTGGAGAAGTAGAGCACGTCTTCGATGATGGCGAAGCCGAGGGCCACCCAGCCGGCGTAGACGATGCCGTCCATGACGCCGTCGACTTCGCGCCGCTTGAGGGCCCAGATGATGCCGAGCCCCTTCATGAGCTCCTCGATGAGCGGCGCTGACACGACCGCGGCCCAGGCTTCGCTCGATACGACCGCCACCACCGAGTTGACGACGCCGGACACGAAGCCTGCTACCGCCCCGCCCCAAAGCAGGGCGTGAATTCGCGACGACCGTGGTTCTGGCTCAACTCGGTCGAGCCAGCTGAGGACCGGCATGACGATGATGAGCGGCACGAAACCGAGGGCGATCCCGTAGCTGGTTGGGCCCGGTGAGAGGGCCAGCAGCAGGAGCATGGAGATGATAGTGGCCAACAGGCCGATGATCACCGGAACACTAAGCCACGCCGGTAGGCGCGGTTTCGACTCTTCGGCCTGGCTGACGTGGGCGGTCCACGCCTCGCCGTCCCACCAGCGCCACGGGCCCATGCGCCAGGGATCGGCGTACCAGCCGGGAGCATGTCCGGTCGTCGATTGTGTTTGATCAACCGGATTCATCGATCCATAATTGCTCGGAGATTCATGGCCGCTCATCGAGTCATGGCCGCTCATGGATTCGTCGCTCATCGAGTCATTGTCGCTCATTGGACGACAAGTCCCAACGCAGCCGAACTTCTGGTCACAATCACGGTGCTTGGGTCGCGGTTCGCTGACGGCTGGGAATGGGGATCAGCCAGCCGCTGCGGCCGCGGTCGTCGAGGTGGATGTCGAGCTCTCCGCCGAGGTCGACGTTGAAGCACCGGCTGTCGTGGCCGTGGTGTCGACCGCGGTTGTATCGACTGCTGTTGTAGTGACTGTCGAATCGGCCGTGGTACTGACTGTTGTGGTGATCGTAGATCCGGTTTCGGCAGAGCTGGTCGTCGTTACCTGGGAAGGCACGGTGGTTGTGCTGTCGGCCGACTCGGTCGTTGTTTCGGTGCCCGGCTGGGTGGACTCGGTGGTTCCATCCACGGTCGTCTGATCGTCGACCGTGGAGGTGGTGAGATCAGGGTTTGTCGCCGGGACGGTGGTCGTCTTGTTTGTTGTTGCCGTGGTGCGCCGGGTCGAACTCACCGCGGTCGTTTGGGCCTGTCGCACGGTGGTTGCGCCTGCTGGTACATAGCCAGCGGGGGAGTCTGGAGGACGCCAAGTGCTGCTGGTCGATCGGGTCACCGTGGTTGAAGTTGTGCCGAGGTAGGCGGCGTCGTTCACGACGGTTTGACCGTCGTCGATATCGGCGCCTGCGACCACGTCCTGCGAACCGACCCTCAAACCGACGACCACAAAGAGGAGGGCCATGATCGATGAGCAGACCACGATTGTCGATGCCCGGTGGCGGTACAGCTCGTCCATAATCCACTGGGCGATCACCGCAGAAGAGGTGGCGCCATCGTCGGTGGACGTGGCTCGATGTCGTCTGGCCCGGGCCAGCAGCCTGGCTCGTGGGTCGAAGCGTGGGGTGGTCACCGCACCGAAAGTATCGGCTGCGCCGGATAGCTCGAATCGGTTGCGCAGCCCCAAACGGCTGGGCGGAGCTGCTCAGCCAGGATCACACCATGGTGCCTATGACCTACCCCCGGTTACCGCAGAGCGGCAGTGTCAGAGTCCCAGAACGACAGTGACTGTGTCCGGGCTTGTCACACTCAGGCTTGATCGGTTCGCAACGATTCCGGTGGCAGCGGCGGCAGCTCCGGAGCGGTCTCCAGGGTGCGTTCAGTTTCCGGTGGCAGCGGCGGGACCGCTCGTATCGGCACCGGATCTTGGGCCTGAACCGGCTCGGGATCTTCGGCTCGTATCGACACCGGATCATCGGACTCAGCTGGCACCGGATCTTCGGACTCAGCTGGCTCGGGACCTTCGGCCTCAACTGGCACTAGATCATCGGACTCCGCTGGCATCGGACCTTCGTCTAGCGGCTGGCTTGAGACGAGCGTGGCTGGTCCCGGCTCGGGATACTCAAAGACGGGGCTGCGATAGCTCGTAGCCAATGACCGAGCGATGCGCTCGGTTTGGATCTCGGTTGAGCCGTCGACAAAGTTAGCCAGCCGGGCATCGGCCAGGTGCCGGCCGAGCGGATAGTGATCGCGCAAACCCTCGGCGCCCATGGCCTGGATGCAGGCGGCGATCGCCGGCTCAGCCATTTCTGTGGCGAACTTCTTGGCGTGTGCCGCAGCGAGGATTACCTCGGAAATCTCGCCCGACTCGAGGGCGTCGATGGCCCGCTCGGTAAGAAGCTGCGCGGCCTCCAGCTGGTTGGCAACAGAAGCGAGCGACCAGGCAAGCCCCTGATGCTCCAGCAACGTCTTGCCGAAGGTCGTTCGGCGGCTGCCGTACTCGGCGGCGATTCCCAGGGCCGAGTGAACCATGGCGCAACACATGGCGGCCACGTAGATCCTGGCTCCGTTGACGCTTGACATGGCGGACCGGAACCCATCGCCCGGTTCGGTCAGCAGGTCTTCATTTGCCGCCCGGTAGTTGTCGAGACGGAAGCGGCCGGTCCCGATGATGTGACCGCCGGTCAGCTCATAGGGGGCGAGCCGTTCGAAGCCGCTGCGCTTTGCGTCGACAACAAAACTGGCGATGCCCCGCCCGCCGGAACCGGGCTCGGTCTGGGCGTAGCAGATGATGACATCTGAGATGGCGGCGTTGGTGATCCAGGCCTTTTCGCCGTTCAGGATCCAGCCGTCGTTTGTCTGCTGGGCGGTCGTAGCGATGGCTGCGAAGTCGCTACCGGCACCGGGCTCGGTAAGTGCGGTCGACCCGACGCGTCGTCCGGCCAACAACTCTGGCAGCAGATCACGTTTGTGGGTTGTGCCGCCGGCCTCGGCCAGGCGAGAGGTGACGTTCTGGGTATTGATCAGGCTGAAGGCAAAAGCCATCGATGAGCGGCTGAGGATCTTCGCCACCTGCACCTTCTGCCGAAAACCGAAACCGAGTCCGCCCAGGTACTTGGGTACCTCGATTCCGATGAGGTCGAGATCGGCCGCGTCGAGCAGGGCCGTGGCGTCGAGGCCGCGGTTACGATCCCACTCGGTCAGCCGCTCGGCGAGCTCGAGACGTAACGATTCGGCATTGGCGTAGAGGGTGCTGTGTTCGAAGCTGAGAGCGCCGGTCATCGGGCCTCGCTTCGGGTGTTCGGCTTGTGATTGTTTACGATCGCATCAGCGTAGCCGCCGTCGATCATCGGAGCCTGAACGAGGGGTGGCTCGACCGGTTGCGGCTCAACGTTTGCGGCCTTGGCTCGGAGCTCGCCGACGATCGACTTGACGATGTCGCTCGAGGTCAGAACGAAGTACTGGGCCCAGGCTAGAACGCCAAGGAACTTGCAGGCATCCTCGATCAGCAACGCGGCTTGGGCATCGAGCAGCGGTATTGCGTCGCCGAGTTGGTCGACGACCACCGATCCACCGAAGGCAGCCAACGACGCCAGTAACAGCTCGGACCGGGTTCTCTGTATCTCTTTTCGTTGGGTCGCTACCCACCAGCCGGCGACCAGGAGGTAGGCCAAATAGACCACGGCCTTAGAGATACCAAAGAGCGGTTTGACCGCCACATGGAGTTGGAATAGGTCATCGAGTAGCAGGATTGCCGACAGCACCGCGCCGCGGCCGAGCATCACCGACGCCGCTTGTCGGCCGCCGAAACGAGCGAGCCAAGAGCCAAAGAAGGCGGTTGATGTGGCTGTAGTCCAACAAAGAATGCCGAGGTTGGAGACCAGGCCTGTGTACCACGGCACCTTGTTAAGGCTGTTGGGATCCAGCAGCAGTTCGCCGTAAGGCACCTGCCGTTGCAGCACAAGGCCAACGAGCAGCGAACATCCGAGGAACCAGATACCAGCCAGGGGCAAGAGGGGACGCAGCCTTGACGAGCCCCTCCTATCGCTCCGCCGTTCAGCCATGACCATTGATCGGCTTTTCCGGCGTAGAGGTTTAACTGCGGTCTAGCGAGCCCCGGTGTGAGGCTCGGCCAGGAGGGACCTGATCAGCTAGAGCGACTCACTGACGATCGGCCACAGGAACAGCCCCAATGCTCCGATCGCCACGCCGAGAAAGGCCATCTTTGCGATCTTGCGCATCAAGCCGGCACCGATAATAAACAGCGCTAGGGCGACGAGCAGTACAGGCCAATTGTTCCCGAACCAGTCCATGGCGACCAGCGTAGGGGGCACACAATCGAACGACATGCCCATTGTTGCTCAGTTAGCTGGACTAGCGTTTGCGCTGAGGTATGAGCCAACAGCGGTGCGGAGATAGGAGTTTGGCCAGTGAGCATGCCGCGTTGTTTTTCAGTAGTGGTTGGACTGGGCCTTTTGCTGCTGATCGCCGGGTGCGGCGCTGACCCATCCCAGGATTCGGCCAACCCGCCATCGGTGAGTACAGATGAAGCAGAGTCGTCCCTCGTGGCCACCACCCTCGGTTCCGAGTCGCTCGTCGCCTCCTCGCTGACCACAACCTCGGAGGCGGACACCACACCGTTGGATTCGGCTTCATCGAGCACGGCAGCTCTCGAGGTCTCGACCTCGACGGTGCCCTCAAGTACCTCGACGTCTCAAACCACGGCTGAAACCACGGCGCAGCCAACCACAGTCCCGTCGACCACAGCCCCGTCGACTACCGAGAGCACGGTTCAAGCGACGACACCGCCGACCGAGGTCGATCCGTCGACGTCGGTTGCCGAGGTGGCAGCGACCGCTAGAACGCTGGTGGTGCAAGAGTTCGCCGTGATGGCGACCTTCGCCGAGGTCACGCTGTTGCACCCTTCCAATCGAGTTGAACGGGTTGGCTTCCACGAGTCAAACAACGACGGTGCCAGACAACTGGAGCCGAGCGACACCGTCGTCGGTGGGTTGGTGCTCGAGTCACGACAGCGAGACACCGGCTCGCGTACCGCGGCCGACGTTGTGGTCGAACCGGGTACTGAGATCCGAGCGCCGGTGACCGGCACGGTCCTGCGGGCCGGCGGCTACGTCCTCTACTGCAAGCACAGCGACGACTTTGTAGTTATCGAGCCAGACAGCCACCCGGGCTGGGAGTTGAAGGTGTTGCACATCAACGGCGTGATGGTTAGCGCTGGAGATCGGGTCGAGGCTGGGGTGACGGTGTTGGCCCCGGCGGCAACCCTGCTGCCGTTCGATTCCCAGGTTGACGAGTTCACCGCCGAACCGTCATGGCCTCATGTGCACATTGAGCTGGTGGATCCGTCGATTCCCGACCGCCCGTCGCCCGGCGGTGGGTGTTAGCCGCTGCTGAGCAGTACCCGCCGGTCGCTCTGCACTCCGGTTATCGAACAACTGCTGATGTCGGCGATGTCCTGGTCGGGGAGCAGCACAACTTCTCGTTCCTCATCGGCCCGCAGCTGGTCAATCTTGGCCAGCGCGGTGACCGATGAGCCATCGTTCGCTGTCAGCTCGGCCGAGACCACATAGTCGGTGGCGCTAAGGCCGCGGTTGTGGATCACAACCAGATAGACGTCATCGGCTTGCTCTTCGGCGCTGACCTGGCGACCCGGTTCGCTTTCACGGTCGCTCACGCAGCCAACGGTGAGGGGGAACTCCAGATCACCGATCTCGAACCGCTGGCCGGGGTAGGCCCGGCCGGGGGCGGCTGGGTCATCGTCGATGGGTTCGGCCACCTCGAGTTCGTCCGGTTCGTCTGGGTCGCTGAGCAGGCTATACAGGGCCATTCCGGCCAATAAGGCAACCACAGCAACCGAAAGGCCGAGAACCAGGCGTTTGAGGTATATATCGGCGGAGCCCACCACCGCATTATCGCCTACAAACTGCTTGGACACACAGACCCATAGATCTGATCTCGTTCCTAGTCACTTACCGTGACTAGGCTGGTGTCGTGGTCTCAGCTCCCGGTTCGACCAAAACCCTTAACGTGCTGCTCGGTCGGAGCGGTACCGAAGACTCTTTCGCCCAATTAGCCGAGGGCCTACGGAGCGAAGGTTTCAAGGTAGTCGAGGAGAAGTCGTCGCCGGTCGGCGCTCACGACACCGGCGACGCGGTCAAACATTCGCTTCGAGGGATCGACGTTGTTTTGCTCGTCGTTCATAAGGGCGACGGGATCGGCGAAGTGTCGCCTCCCTTCGATCGGGTGCTTCAGGATGCCAAGCTGATCGAGCAGTCGATTGGCGGTGGCAAGGTGCTGCTGCTGGTCGAAGAGACGGTAGACGGACTTCCCGACACCGGTTTGAGCCACATCCGTTTCCCGACGTCTCGGGCCGACATGATTCTGCAGGATGTCGTCAACAAGATCGGGCCGGACGTTCCGGCGCCGACTTCACGCCGGCGCGATCTGCACGCTCGGGTACCGCTTTCGGAACAGGCCCGCTCGAAAGCACTACGGGTCCCGTGGGTGCTGGTGTTCGTGGTTCTGGTTTCGGCGGCGATACCGCTGGCGGTGGCGCTCAATTCGTTCCGAGGCGGAGGCGGACCGGAACTGGCGACGATGTCTGGCGTTGCCGACGCTCTGGCTCAACCCGACTCCAGCGCCAGTCTTGGGTTGGACTCTGCGGCCGGAGCGACCGCAGATACGGAGGATGCCGCCCCGGCTGGTTCGGTCGTTGCCGACGCCCCGGCGAGCCCCGCCGCGGTCGGTGGCACAAACGCCCTCCTGCCTGCGACGTGCGAGGTCGACCTGCGGAAGAATTCGCTGCTCGATAACGCGCTGGCTTGCGATGGTGTTGGCCAACTGGTGCTCGAAGGCCTGGCTGGGCCATGGCACAACGAGATCGGAGCTGTGGCGGTAGCCGACGGCGTTGTGGCTGCCCTGCATATGGAAGTTCGAGCCGACGGCACCACCAACGGTCCGGCGATCATCGAGCTGGCCTCCGGTGCCGCGGTTTCGGTCGATCCCGTCGACTCGGCGTTTGGGGCCGAGAAGCTGACCGCACGTTTCAGCGCCAACAATCAGCATGTGCATTTCTTCCGCAATACCGACGGCAGCGGCGAACTGGTCACGTTGACGTTTATCCTCGATCAGTAGTTTCTAGTGCAGGGGCGTGTTCGAGGCTGCGACTAGCGGCGCTGACCTTTGTAGCGCTTGCGGATCAAGCAGGTAGGCCACAATCGCCCCGACGGCCACCAAAGCAGCGGCCACGCTGAAGGCGGCGATCGGCCCGCTGAAAGCAAATAGCGGCCCGGCCAGTAGCGCCATAAATCCTGCGCCGCCGATGCTGGCGGCTCCGGCCAGACCCTGCCCTGCGGCCTGCTGCTGTGGCGAACAGGCCTTCGACATGGCGGCCAACGCGTTGGTATAAGCGATGGCGCTGATCGAGGCCTCGATCACGCCGAGGACCAGCAACGCCCAGTAGTTGCGGGGCAGGCCGGTCACGAAGGTGATGGCCACGAGTCCGGCGGCGCCGAGCAGCGCTACCCGTCCGGAGCCGACCTTGTCGCCAAGACGACCGCCGAACGGTGCCACCACCATGTATGGCAGCCCGTACATGGCGACCGATAGGGCGATGATGTATGGCGAACCGCCGAGGTTCGAAATGTGTTTAGCCCAGATCGTTTCGTATAGCCCGACCGGGAGGAACAGCGCCACCGCCAGCAACATGGCCTGGCGAACCGCCCTCTGTTTGAGTAGAACAAGCAGGCCGGTGCCCAGCTCGCCGGCGCCGCTGGCCACGACCTCTCGGTTTACCGGTGAGGTGAACAGCACCGGGGTAAGCAGCAGGATGAGGCCAGCGAAGACCAAAAATGCGGCCTGGATGGAGAACTGGGACGCCAAGAACGAACCGAACAGCGGCCCGGCCACCAGCCCGCTGGTGTCGCCGACCGCGATGTAGCTCAGCCGGGTCGCGGTGCGATCGGGCCGTTTTGCGATGGCCATCGCTCGGGCCGCCGGACCCCAGCAGCCAGCGGCTAACCCACCGAGGCCGCGGGCCAGGGTGAGTTCAGCAAGCGAGTCGCCGAAGGCCAGCCAGACCAGGCTGGCCACGCCGAGAAGAATGGCGCCGATCAGCAGAGCTTTGGTGTAGCCCCGGTCGGCGAAGCGGGCCAAGCTCAGCTGGGCGATCAACGATGAGGCAAAGAAAACGCCGGCGATCAGTCCGAATCCCCAGGTCGGGAAGCCGACCTTCTCCTGCATCGAAGGCAGAAGAGTAAAGACGACCGAGCCAGAACCCATCAGCAGCGATGAGCCGACGACTAGCAGCACGATCGGGTCGTGTCTCGAAGAATTGGTAACCACCACGACTGAGCGTATGGTCGAGACGGAGATTCACCGACTGAACCGACATAGTTGATCTACCTGCTGCAACGGCAGGAAGGAGCGAAACATGTTCCCATCAGGCCCTCTGGTCAGCGCCGATTGGCTCGCCGAGCACCGTGACGAGGTGGTCGTTGTCGACCTCCGGTGGTCGATGGATGGTGGGCCGAGACGGGCCGAGTATCTGGATGGGCATCTTCCGGGAGCGGTGTTTGCCGATTTGGACGCCGATCTTTCCGATCCGCCGGGGGAGCGAGGCCGACATCCGTTGCCGAGCGCCGAGCACTTCGCCCAGGCCAGGTCGAAACTGGGCCTTGGAACCAAGCCGGTGGTGGTCTACGACGACCAAAGCGGTGCCCAAGCTGCCCGTCTCTGGTGGATGCTTGACGCTATTGGGCACCCGGTAGCGGTGCTCGACGGTGGTATGCAGGCCTGGTCAGGGGAGCTTGAGCAGGGCGATGTCCTGGAGAAGCAGAGCGCTGGGGGAGAACAGGCCGACGAGGTGGCCCCAGTGCCGTGGCCTGAAGACCGGTTCGTCGATGTCTCCGAGGTACTTTCGGCTATCGCCGATGGGGCCGTGCTGGTAGACGCTCGAAGTGCCGAGCGTTTCGCCGGCCAAGCAAACCCGATCGATTCTCGACCGGGGCACATTCCGGGGTCGGTTTCGCGACCGTGGACCGACAACGTCGGGCCCGATGGGCGCCTGCTTCCGGCCGAGCAGTTGCAGCAGGAGTTGGGTGCGCTCGGGGTTGTCGCTGGCGCCGCCGTAGTCGCAAGCTGCGGGTCGGGGGTCACCGGCTGTCATGACCTGCTCGCGGCTCGGGTTGCTGGAGTCGAGGGCGGAAGGCTGTACACCGGCTCGTGGTCGGAGTGGTCTCTCGATCCGGACCGGCCGGTTGATCAATCCTTAAGCGACTGAGCTGCTGGCTCGGCTGGTCCGCTCGGCTAGTCGTTAACCGGGGCGTTTGGCATCAGTAGCAGGGCTGCTTCGACCAGCTGTTTGCCTTCGAGCGGCAGGTTGGTCGTGGTCCCGTCCTTGAACGTGATCTGACCGGTTGGCGAGCTCAGATCGATATCGGCGATGGCGTCGGTCTCAAATGTGCGCTGCTTGGAGCCGCTCTTGACGATGAATTGGTTGGCGTCGATAAGCACCGAGGATTGCCGTACCTGATACCAGTACCAGGCCGCTGCGAGGGCGAATATCAGGGCGATGGCTAGGGAGAGCACAGTCATCCAGCTGTTGACGATGATCGCCTGAATGACAAAAAACAGGGCGATCAACGCGCAGCCGATAGTTGGGAACGGGATCGCTCTAGGGCGAAACACACTCGGTCCGAAACTCATGTTGGTGCTCCTGTTGAGGTTGCCAGATCGTAGGTTGCGATGGTGCAGCCAACAGCGAAGATTGGGATTGGTGCGTAAAAGTGCACTGTTCCAGTCGCCCCGCTTGCCGCCGCACTCACCGCCAGAAAGGTGCGGATTTCGAATCCGCCCTGTCCAGCTTCAAGATAGATATCGGTGTCATTGTAGTCGAGCAGGGCCGCTCGGTCGTTCCGAGACCAGCGATCGAGGAAGTCACGATCCCATGGTTCGTTGATTTTCCCCGAGTCCGGGGTGGCTGGCCAGTGGGAGATCCCGCCGGTTCCGACAACTGCGATTCGTTCCGGCAGTGCGTTGGCTGCGGCTCCCAGTGATTCTCCGAACGCCCACGCCCGGTGGAGCGGGGTAAGGGGCGGCCCTTGACAGTTGATGTTGGCCGGGATGATCGCGGTGTCGTAGTCAGGGGTGAGAAAGTGGAGCGGGACCATGATCCCGTGATCGAATTTCCACTCTTCGGCGTATGAGACGTCACTGGTCTGCATGACCGCTTCGATGAAACGGCCTGACAGGTCGCGATTGCCAGGCACTCGAACCTTCTCGATACCCAGCCAGCCTGGATCTTCGATCGGACCGTCGTAGAAGTCGGCCATGCCGATGGCGAAGCTCGGCATGTTATTCATGAAGAAGTTGGCGAAGTGCTCGGCCGCTACCACCACGATTGCATCGGGCTTGGAAGCGACGAGCGCCGCTCGCATCTCGTCATAGGCCTGGTAGAACGCGTCGCGTACGACCGGGTCTGCTTGGTCCGATCGGCCGGTGATGCCGGGGGCGTGGCTGGCGACACCAGCGAATACGAGCGGCATCAGTTTTCTTCTTTCGACGTGTTGGTTTGCTGACCGAGTTCGGTGGAGTGGGCCTCGACACCTTCGTACCCGGTCATGGCGTAGACGCCCTCACGGACCGGACCGTGGGTTTCTATGCCGTCTCGCATCTGTTGCAGGTAGTCGGCCCACGGGATCTGATGGAGGGCTGCAAAATGCATAAGGATCTGACCGTTGACTCCGAGATGGAACAGCAGCCCAACGTCGGGTTCGGTTAGAGCTGCGATCTCTTCGGCTGTCAGCTCGTAGCCCGCCAGCACCGCATGACGATCTTGATGGTATTGGCCTTGCAGGGGCTCGCTTCGATTGAGTTCGTAGAGGAACTTCTGCACGTAATAGAGGCTCATGTTCCGGGGCCTGACTGTAGGAACGGTGCCTAAATGTTAGCCGGGGCGGAACGAGCCGAGGCCATAGCTAAGTAGCTCTCCCAGATATCAGATGGGCAGCACGACAGTCTCGGAGCGGCGAGCGGGGATCCGGTCACCGGAGAGGATGACGTTGGTCAGGTTGAGCGGGTCGGTTCCACAAACGCTGACCGTCTCGCCGGTCGGAGGCGTCTTGCGGATGTCCTTGAGAGCTTCAACCGCAGCTGGAAGGGCGAACTGTTCGCCGCTGAAACCCTTGACGAATCGACCGCCAGCGATCAGCCCACGGTCTTCCAAGCGGCGCAGTGCCCACTGCAATTCGCGCCACGGCACCGCCAAGTCTTCGACCCGAACCAGGTCATAGAACAGTACGCCCCACCGTTGCAGCAGCTGATCGGCAACCGCTTCAACCAACTCGTCTCGGTCTTCCGGCGGCGGGCTAGCGGCCAGGGCGCCCGGGACAAGCGACCAACGGCCTGCCGCTTGGGTAGAGCGACCGCCACCGGTAGCACCGGCACCGCCAGAGCGGATACCAGCACCCTGGCTCTCACCGATGCCGCTGCTTCTTCGGCGCAACCTCGAAAGCGATCGTTCCCGCCGCCTCGACTTGCGGCTGGGGCCGGTGAGCGCCCGGATCGCTTCGAAGCCATCGGCGGTGAACAGCCCTCGAGCGACGCCGTCCCACAGCGCGGTTTCGATATCGCTCGACAGCCGTCCGGTATCGGCGGCTAGATCGGCGGCGAACCGCGGCCCGAGCTGCTGCAGCGCCTCGGCGATTTCTGCCACGGCACCGCATGATGGAAGCGGAGCGGTGGCCTCGCCCCGCGTTGCGGGCAACAGCCACGGCAAATCGTGACGGTAGACGATGCTTATCGGGGTGGCCTTGGAGGGACCCGAACCCCGACGGTCTGGGTCGTCCATCGAGCGAGGTGCGAGTCGGAGCCATTGGATTTCACCGTTGTGGCAGAGACGGTCGACCCATTGGCTGTCGTAGTTCCGAATGCGGGCGGTCAACAGATCGCTCTCCCAGGAAGCAACCGCGGCCCCCCACCCCTGGAGCTGTTCCAGAACCTGAGCGAGACCGGCCGGTGACCGGACCTGGGTCCCCGGGGCCACATGTTGCCACCGGACCAAGAACCGCATGAATTGTTCCGGAGATACCGGCTCTGCAGCCTTACGTCGCGTGTTGCGCGACCGGCCGTGCATGCGGGCCAAGAGTCGTCGGGAGCACCACTCGACAAGGCCAGGCTGGCTCTCCCCGCCGCCATCGGGCGGTTGGGTACTGAAGTGCCCCTGGATCGCCGAACCCTCGGACTCCAGCGTGGCCAGGCCGACGCGGAACGACGTGAGCGGGATACCGGTTTCGTCGCGCAGAGCGTCGGCGGTGATAGGGGAGAGCAGCTCTAGGTGGCCACGAAGAACCGTGGCCGCCACATGCTCGGGGAAAATCTCGCCGTTTGGGGCATCGCTAAGCAAGACCTGGACCTGTTGGGCCGACTC
The DNA here is from genome assembly GCA_050633745.1 of Acidimicrobiales bacterium. GTDB lineage: Bacteria > Actinomycetota > Acidimicrobiia > Acidimicrobiales > SZUA-35 > JAHELU01. Next base: position 18,253 of record JBOEHD010000025.1, read on the forward strand.
GGTGGCGTACCAGCGCTCGGTGCTTTCACCGGCCAGACAATCGACTCGCCCTTTGGCCTGTAGTTCCTCGAATAGTGCAGCCCACTGAGGCCGAGCCCTGAGCAGGATAACGTCTCGCAATAGATCGTGTAGCTCGTCGGCGGTACGAGGATCGGGGGCTAGCTCCGCTCGAACCTCGGCGACAGCCTCTGGGACCAGCGCCCCGATGTCGGTCAGGTCGACCGGAAGTCCGCGCCGCATGGGAGCAGCATGGGTTCTGCGGTCGGGCAGTTCGTCATCATCGAGGAAGGCGTAGGGGCGAGCAGTGAGAATCTCGTAAGCGAGGACCGATGGTTCGGTGGTATCGACGTGGTGCATCGTCGTCGAGCCGTCAGCGAACGCCTGCCAGAGCGCTATCAAGCCGTCGACGTCCATACCTTCGGTGAGGGTGTCGTGGATGGTCTGGCGCACAACCGGGTGATCGGGGATGGTGACCGGCCCGGTTACGTTCTCCTGGCAGGCCGCCGCGTCGGGGAACAGCGCCGCCAGCAGATCGTCGCTCTCCATGCGCTGGATGGGAGGCGGATTGCGCTTGCCGTTGCGCATGCGCTGCACGATCAACGCTCGGTTCAGATTCCACCGCCAGCGAGACTGGAACGCCGGCTGGTCGAGGATGGCCTGGGTCAGCGTTTCGCGAATGTTCTCCGGCCGCAGGAACTGTTGCACGTCGGTGAGCGGGAACGAATGGTGAGGGCCGAGCGAAATAACCACAGCATCGTCGCTGGCTGCGGCTTGAAGTTCGAAGTTGAAGCCAACGCAGAACTTCTTGCGAAGTGCGTAACCCATGGCCCGGTTGATTCGACCTCCGAGCGGCGAATGGATAACCAACTGCATGCCGTCGGCATCGTCGAAGAACCGCTCCATAACCAGCTCGGAAGAGGTTGGCAGCCGGCCCAAGACAGCTCGGCCGGTGGCTAGATAGGCCACGATGAGCGCCGCGGCATCGGTGGGAATGGCCGTCTCGGTGGTCAGCCAGTTTGTCGCCCCGGCAGGATCATCGCGATCGAGGAAGCTGTCGACCGCCGCTCGAAGGCGAGACACTTCGGCTGACAGCTCGGCGGTTCTGGCCGGAGCTTCGCCGGTCCAGAACGGCACGGTCGGTGGTGCATCGCCAGCGTCGACAACTCGAACTTCGCCGCCGGTGACCTGCCTGATCCGCCAGGAGTGGGTGCCGAGCAGGAAGATATCGCCGGCCATGGACTCCATAGCCCAGTCCTCGTTGACCGTTCCGATGAAGGTTTCGTCGGGCTCCATGATGACCCGCATGTCATAGATTTCGGGGATCGCTCCACCGGAGGTCAGCGCAACGTAGCGGGCGCCCCGGCGCCCACGAAGCTCGCCATTGGTTTCGTCGCGGTGAACCCACGCTGCGCGGCGGCCTCGTCCGGTGATGATGCCGTCGCACACCAGCTCGACGACCTCGTCGAACTGGTCCCTAGTCAAAGTCGAGAATGGGTGAGCTCGCCGCACCAGGTTGAACAGCTCGTCGGCCTGCCACTCTTCCGCTCCGGTTTCGGCGACCAGCTGCTGGGCCAAGATATCGAGCGGGGCAACCGGTGGTTCCAGCGCGTCGAGCCGCCCGGCTCGGATCGCTCCTAGGAGGGCGGTGCATTCGATCAGCTCATCTCGGGTCAGCGGGTAGAGCCGACCACGAGGGGTGCCATGGCGGGTGTGGTTCGATCGGCCGACCCGCTGCAGGAAGGTGGCGATCGAGCGGGGCGAGCCGATCTGGCACACCAACTCGACCGGCCCGACGTCGATACCCAGTTCAAGCGATGCGGTGGCCACCAGAGCCTTCAGCTCGCCTGCTCGCAGCCGCCGCTCCACCCGGTGACGGCGATCTTTACTCAGACTGCCGTGGTGGGCGGCAACCACATCATCGCCAAGCCGTTCGCCGAGCTGATGGGCAAGCCGTTCCGCTAGGCGACGAGTGTTCACAAAAACCAGGGTGGTCTTGTGCTCGCCGACCAGTTCGGCGATTCTGTCGAGCACGTTGTCCATCTGGGCGTGGGAAGCCACCGCGTCCAGCTCGCTATCGGGCAGCTCAAGCTGGACATCGAGCGACCGCTGATGGCCACCGTCGACGATGGCGCAGTCAATCTCCAGGTCTGCAGTCTGTTCAGCGATCTCCGGCCCGGGAACCGTGCGGGTGCCGACCAGTAGCCGGGCTACGGTTTCGATCGGTCGTTGGGTAGCGGAGAGGCCGATTCTGGCTGGTGGCTCGATGCAGATGTGTTCGAGGCGCTCCAACGTGAGTGAGAGGTGAGAGCCCCGTTTGTCGCGAGCCATGGCATGAATCTCATCGACGATCACCGAACGTACGGTGCGCAAGGTGTCGCGGCTCTTGGCCGCGGTGACCATCAAATACAGCGACTCGGGGGTGGTGACCACGAACGTGCGTGGCTTGCGGAGCATCGACTGCCGCTCGTTTTGAGGGGTGTCGCCGGTTCGGACCCCGATGGTGATCGACGGCACCGGCAGACCGAGTTCGGTGGCCACCTCGGCGATCTCAGCCAGCGGGCGTTCAAGGTTCTCGGCGATGTCGACCGCCAGCGCCTTGAGCGGCGAAACATAGACCACGCTGGTTGTCGGTTTGGCCTTTATCCCGGGGTCGGCCTCTAGGTAGAGCCGGTTGATAGCCATGAGAAACCCAGCCAACGTCTTGCCTGAGCCGGTTGGCGCGGCGATGAGCGTATGGCGGCCGGCGTCGATATGTGGCCAACCCTCGATCTGGGGTGGGGTGGGTCCGTCGAATCGGCTGCGAAACCACTTCGCCACTGCGGGATGGAACCCGACCCCGGGCACCAACTCCAGGTCGAGCTGCAGATCGAGCTGAGGGTCGACTAAGTCGTCGAGCTGCAAGCCGAGCTGATTGTCGAGCCGATGACCTGCCGGAGTGCGCGACTTCGGCAGGTCAGCTGCCGGAGCCTCGGCGGGCTCCGCTGCTAGATCGAACAGCGCTGGCTGATATGGCTCCGAAATACAAAGTATCGGTTCATCGGTAACTGCCATCTACGACCTGCTAGGCCGCGGACGGCGTAGCTGCGAGGGTGACAAGCTTGGTAATCGCTCCTTCGCCACCCAGTAACACGCCGTAACGGTCGGTCAGCTTGCGTTCCAAAATCTCCAGGGCCGAGGCGGACCACCCGACAGCTGAGCCCTGAATGCCTTCGGCCAACGTTGCGAACAGTTCACCAGCCTCGTTCAGCGCGACAACAGGGCCCGCTTCTGCCAAAGTGGGTGCGTCTTCCCTCAAATCGTCTTGTTTGGCCGGTTTCAGGCGTGTCGGCTCGGCGAGTACTGCCATGGTCTCCATACTGCATTGGAGGTGTGACATTTAAGCCTGACAGCTACCGCCAGCAGCTAAGTGACCGCCCTGAGGTGCGGATCGTGGCCAAGACGGTGCCTGGGAACTCACTCACTGGTGTTGATCGTGAGTGAGAGAATGTCGGGGCGAGCGTAGTGGCCGGTCGGGTCGAATGCCCGGCGGCCGGCTGCGATCCGAGCGAGGTCGAGCGTGGCGCTGACGGTTCCTGCCTCGCCGGTGAGGGGGCCGGCGAGAATCTCCCCGCCTGGAGCGACGATCGTCGTGTTGCCCTTGGACAAGAAGTCGTCTTCATCGCCGTAGATCTCGTCGGCGCCGGGCAGGTCTGGGGGGATGTCGCTGCCGCGGAGGAACGCCGTCACGCCGACAACGAAGATCTGACCTTCCTTTGCGGTGTGTCGCAGGGTCGATACCCACTCGTCGCTGTTGTCCCAGGTTGGGGCGAGCAGGACGTCGATGCCCTTTTCGTAGAGCGCGGCGCGGGCAAGGGGCATGTAGTTCTCCCAGCAGATGAGGGACCCGACCTTCACGCCGCCGATATCAACTACGGTCAGCATGGGACCCTGTCCGTTGGCCCACACCAGTCGTTCCGCCCCGGTGGGGACGAGCTTGCGGTGCAGCCCGGCGATCTGGCCGCCATCATCTATGTAGACAACGGCGTTGTAGAGGGTGCCTGATGGAGTCCGTTCGGTGATCCCGAGAGCGACCCAGATGTCGGCGGCGTCAGCTGCTTCGCAGACTCTGTCGAGCGCTGGGCCGGGTATCTCGATGGCCTGGTCCTGGAAGCGTCCGTACCAGTCCGCATCGCTCCACGGGATCTGCCGCCAGAGCCAGTCGGGGTAGCCGGGAAGGAAAGATTCCGGGAACACGACTAGGTCAGCCTTCTCGGCCGATGCTTTAGCGATCTGCTCGATAACAATGTCGATGGTCGCATCTCGGTCGAGGTAGGCGGGAGCGGCTTGGACAGCGGCGACCCGGAAGTCACGAGGCTGCTTCATCGGGTCGCTCCGGCGATCACGAGCTCGCACGGCCCGACGAAACCGGCGTCGGTGTCGAACTGGCCGAGCGCAGTTTCGATTTCGTCCCAGACCGATGCCTGGTCGTCGAGCGACATCGAGCCGAGCATCTGGTGTAAGGCTCCGAATGACTCACGTTCGAAACGCACACAATCGGCCGCCGATGGCAGGACGACCGGCGCCTGAATCACTTCGACCCTGACGTCTTTGAAGCCTGCGCTTGTGAGGTCGTTTTCGAGCACCTCGGGATCGGCCAGGCTGAACGGTCCTGGTTGGCCAGGGGCCGGTGCAGGGAGCTGAGCGCGTTCGCGGATGATTGAGACAGGTATGGAGAAAAAGCTGTTGGTGTCGGCGGTGGAGTAGGTCACGGTTGCGAACCGCCTGCCGTCTCGAAGGGCATGATGGATTCCGGTGAGGGCTTGGTGGCGGTTGGGGAAGTAGATGAGACCAACCCGGGAGATCGCGGCGTCAAAGCTCTTGGCGGGCAGCTGGTGGAGTTGTTCGCCGTCGAGTTCTCGGGTTGACAGGTTTTCCACGCCGGCGACCTTCGCAGCCTTGGCCGCGTATTCGAGGATGGTTGGCGACAGGTCGGTAGCCAGAACTTCGCCGGCGACCCCAGCTCGGCGGCCAGCAGCGATGCTCTGTCCGCCTGCGCCAGCTGCGACGTCGAGCACCCGACTCCCGGCCGATACGCCAGCGAGGTCGAGCATGCGTTCGGTTGCTTCTCCAAGCCAGCTCTCAAGAAGCGGCGCCCAATTGCTCCAGCCCGGTGCGTAATCCTCCCACTGTTGGCGGGTGGTCGTCTTGTATTGATCAGCATCAAACGTCATTGGTTCGTCCTTGTCAGGTTGAGGTGTCATCCTTGAGACGCCAGATGTCGTTCAAATACCGCCAGAATGAATCTGGCGATTGCTGAGGGCTTGCCAGACGGGACCGAATGATGCAGGTGGAAGGGCAGGGGATCATTGGCCGGGGCGACCCGTTGCGACGCTTTGGCGATGCGGCATCAGCGTCTGCGCAGGGGCGTCGTTCTGCGGTTCTGGTTAGTGGAGAGGCCGGGATGGGCAAGACGTCACTTATTCGTGCCGCCATCGAGGGAGCAGGTTCTGATGACCTTCTCGTAGGGTGGGGCACCTGTTGGCACGGCGATGGTGCGCCCGGGTTTTGGCCTTGGACACAGGCTCTCGGCGACCTCGTCCGGTTGGTCGGCACCGACGTAGCGCTGGCAGCAACGGGGCAAGACCACGACATCTTGTCGGCATTGATCGCCGAGTTCGGTCCGGCCGAAGCGACCACCGATGATCCCGATCGGCACCGCTTGCTGCTGCTCGACGCCGCGGTCCGCTGGCTGGAAGCGTTGGCTGTTGACCGACATGTGGTAGTCGTGCTCGACGACCTCCACTGGGCGGACTCCTCCACCTTCGACCTACTCGACCATGTGATCGCGGCGCCGGTTGCGGCTCGACTGCTGATCATCGGCGCGTATCGCCATGATGAACTCGGTGAACAGGCTCTTGCTCGGCTGGCCGGCCTAGGTGCTCGTAGCGACCAGATCCATCTCGAGGGGTTGACGGTCGAGGGGGTCGAGGAACTGGTGGCAGGAATCAGCGACCCACAGACCGCTCGCACCAGAGCTGCCGAGCTGCACCGCCGGACTGGGGGCCATCCCCTCTTCGTGAGCGAGCTAGCCAGGCTTCCCGAACTACTCGAGGGGGGAGCCCTACCAACGGTGGTGACCGGCGCTGTCGCTCGTCGAGCGCGCACGCTACCAGAACAGAGCAGACAGCTGCTCGACGTCGCCAGCGTGCTCGGGAACCGACTTCTGCCCGACGTATTAGGCGCAGCGATGGATGAGTCCCCGGCGGACGTGCTCCGGTTGCTGGCACCAGCGAAGGTGGCAGGGCTCATCCGCTCCGTCGCCAGCGACGAGTTGTGGTTCACTCACGATCTATTCCGCGAGACCCTCTACGGCCATCTCGAAGACGCGACCCGCTCCGAACTTCATGGCCGGGTCGGCGACGCCCTCGAAGCCCGCAAGCAGCGCGGCGGGCCGGTTTCCCCGAGCGACCTGGCCTACCACTTCGCCCAGGCGGCCGGGACCGGTGATCCGGAAAAGGCAATCTACTGGGCCCGCGAGAGTGCTGCCGAGGACCGCCAGCGCTCTGCATTCACCGAAGCAGCTGGCCACCTCCGGCGGGCACGGAGCGCCGCTCTCGACGCCGGTTGGGGTATCGAACCCAAGCTGCTCGTTCGAATTCTGATCGACGAAGCCGACAGCCAGGCCCGGTCCGGAGAGCCCGACATTGCCCGCGATCTGCTGGTGCACGCCTCGAAGCTGGCGCCGGACGCGACCCTGCAAGCCGACGTGGCGCTCGCGGTGCAACGGCTCGGAGCCAAGTTTGCGGCCCCTCGTGACGAGGTCATCGCGCATCTGGAATCAGCGCTCGGCGCAGTGACCGGTGTCGATCTGCCCCGGCAAGCCAAGCTCACAGCTGCGCTGGCGCGAGAACTTCAGCACTCAGTGGCCGCTGACCGGCTCAGAGCGGGCCCGCTCAGCGAAAAGGCCTTGGCCCTCGGACGGGAATCGAACGACGATGCGACGCTGATCGCGTGCCTCCTTGCTCGTCACGATGCCCTTTGGCGTCCTGGCACCGGCGCTGAGCGCTCAGAGCTGGGTCGTGAAATTGCCTCGGTCGGGGGCCGCCTTCGCGACACCGACCGCATGGCCGAGGGTTTGATCCTCGAGGCCAACGGCCTACTCGAGTCCGGTTCGCCGCGATTCCGCTCGGTGCTCGACCGGTGGTTCGGGATTCTCGAAGGCCGAAATGAGCCCCGCGACCGGTACATGGTTGCGACTCGCCGAGCCGCGCTTGCGCTTCTCGAAGGTGATACAGAGCTCGCCGAGACGCAGATGCATCAGGCTGCACAGATCGGTGAGAGAATCCACGAGCCCGATACGGGCAACGTTCTTATGTCGCAGCGGGTCGCCCTCGCTCGTGCTCGCAATGATCCTGACGAGCTGAGAACGCTTGGGGCGGACGCTGTGCAATGGTGGTCTGGCTCGCCAGTTCTCGCTCACTCAGTCGCAGCGGGGGCACGAGCGGCTGCCGGTGATCTTCAGGATGCAGCTCGGGAGATCGCCATGGTGGCCGAGGCCGGCGGCTGGCAGACCGAAGGCTCCTATCTTCGATCGGTTCTTGTCACCCACCTTGCTGAGGCGGCCACCGCCGTCGGCGATCTCGAACTGTGCCGGGCCCTCTCAGCTGAGATTGGCTCCCTCGTCAGCAGCTGTGGCGTGAACGGTGCAGTTGTGGCGTTTGCCGGACCCTTCGCCCACACCGCGGGCATCCTGGCTGGAGCCCTTGGTGACGACGAGACCGCCTATCGGCTGCTTCAGGAGTCGATCGACACGGCGCAGCGCCTAGAAGCAGATGTCTGGGTGAGGCAAGGCGAGACCGCCCGAGCTGCATTGGGAGCGCGTGGCAAAGAGGCTGCGAGCGGCGTTTCGGAAGAATCTGTCAGGGAGAACGCAATCTTCAGCAAAGTCGGGAAGGTCTGGACGGTTTCGTGGCGCGACGAATACGGGAACCTCCCTCACATGAAGGGTCTTGCCGACATCTCCGTGCTTCTGCAGCATCGGGGGCAAGGGGTGTCGGCATTGCGGCTGGCTGGTGGCATCGTGACTGGTGGTGGCAGCCAAGAGCTGATCGACCTCGAAGCGCTCGACGCGTATCGTGCCCGGCTCGACGATCTGTCGGCTGAGATCGACCAGGCCGAATCGGGGGCTGACATTGGTCGAGCCGAGCACCTGCAAACTGAACGCGACCGACTTCTCGCCGAGATCCGACTAGCGACTGGTCTCGGTGGCCGGCTCCGCTCGAACCCGAACGACCCGGCCGAACGGGCCCGCAAAGCGGTGAGCGCCCGCATACGAGATGCCATCCGCCGCGTCGAGACCGTGGCTCCGTTGTTGGCCGCCCATCTCGACCGCTCCATCCAGACGGGCCTTCAATGTTGGTACATCCCTGTGGGCGACGAAGTCTCGATTAGCTGGACCGTAGAGAACTAACCGCTGGTCCGCCGGCGGATGGTCACCTATCAGCGCGACCCCTTAGATATTAAGCGGCTCGACCCACGACACGTGCAGTTTCTCGACCGGGCTGTCCCAACCTTCGAACACCGCGGCACGTTCCGGCGAGACGTTGTAGACCTCGAGAACGGCCTCGTAGTCGCCTGGGTGACTGGTCACCCATACGAACTCGTTATTCTCCCGGTCGGCAACGGCGGAATCCAGGGTGAAGCCGTACTTGGCCCGTGCCTCCACGATGCTCGGGAACCATGCGACGAACCGATCCATTTGCCCCTCGGCGATTTCGTATCGACGTAGTTGCGTTGCCATGTTGCACGCTCCGTTTCTAGAGGCTCGGAGCCGGTCGCCGAGCCAACCGAAAGCTATCCCTAAGGTGAAGCGAGCGGCAAACGGTGGGCCGGCAGACCAACCAACGACAGTAGGTATTTGTTACCCCGGTGGCGGTACGCGAAACTCGACCGAGATCAACTACAGAGGAGCGCAATGAGCGATGAACCGGCAGTCCTGACCGAGCAACGAGGTCGGGTGTTGTTAATCACCCTCAACCGACCCGATGCGATGAACGCCATCAACGGTGCACTTTCGGCAGGGTTGGTAGCGGCAACCGAAGAGCTCGACGGCAATCCTGGGCTCACCGCAGGCGTTCTGACCGGTGCCGGTCGGGGATTCTGCTCCGGTATGGACCTGAAGGCGTTCGCCAAGGGCGAAGACATCGGTCCGATGATGCAGTTCATCAAGAACGGGGCAAACAAGCCGCTGATCGGCGCCATCGAGGGCTTCGCTCTGGCCGGTGGGCTTGAGTTGGCGCTGAGCTGCGACCTTCTGGTGGCGGCAAAGGGCGTGAAGCTCGGCATCCCCGAAGCTGGGGTTGGGCTGTTCGCCGCCGCCGGCGGTCTGGCCAGACTGCCGAGCCGAGTGGGCTATGGCAAGGCGATGGAGATGGCGATAACCGCCGACCCAATCACCGCCGAAGAGGCCGCTGATTATGGCCTGGTATCCCGCCTAACCGAGAAGGGCGAGGCGGTTGCCGCAGCCATGGAGTTGGCCGAGCGGGTGGCCAAGAACGCGCCGCTGGCCGTCGCCGCTTCGAAGCAGCTCATCAGGGCCAGCCTTGGCACAACCGAGGAGGATTTCTGGAAGCTTCAGGAACCGATGCAGAAGTCGGTGTTCTCCTCAAACGACGCCAAGGAAGGGCCAAAGGCCTTCGCCGAGAAGCGCCCGCCAGAGTGGACCGGCTCGTAGGATCCGATGATGAAGTCAATCCGAACCCTGGCGGCTGAGCTAGCGAGTGGCGCTGTCACCGCTCGCCAACTGGTCGATGAGTGCCTGACCGCAATCGAAGATCCTGGCGGGGAAGGCAGTCGGGCGTTTATCGCGGTCGCCGCCGACCGGGCGCGGGCGACAGCCGACGGATTCGACGCTATCCGAGCCGCCGGGGGAGCGTTGCCTCCGTACGCAGGGATTCCGGTCGCGGTGAAGGACCTCTGCGATATCGAGGGTGAGGTCAGCACCGCCGGGTCGGTTGTGCTGGCCGACAACCCGCCTGCGACGGCCGACGCCCCGGTCGCAGCCCGGTTGAAGGCCGCCGGCTTCATCGTGATCGGCCGGACAAACATGACCGAGTTCGCGTACTCCGGCTTGGGTTTGAACTCCCACTATGACACCCCACGCAGCCCCTGGGATCGCCAGGCCGGCCGCATCCCCGGCGGTTCATCATCGGGCACCGCGGTAGCGGTCGCCGACGGCATGGCGGTTGTCGGACTGGGAACCGACACCGGCGGTTCGTGCCGCATCCCCGCCGCGTATTGTGGTGTTGTCGGCTACAAGCCGACCGCCAGAAGAGTCCCGCTCGACGGGGTTGTGCCACTGTCGTTCTCGCTCGACTCGATCGGCCCGCTCGGCCGAACGGTCGACTGCTGCGCCATCGTCGACGACGTGTTCGCCGGTGGATCCGGTGTCATAGCCGACACCCGACGGCCGCCGGAAAGCATCCGCCTCGGAGCCCTCAGCGATGTGGTGCTCGACGAGATGGATGACGTTGTGGCGGAGGGCTATCAACGAGCGCTCAGCTCGTTGCGGGCCGCCGGTATCACCGTTGTCGATGCCGACTTCCCGGAGTTGGCCGACATCGGCTACCTGTATCGAGAAGGTGGCCTGGCCGCGGCCGAAGCCTACGCCTGGCACGAAGAACTGCTCGCAACCAGGGGCGATGAATACGATCAGCGAGTCCGGATTCGTATCGAGCCGGGCGGCCGGGCCTCGGCCAGCTATTACGTCGAGGTGCTGCAGGGCAGGCGCCGCCTGATCGAGGTCGCGGCGCAACGTATGTCTGGGCTCGACTCGTTTATCATGCCGACGGTGCCGACCGTTCCGCCAACGATTTCCAGCTTCGATGACGGCGACCGCGACTACTACTCCAGGCAGAACCTGCTGTCGTTGCGCAACACCTCGATCGGCAACTTCCTCGATAGCTGCTCGATCAGCATCCCCGCTTCCGGACCGGGTCAACCCCCGGTCAGCGTGATGCTGATGGCCGGACCGATGGACGATGAGAAGCTGTTCGCCGTGGCCCGTACCGTCGAGCAGGCGATCGCTAGCTGATGTCCAAATCGCGGGGGTCAGTGGTGGTGCCCGGCGTGCTGCTGGCGCTGCTGCTCGCGCTGTTCGGCGTCTCCTGCGGCTCGACCGCTGAGGACGAGCAGGGCAGCGCTGACTCCGCCGGATCGGCCGAGGCCAACACAGAAACCGAGTCAGAAACAGCGACTGGGTCAGATGCAGCAACTGAGTCTGACTCATCGGCGTCCGAACGGGATTCTGATTCCGATGCTGAACCCGGTGACGATTCTGGTGACAGCGACGAGCTGTTTCCCGATGTTATTGGGGTCGAGGCGACGCAGACTGACGACGGGTCCTGGACATTCTCTGTCACCCTCAGCTCGCCATACGACACACCGGAGCGTTACGCCGATGCCTGGCGTGTCGCAGGCTTAGATGGCGAGGTGTTCGGCGTTCGCGAGTTGACTCACGATCATCAGTCGGAGCAACCGTTTACCCGAAGCCAAGAAGGCATCGTGATCCCAGACGAGGTTCAGGCGGTAGTAGTCGAGGGTCGCGACCAGCTCAGCGGCTGGGGTGGCGACACGATCAACTTCGAACTCCAACGCTGACGGGGACCTGAGCTTGCGAGTTCTGTCTGAAGCGCCGGTCGTTGCTTCTAGTCTGTTGTTATGTCCATCGCTGACGAGAAGTACCTGGCTCTCACGACGTTCAGAAAAGATGGGGGACGCAAGTCGACTGCGATCTGGATCGCCGCCCTCAGTTCCGACGTCGAAGGCGACGTCGGATTCACCACGGGGGCCGATTCGTGGAAGCTGAAGCGGTTGCGCAACGACCCCCGCTGTGAGTTACAGCCATGCAGCAGTCGTGGCGAGGTGACCGAGGGATCGCTGGTACTGACCGGGCGAGCGCGAGAGGCCACAGCGGAAGAGTTGGCCACGGTTGAAGCGGCAATTGACGCCAAGTACGGCTTTCAGGTCAAGCTGATCAAGGCCTCGCAAAAGGCGATGAAGCTGGTTGGTCGCAACCATGCCGGTGCCACTACCGGAATCGTGATCACGCTCGACTAGTCCGGCAAGCAGACTGGACTTGCCGATCGGCGTCCACGAATTGGGGCTTGCCTTCCTCGAACCGATAAGCGAACATATGTTCGATGTGGTCGCGCTCGGATCCGAAACGAATTCTTCACGCCGACCTCGACGCGTTCTACGCCTCGGTCGAACAGCGCGACAATTCGAAACTCCAGGGCATCCCCATGGCCGTCGGCGGTGGGGTGATCCTGGCGGCTAGCTACGAGGCCCGACGCTTCGGCATAAGAACCGCCATGACCGCACGCCAGGCCCGGGAGTTGTGTCCTCGGATTCGCATCGTCGAGCCGCGTATGGCGGCGTACTCCGAGGCCAGCGAAGCCATCTTTGAGATCTTCCGTGATACTTCGCCGAACGTCGAGCCGCTTTCGATCGACGAGGCGTTTATCGACGTCACCGGGCTGCGGCGGGTCTATGGCAGCGACGTCGAGATCGCCACCGAGCTGCGGCGGCGGGCCAAGGCTGAGGTTGGGCTGAACATCAGTGTCGGTGGCGGCTCGACCAAGTTCCTAGCCAAGGTCGCCAGTGCGGTCTGCAAGCCAGACGGTTTGCTTGTGGTTCCAGACGGTGACGAACTCGGGTTTCTACATCCTCTGCCGGTCGGTCGCCTGTGGGGTGTTGGGCCGGTAGCTGAGCAGCGGCTGGCCGAGGTCGGCATCCACACGGTGGGGGAGGTGGCAGCCCTCGATCGAACTTTTCTTCATCAGCGCCTCGGCCGGTCGTGGGGTGAGCATCTGTTCGCCCTGGCCAACAACCAGGACCCTCGACCGGTGGAGGTCGGGCGGCGCCGGCGTTCGGTCGGTTCACAACGCTCGTTTCCCGCGGGCTCTGTCGACCGGGCCGGAGCGGAGCAGGTGGTTGTCGAGGTTGCCGATCGGGTGGCTCGACGGCTGCGCGATGGCGGCCGAGTGGCCAGCACGGTGACCCTGCGGCTGCGCTTTGGCGACTTCAAACCAGCGACCCGGTCACGCACGCTGCCCGAGTCGAGCTGTTCAACCGACCTGGTGCTCGGGACGGCCAAGCTACTGCTCGCCGGTGCCTGGCCGACGATCGAAGAGCGAGGGCTGACCAGAATCGGCGTCGCGGTCTCGGGTTTGGTGGCCGACGATGCGGTGCAACTGACCTTGCCGTTCTCCAAGGCCCAGCCGGGGGCCATCGACGGCGCGGTCGATGAGATCCGTGAGCGGTTTGGGACTGGGGCACTGACCCGAGCGACATTAGTCAACACCTCATCGATCGAGATGCCTCTACTGCCGGACTAGCGCTCGCCGACAACCCCAGGCAAAACGATGACGGTGGAAGCGGCGTTGCGGCGGCTGTTAGTGTCGCCATCAGCTGACCGATCGCAGGGGTCGGGGCTGACCAGGGGGTTTGCACGATGGCCGATCGCATGAGCTTTTGGGCATGGGGACTCGAATCGGAGGAACCGACCGAGGCCGCTCGAAAGCAAATGGCTCGAGAGATATCGGAACGATTCGGCGTTTCGGTGGTGCCCCGGCCGATTCCAAACCTGGCTGATGCCGAGCTGAGGGCACCGCGCATCAGCCCTCCCGACGATCTGGCTGACTTCTGTTTCGATGACCCTTACGAGCGGGCCCGTCATGCAGGCGGCGCCCATTTCACCGACCGGACTCGGGCCTTCAACCTCGACTTTCCGAATCCGCCGGACTTTGTCGCCCATCCAAGGACCGAAGGCGAACTCGAAGCGATCTTGAACTGGTGCCACGACGGTGGGCATGCGGTGGTGCCGTTCGGCGGCGGCTCCTCTGTGGTGTGGGGAGTGTCGCCTCCCGATGATGCCGGGACCTGCGTGACCATCGCCATGGACCGCTTCGATCAGGTGCTGGAGATCGACGAAACGTCGCGCGCCGCCCGCATCCAAGCCGGTGTGTTCGGTCCGGCGTTGGAAAGCCAGCTGAAGCCATCTGGGCATACCCTGCGGCATTTCCCCCAGTCATTCCGGTTCTCGACTGTCGGCGGTTGGATCGCCACCCGTTCCGGCGGTCATTACGCAACAAACCACACCCACATCGACGACTTTGTGGAGTCGGTCCGCATGCTGACCCCGAGCGGTTGGTGGGAGTCTCGCCGTTTGCCGGGAAGCGGGGCCGGGCCGAGCCCCGACCGCATGGTCATCGGCAGCGAGGGCATCCTCGGCATCATTACCGAAGCGTGGCTCAGGATTCAGGCTCGACCGACGTTCCGGGCCACCGCCGGAGTGGTATTCGACTCTTGGATGGCTGGCACCGAAGCGGTAAGGGCCATCGCCCAGGCCAAACTGTGGCCAGCGAACCTTCGTATCCTCGATCCGCAGGAAGCGGGTAGGGCGGCGGGCCTCGACGGTACCCAGGCCCTGGTGATCATCGCGTTCGAATCGGCGGAGCTATCGCAGGCGGCCAACATCGCCGCCGCAGTCGAGATCGCCCGAGACAATGGCGGGCACATCGACGATGAGAACGTGGTGATCGACGACGGCACCGGTGCCCCGACCGGTCATGAAGGCCCGGTCGGTAAGTGGCGCAGCAGCTTTATCGGGGTCGACCCCGGCACGGCGACCAGCCTCGGTCTGCTGGCCGACACGTTCGAGACCGCTATCACCTGGGACCGTTGGCCTGAGTTTGACGCCACGGTTCGGGAGGAGATGAACCGAGCGTTGGCTGAGATTTGCACCCACGGCGAGCTCAGCTGTCGGTTCACTCACGTGTACCCCGATGGTCCGGCGCCCTATTACACCTGGAGCGGGATGGGTCGCCAGGGTTCGGAGATCTCGATGTGGCAGGAGGTGAAGGACGCGGCAAACGAGGTGATAGTCCGGGCCGGGGGCACCTCGACCCATCATCACGCCGTCGGCCGTATGCACCGGCCGAACGGCTACGACATACAGAGGCCGGAGCTGTTCGCCGAGTCGCTACGGGCGGTGAAGCGCACCCTCGACCCGAACGGTGTACTCAACCCCGGCGTGCTGATCGACCCGTGATCTGAGGAGCTGTCAGCCTTTAAGCGCCGAACGTCGAACGAAACCGACTTCGGCGTCGCGTCTTACGATGCGCCAGCCTTCGGATGTGCGAACGAAGCTGTCGCGGTATTCGCCGAGGATGACCGGTTGATCATCGAGATCAGGGACCCGGGGCTTTTCCTCGGTGTACCGATAGAGAGTGAAGTAGCTGAGTCCGTCGGCTGTGTCTGCGCCGGTTGGTGTGACCGCGGTGTTTGAGCTGACATGGCGGGACTTGGTGTGGCCCCGCTCGCGCCCGAAGAACTTGGCTATGGCGTCGCGGCCCTCGTAGGTCTCCTGGCCCGAACTCCAGACTCCGTCATCGGTGAACAGGTCGGCTACTTCGACGCCGGGACCGAAATCGACCAGGTGGGTGTAGCGGGTGATCAGTGCCTCGCAGGCTCGCTGATCGAGCATCGCCCGTAGATCATCGGTGTTCTGTGGGTCGGCCATATACGTGCTTCTCCTGCTGAGTGGTTGGGCTAGGCGTGGTTGACCGCAGCCTCGGACTCGTGTTCGCCTGCAATTCTGGCGTGCCACATCCGGCGGGGTTGGGTCATATCAAACGGTGTGCCCTGATGCATTAGGCAGCGGTTGTCCCAGATGACCGCGTCGCCTGGCGTCCACTTGTGGTGGTATATCCGGGGCGGCTGACAGGCGTTTTCGACCAGTTGGTCGAGCAGCTTTTCCGATTCGTCGGGGTCCATACCGACGATGTTGTGGGCGTGGCGGCCGATCAGCAGGTTCGTGCGGCCGGTCTCGGGGTGGACCTTGACCAGCGGCCGCAGCGACACCTCTTCGTCGTGGTAGCCGTACATGCCGTAGCTGCCGTCTTCCTTCTTGGTCGGCAGATACCCGGACTTACCCTGGCTGTAGTAGAGCGAGTGGTAGGCCTGAAGACCCTGAATACGTTCTCGGGTAGCGTCGTCGAGCGCATCGTACGCCGCTCGCATATCGGCCCAGCCGGTGTCGGCCCCACTCTCGGGCACGATCTCGGCGGTGAATACCGCACCCTTGGCCTGCACCGGCATGTAGGTGCTGTCGAAATGCCAGCCCTCGTTGCCTCGAAGCGACTTGACCAGATCGCTCTTTGGGTCGCTGCGGGGCTTGCCGTCCCTGCCGATGTTGGAGATCGGTTTGGCTGAGAACTCCAGTTTGCCGAAGCGCAGAGCGAAGGCGTTCTGCTCATCCTGGGTCAGAAACTGGCCGGGAAAGATCAGGAGCGCAAACTCGTGCCAGGCCTCTTTCAGCGCAGCGAACGTTGCCTCGTCGATGTCGCGTACCTGGAGGTCATGGACCGTTGCTCCGAACGTGGCATCCAACGGTTCGAGATTCAGTGTGGTCGCTACCATCAACCAAGCGTAGAACTGGCTGGGGTTTGGTACAAAAGCCCTGGTCGCCTCTGTCATTAACTGAGAGCGCTACTACCGGTGGGTTTCCTGTCTGGATGAAAGCGTTCTACAGCTCGAAGATGCGGATGTAGTCCATCTCGAAGGTGGCGCCTTCGGTGCCGAGCGCGGCGGGAGCGAGCGGTCCAGGGTCGCCGCCGAGGGCCAGATTGATTTTGATCTCCTCGATGGCCGAGTCGAATGGGGTGGGGTAGCCCTGGATCGTTGGTAGGTCGGTGATGTTGTGGACGAGTTCGCCGTCTAGATACCAGGCCAGGTCTCCGCTGGTTCCGTAGTCGAATCGCACGACATGCCATGAGTCGCTGAAGTAGTTGTCGTCGAATATCGCTCGGTCGTTCTTGGCGTGGCGCCCTGCGGCGTCCATGTAGTGGGCGGAGAAGATCGATCGTTTCGGATCGATAGCAGTGATGACCTCAAGCCAGTCCAGCTCGCCGCCTGCCGGCCAGCGCTCGCCGGTCCAGCCCGATGCCCACACTGCGGGCCAGAGCCCGGCCTGGTCGTTAGGGTCGGCGGGGGTGAGCTTGACTCGGAATTCGATGGCTTGGCCGGGGGAGAAGGTGACGTCCTTGCTGCGGACCATGCCGGAGGTCACCTGCCTGGTGCTCCCGTTTGGGCAGGTGTAGGTCTCGTTTATCGCTCGCAAGGTGAGCTTGCCGCCGCTCACGCTGACGTTGTTTGGTTTGTAGCACTGCAGTTCGTTGTTGCCATCCCCGTACGTTGAGTGCTCGACCTGCCAGCGGGTGGTGTCGAGGGAGTCGAAGTTGTCTTCCCAGACGATCGTTTCCGGGGGTACGGCGACGAAGGTTGATACGTCGCGGGAGGACATCGCTGCGAGCCCGGAAGCGGCGACTGCCAACAGCAGAAGCCTGGCTAGCGGTCGACGACGCCGGTCGGCGCCCACAGGATGAAGACTCACTATCTCTCTGTCGGCACTCGGCCCGGTAAACGAGAGCGGTCGCCCTGTTGTAGGCAGCGTTACCGGGTGCTTGCTCCGCCCAGGCAGTCCGGAAACGAAGCCGAGGGGGCTACAGGTTGAGGATGCGGATGTAGTCCATCTCGAAGGTGGCGCCCTGCGTGCCCAGCGCGGCGGGGGCGAGTGGTCCGGGGCTGCCGCCGAGGGCCAGGTTGACCTTGATCTCACCGATTGCGGAGTCGAATGGGGCTGGGTAGCCCTGGATCGTCGGCAGGTCGGTGATGGTGTGGACCAGTTCGCCGTCGAGATGCCAGGCCAGATTCCCATCCACGCCATAGTCGAAGCGCACCACGTGCCATGAGTCGCTGAAGTTCTCGTCGCCGAATACCGGCTGGCCGTTCTTGGCGTGGTTGCCAGCGGTGTTCATGTAGTGGGCGGAGAAGATCGACCGTTTCGGATTGTTGGCGGTCATCACTTCGAGCCAGTCCAGCTCGCCGCCTCGGGGCCAGCCACCGCCACCCCAGCCTGACGCCCACACTGCGGGCCAGAGGCCTGCCTGGTCATTGGGGTCGGCGGGGGTCAGCTTGACTCGGAACTCGATGGCTTGGCCGGGGGAGAAGGTGACGCCTCTGCTGCGGACCATGCCGGAGGTGACCTGTCTGGTACTGCCGTTTGGGCAGGTGTAGGTCTCGTGCATCGCACGGAGCACGAGCTTGCCGCCGCTCACGCTCACGTTGCTCGGCTTGTAGCACTGCAGCTCGTTGTTGCCGTCGCCGTAGGTCGAGTGCTCCACCTTCCAATGGTTCAAGTCGAGCGAATCGAAGTTGTCCTCCCACACCACGGTCTCAGACGAGTTGTCGGTGCTTGCGCCGATGTTGATACGTCGCGAAAAGTGCTGCGCCGGCCAGTCGCCGTTGGGATCGCCCACCGCGGTGACGCCGAGCTGGTAGGTGGTGCTCGGTTCCAGGCCGGCGAAGGTGTGGCTGGTGGCGTCACCGTCACGGATGAAGGTGACGTATTGGTTGTTGACGAAGAAGTCGAATGCTCGACGACGGGGATCGTCGTCGGCGCTCCATGAAACGGTGACCGAGGTCTGGGTAGTCGCCGTGACCTGCAAGTTTGAGACCGGGTTGAGTCGATCGGGCAGCGAGTCGGACACGGTGAAGGTTGGCCAGCTGAGGGTGGTGTCGTAGTTGCCTGCGCTGTCGAATGCTCGTGCGGTGAGCACGTAGCTGCCCGGCGGGGGTGTGAAGTCGTAGGTCCAGGATTTGTTGGGGTTGGCCGTTGTCGGGTTGAGTGTGGCGTCGATGGTGGAGTATGCGGCGGTGAAGGCTGAGCCGTTCCAGGTGGCGAAACCGTTGCGGTCGTAGATGGTGAGTCTGACTCGGGCCACGTTCTGGTTGTCGCTGGCGGTCCCAGAGACGGTGACCGTCTCGCCAGCTGCATAAGCCTGCCTGGGCGTTGGGGTATCGATGACCGTCTCCGGCCGGGCGGTGTCGGCGGCAGCCGCGCTGGAGGCAGGGGAGGGCACCGCTGCGGTTGCGGAGACCATCACTGCAAACAGCAGCAATTTGGGCAAAAGTTGACGACGTCGGTGGATGACGACGGAACGAAGATTCACTATGTTTCCCTTGTTTCTCGCCCACGCCAAACGAGATCTGTTGCTACCCACAACCGGAAATATTGTTGGCTTGTGTGTAGCACCGACTACTTGACGTGTCTAGGTCACTGACTGCTAGCACTCGATTAAAATCGAAATATCACAAATATTCTCTGTTTGAGGTTAATTATTTACGTAGAGTGGATCTAATGCTGTAGGCCGCCATTACACGGCCGAATTGTTGAGGACTGTTCAGAATCTCTTGGTAACCGCCGCATGAAAAACGACGTTGAACAACGGATTCTTCTCCTGCGTTCTGTGATCTTTAGGGCGGCCGAGCTGTACTCCCTCTTTGGGCGTCGCCCGGTCTTCACCGAGCACCAGCTTCGTAGCTTTGCTGAGGCTGTGGCTTTCAACGACCAGGAGCCGTCATTCTCGTTCTCGTCGGCGGAGTGGTTGCGAGCGTTCGATGAGAGCACCAATCTTGAGCGGGAATCGTCGGTTCTGGGCTTGGCATCGCCGCTCGAGGTCGAACCGCTGCGGTGGGAGCTGTTGGACCCGCCGCTGCTAGCAATGGTGCAGCTTCCGTCGAGGTGGCAGTGGTCATTTCTTATCGCCACCGCAGATCCCGATCAGCTTCATGCCATCGGCGCCACCGCTAGCAGCATCGATGCCACCGACGCCGCTACCAGGGCGTGGACCAGAGTGATCGACCTCCGTCACCCCGACGCCGAAGAAGCCCGCCGCAGCATCGAGTCTCAGCGTTAGTGCATCCGACATGACGCCACCGACCGGAGGCGGTCGGACTGATCGAGCTGCTTGCCGGGGCAGAGCTTGATCAACTCCTCGGCGGGAGCTCGGTAGCCGTATGGATAGAAGTAGCGTTGGCGTTCGACCAGCGAGATCTCCGGGTCGCGGCTCAGTAGGCCCAGCTCGCAGTCGTTCTGGGTGTTGTTGCAGTTCTCGATCCACATGGCCATCGCCTCTGGATGCCAGGCTCCGAACCAGTCGGCGTGGGAGGTGGTGCCGCCAGGCAGGATCTGATCAGGCTTGATGTCGGAACTGAGGTGAAGGCCGGTGAGCGACCCGCCGTACTCGGCCGGCCGGTAGAAGATCCGGTACATGATCGACGACAGGTCGGTGGGGTGTGAGGCCGGGCAGCGAATTCCGTAGTAGCCACCTTCGGAGTAGCTGACGTGGCTCTGGTCGGCCAGGTAGGTTCCGGCTTCTTCGTTGAAGCACTGCCGGAACGCCACCTTCATCTCCAACGAATTGGCGTTGCCAGAGCAGTCGGGGATCAGCGGCTGGAGCTGGTTGTTCTGATAGGCCGGACCACAATTGAAGCTCACTACCGGCAGCGAGCCGGGGTTACCTGATGGCGTGGTTTGCGGAGAAGTCGCAGCGGCGTTGCCGGCGATCATCCGCAGATTGTTGGGGAACGGATCGACCAGCTCGTTTGCCCCTTGCAGTAGGTAGTTGTCGTTCTTGTAGTAGACCATGATCTCGAATGGGATCAGAGCGTTGCCGTCGCCGTCGAGCATGGCCGGAACCCAGTACGCAGTCCGGTTGAGGTCTTCGCCGTTGCATGTGCCGGTGCCTGAGTTCAACAGCGAGTCGAATGTGCTGTAAGCGTGGGCTTCGGTGTTGCCGAAGAACATGTGCAGGTGCGCTCGGCCGGGCTGGTTAGGGAATACGATCGGGTCGTCGTAGGCGAAGTGGCTGACCTCACACTTCACCCGGAAGTAGCCGCTGTAGGTGGTGTCGAGATGGGCGTCGTTGTAGATGTCTTCGGGAACGGTGAGGTCGGCGACCTGAATCTGGTTCGCTGGCACGCCGCGGAACTCGTTGTTGTCGAACTGGGTGTTGCGGGTGCCGTTGGCCAGAATCATCGCCAGGTTGGCCGCACCGCCATCATCCTCAACGGTGAACAGGCGCCAAGGTCGGGTTGGGTCGACGTTGCCAGCACCATCGAATGCTGCGGCCGAGAACACCACCGATACCGGCGGAGCGCCGACCATCTCGTACGACCAGCCGACGTCTGCACCACCGACCGAGTCGAGCGTTGCGTCAACCCTGGTGCGGTCCGCGGTGAACGCTGAGCCGTTCCAGGTGTCGATCGTGCCCGCCTCATAGATGGTCAGCTGGACTCGGGTGACCCCAACGTTGTCTGAGGCGGTGCCCTCCAAGACAACGGGGCTCGGCACCGAACTGCTCTGCGCCGGAGAAACCACAACCGAGTCAGGGGCGACCGTATCGCCGCCGCCAACGGTGAAGAGGCGCCAGGGGCGAGTCGGATCGACGTTGCCTGCGGCATCAAAAGCGGCAGCGGAGAACACAACTCGGCCCGGCGGAGCATCGATCATCTCGTAGAACCAGCTCACGTTTGTGCCGCCAACTGGTCCGACGGACGCGTCGACCCTGGTGCGGGGCGCGGTGAACGCCGACCCGTTCCAGGTGTCGGTTGTGCCAGCTTTGTAGATCGTCAGCTGGACTTGGGTTACGCCGACATTGTCCGTGGCCGTTCCCTCCAACACCACCGGACTTGATATCGAACTGTTCGCCGTCGGCGAAACCGTCACGGAGTCTGGCGGTTCCAGATCGCCATCGCTGATGGTGAAGAGGCGCCAGGGTCGGGTCGGGTCGACGTTGCCTGCGGCGTCGAAGGCCGCGGCGGAGAACACAACCCGGACCGCCGGGACGTCGACCATGTCGTAGGACCAGGTGATGTTCGAGCCGCCGACGGCGCTGAGCGTTGCGTCAACTCTGGTGCGGGGAGTGGTGAAGGCTGAGCCGTTCCAGGTGTCGGTCGTGCCGGCCTGGTAGATGGTGAGCTGAACTCTGGTTACGCCGACGTTGTCGGTGGCGGTTCCTTCGAGGGTCACCGGAGCCGACGTTCGAGCGTTTGCTGCGGGGGAGACCATTACCGAGTCCGGGGCCGCCACGTCGGTGCCGTCGCCCGGTCTGAGGTCTTCGCATGGCAGTTGCGGGCCGTTGGGCATGGCGTCGATCTCGGCCCAGGGCAAGATGGCGAGCGAAACGCCGTCGGACTCCAGCAACGCTCGGCAGTCGGGGCTGAGCCACTGCTTTGTGCCGTCTGAGAACTCGAGCCAGCCGTCGGACCCGGCCGTTTGCTTGTCGGCCGTGATGATGATTCGCACCACATCAGGTTCCTGGCTTATGGCCGCATCAGCCGCCGAACCTTGTGTTCCTCCGACCGCCGTTAGGCCCGTCATCAAAACAAAAACAGCTACAACTAGCCTTACCTTCATTATTGGCTCCCCGCCGTCCCTTATTAGCAGCCTCATCGAGGTACCTGCTTGGGTGGGATCTATGCGAAGAGTGTATAGGTAAAAGTGCTTGCATGCCCGGATCATCGACAAGCTGCTATTTCGGCCGTCGCCGGGCAAGGTTGTGGTTCGTTTGGTCAGAGGAGGACAATGGCGGGCATGACTCGACCTCGCCCTTCCACTCGTTACCGACTTGGGGTTGCGGTCGCTGCTGTGCTGCTGCTGGCCGCGTCCTGCGGTGATGACGCAACGCAGTCCACAGCGCAAGAAGAGCTCGGCGAGCCAACGACATCGCTAGCGGCCGAGCCCAGCGAAACGGTCGCACCAACGACAGCAGCGGACTCGCCGACAACGAAACCTCCGGAAGCGGAACCGTCAGCAACTAATGAAGGCGTCGCCGAGCCCACGACGACGGCCGCTCCGGTGTCGGCGGCAGCACAGCCAACCGGGCCGGGTTGTGAGTCGCTTGAGCCAGGCGTGACTTCGCTGACGATGACTTCCGGTGGCGCCGACCATCCGGTGCGGATCTTCGTCCCTTCTGGCTTCGCTGGGGAACCACTGCCGGTTGTGGTCAATTGGCACGGACTCGGATCGAACGGGCCGGAGCAGGCTACGTATAGTGGCTATGAAACGGTGGCCGAATCCGAGGGCTTCATCGCCGTACATCCGACCGGCGTGCCTGCCCCCGGCAACAACCAGAACTCGTGGGAACTTGCCGACGCGCAGGATCCGACGAGGGACGATTTGGCCTTCGCCGTCGAACTGTTCGACGATCTCGTGGCCAGTTGGTGTGTTGACGATGATCGGATCTTCTCCACCGGCATGTCGAACGGCGGCTTCTTCACCGCCAGATTGGTGTGCGAGATTCCGGAACGCTTGGCCGGAGCGATCTCGGTGGCCGGGGTGTTCCACCCGCCGGGTTGCTCGCCGAGCGAAACGGTGCCGTTTATGGCCTTCCACGGCACCGCCGATGGCGTTGTTCCATTCGACGGCAGCGGCGAGTCGAGCCTCGCCGAGCCAGGCGATCAGGCATCGGCCGAGTTCTTCAGCCAGATTATGCCAGACGAATTCAGCGAATTCGCTGCCGATGCCGGTTGCGGTCCTGTCGAAGAGACCGAGGTCAGTGTCGAAGTGATCCGCTTCGACTATCCCGACTGTGGGGTGCCGATGGCGTTCTTCGAAGTGGTGGATGGCGGCCACACCTGGCCCGGATCACCGTTGGCGGCAATGACCCAGGTTCTCGGCTTCACGACCGACGATGTCTCAGCCACCGTCGATGGCTGGGCGTTCTTCGAATCGGTCAGCTGAGCCCGCCTCTGCCTCTTTGATCAGATCTGTAGATTCGCGTATCTCGTTCCGTCCACCTTCCGTCTACTGGTATGGCCAAAGAGGGAACAGAATCGGTGAGCATGCGAACGGTGAATACGCGATTGGTGGGCAGGCGAACAGGGGACAGAACCACGAGGCCGGTCCGGCGGTGGCTGACGTTGGGCCTGTTTGGGCTCTTCGCATTGTTTGGCCTAACGGCCTGCAACGTTGAGGTCACCGACATCACGCCTCGCACGCTCTATCACGATGGGGTGGAGAACAAGCAGACGTTTACGGTGCGGATCCAGAGCGAGGATGAGCTCAACGACGTCAGCTTCATCACCCGAGACGGCGGACGTCGCTCGATGCAGTCGCTCGGGAACGACGAATACGAGCTCACAACCCGCATCGGATTCTGCACCGAAGTGGCCGAGTTCAAGGTGGAAGTTTCCGCAGGCGGCTTGAAGAACACCCATCCGGCGGCCGGCTATTACACCCACGAGGTGCGAGGCGTGCCGGAGGGTTGCGACGACAACGCACCCTACGCCCGGGCCTACACCGTCGACGTGACCGAAGACTTTGTCGACGCCCGCCCCGGCGATGGCATCTGTTTCGGCCGCCGAGCGAGCAGCAAGATCGAAGGCTGCTCGCTGCGAGCGGCAGTCATGGAGTCGAACGCCTGGGTAGGCGACGACCTGATCCTGCTGAGCGACCTCGACTACGAGCTCGACCTGACGGGCGACGAGGGCCACACCGACCTCGACCCGACGGTCGAGGATCTCGACATCCGCGACTCGGTAACCATCGAAGGAATCAATCGCACAAACGCCGATGTCGGCGACTTCCTCCAGAGCACCTTCGACAACGACACCAACCTCGCCGATGATCCCGACAGCAGGTTCGCAAAAATCTATGGCCATTCGAGTTTCCGGGCCATCCAAGTCAGCGACGGCGCTGTGCTGCGGCTTCGCAATCTGGCTGTCGTCGGCGGCGCTACCTCCGGACAGGGCGGCGGCATTCTCAACTACGGCACCATCTCACTAGAGCGTGTGGCGGTCGTTGGCAACGTTTCGCGCCGCGGTGGGTTTTCGGGGGCGGGCATCGCCAACCATGGCTCCATGTTCGCCGAGGACTATGCCATCACCCAGAACGAGGCCAGCGGCGTAAATGGCCAAGGTGGCGGTCTGCTGAACAGCGGCGATGTCACCATGAAGCGGGGCATCATGGCCTACAACGACGCTCGATTCGGGGCGGGGATCACAAACGAGTCCGGCGAGGTGAACGTGATGAACAGCACGTTCGGGCTGCACGTCTGGAGCAGGAACACACCCTCAACGGTGGTCGACAACAAGGCAGGCGTGATGCGCTTCAGCTTCACGACCTTCGCCGGTCACCGCTCGAGTCGAGGTTTGTTGTCGTCCAGCAATGGCAGCGACGGCCTGTACCTACACAACTCGTTACTGATGGAGGGCCCAAGCACCTACTGCTCGGGCAACATCAAGTCATTGGGCGGCAACGTAACCGACAAACCCTGTGCGTTCGACGAAGAATCGGGCGACGGTGACTTCATCGACGTCCAGCTCCTAGCCAATACCCAGTTTGAGGACATGGGTGGCTTCACTCCGACGATCCGATTCTCCTCACCAAACGGCGGCACTGACTTCTTTGACCCGACCGACAAAGCCACCGGCGGACCATTCATGTACACCGACCAGCGAGGCGGCACCTACCTGCGCCGGGTCGATGGCAACGGCGACGGCATAGCCCACGCCGACCCCGGAGCCTGGGAGAACCCCGGGGCCCGTCGCTAGGGGAGTTGGTCAGCCAGTCGGATCTTCGAGGTCGATTTCGATGCCGCCTTCGGGGGCGATGAACGCTACGTCGAAGACGCCGTCGTTCTCAAGGTCGATCAGCGTGGCGAGGTAGACGGCTCCGTCGGGTATCTCGGGGAAGATGATCTCATCGCCCGAGCCGACGCCCGTAACCAGAACCGTCTCACCGTTGGGGAGCAGGAATACGCCTCCGGCGGCCAGGGTGCCGTCGCCTTCGTATCCCTCTTCGGGCGGTACACCGGAGCAGGCGAGGCACACAGTTTCC
Organism: Acidimicrobiales bacterium; assembly: GCA_050633745.1. Taxonomy (GTDB): domain Bacteria; phylum Actinomycetota; class Acidimicrobiia; order Acidimicrobiales; family SZUA-35; genus JAHELU01. Next base: position 43,976 of record JBOEHD010000025.1, read on the forward strand.
TCGCTCCACTCGCCTTCGAATTCAACGCCCTCAAACTGAACGCTGACGCCCTCATCGTCCTCGGCAGGGGCGACCACGATCTCGAATCCGAAGACGCTGGCTGATAGGCCGCCGCTGTTGGTGCTGGCGGCGCTGACGTCGGCGGGCACAAGGACGATGTCGGTGCCTGGCACTTCGAAGCTTGCTCCAGAGTTCCAGGTGCCAGTCTCGGCCGTTCCGGTGAAGACGATTGAGGTAGCGGGCTCGGCTTCTGGATCGGAAGGGTCATCGCTTGAGAGCAGACTCGACAGTTCGATTGTGGTGGTTCCATCAACGTTCTGGGTGACGGTTGGAGGGGCCAGTGTTTCGCTGGTATCGGTGTCGGTGCTGGCGAAGGGAATGGGTATGCCGTCGTCGGTCTGCTCCGGCGCGGCTGGAGCTGATGGTGGTGATTCGGTGCTCGCTGTAGCGCTGTTAGATGGAACGGGCGGGCCATCACAGTCGTCGGTCGGTAACGCTGGCACGTAGCCGCTGCAGCCTGCGAATCCGTCGAATGAATCGTCGGCCTCGGTCGGGGGGCTGGGGTCGGGGGCCAGCGCAACGATGGAATAGGGCTCCGGTTCTTCGGAGCCTTCGTAGACGGCATCAGCCAAGAACCACACCAGCCCGACGGCCAAGGCGATTCGAATTGCAGGTAGGGCGGTGCGTAGTTGCGGAAAAAAACTTCGCTGAAATTGTTCGAGCATTCTCAACTCCAGGCGGCGGCCTAGTCACTGGTGGCGGCGAAGAACACAGCTTCGGGTCCCTCCGTAAAAGCTTTCCGAAGCCTAGCGCGTTTCTGTTGAATACCTGAATCTGAATCCGATCTCAAACAGAAATGACACTATCAAGCTCCCGAATTGCCGCTGCTTGAGGTCAGGCGGGTTATCGGGGTATGAATGGAGGTGTGGGAGCCGCTTGGTCATTACTGTTACTCGATCGGGCTCGGACGCTGGGCTTCCGCAGTCGAAGTGACTGGTGGTTGGTTCTGTTCATGGTCGCGGCCGCTATTGGCGCTGCTCGGGCAGGGGCTGAGCCGACCGGCGTCGCTCGGCTTGATTCGGTTATGGTTCCCGGCTTTGCCGCCATCATCACGCTCGCCGGTGCATCGGCCAAGCGGTGGACCCTTGTTCCGCTTTCACTGATGCCTGCGCTTGCTGCTCTATCAGTAACCTGGGCGGTGCTTCCGCTTGCTTTGTTGCTGGAGGCGGTATCTGGTGGTCCGAATAGTGTTCGATCGGCCCGTATTTCCGGTGGTTTGCTGGCGGGTTTGGCTATTCAGTTGCTGCTACGGATTCCACCCATCGCTTTCTTTGGCACTCCCTCCATTCTCACCTTTCTGGCAGTAGCTCCTGCGTTGACGTCATTCTTTTCGCGAATGAGCAGACGAAAACGCCGGCGAGTTTCGCCGATGCTCGTACCCAGCGGAGTAGCCGTCGGGCTCTATCTGGTTTCGTTGGCATGGATCACACAGGGCGTTCAGAGCGACGTGGCGTCCGGCCTCGAGGCAGCGGATGCGGCGACAGATGCCGCGGCCAGGGGAGACCAGGAGCGGACAGTGGCCTCGCTGGAGTCGGCCACCGATTCTTTCAGGCGGGCCAACGACCGCCTGAGTTCACCGCCAGCCAAGATTGCGCGGCTCATACCTGGGCTTTCGCAGCAGTTCGGAACAACAGAGATCGCGGTCGCTCAAGCGACGCTGGTCAGCCGGACGGCGCATGGAGCGGCCGTTGCCTTCGACCCGAGCAGCCTCTACTCAGCCAGTGGGTGGATCGACTTCGACCAGCTTGCGTTGGCTGGTGCAGCCGCTGCTGCGATGTCTGCAGCCGTCGATGACGCCGGGGGAACGCTGCGCTCGGTCGATCGGGCTTGGCTGTTACCGCAACTCGATCGCAGTTTGGATGAGTCGCTGGTCGAGCTGGATCGGCTTGCCGAGGACCTGATGCAAACCAACCAAGCTGTCGAAACGCTGCCCGGCCTGCTGGGTGCCGATGGTGAACAGCGGATCCTGGTGCTGCTCAGTACGCCTGCGGAAACCCGCGAAATGGGTGGGTTCGTCGGTTCGTACGCCCTGCTCGCAGCCGAGCCTAGTGGCCTGTCGATCGTGGCTTCGGGCCCAATTTCCGAGCTCGCGCACATGGCAGGTCCGATCGACGACCCGACGCCTTTTTCCGACTGGTACCTGCGGTACGACCTAGCCCGGTACCCGCAGAACCTCACCGGAACGCCTGACCTAAGAGTCGCTCTGGAGGCAGCGAAGCAGATCTTCCCGGTCCTGTACGGACGCCCGATCGACTCAGTCGCTTATGTAGACCCAGTTGGCATCAGTGCCTTCGTAGAAGTGCTGGGCACAGTCTCGCTGCCAGATTCTCGCACAGTTCTCAACGCTGCGCAGACGCAAGAGTTCCTGCTCCGGGGGCAGTATTTCGAGTGGCCGGATTCTGAAGAGCAGAATCAGTTGTTGAGTGAGATGTTGGAGAGCGTGTTCGAAGATTTCATCGCGGCCGGTCTCCCAACCCCAAACAGGATCGGCCAGATATTCGGACCAAAAGCCAGTGGTGGTCATATCGCCGTAGCGACGGGAGATCCGGAGGCCAACGACTTCTTGACCTCGATCTCGCTGCTCCGAGAGTTCCCCGATTTTGACCATGACTTCCTGAGTGTCAGGCAGGTCAACGCCGCCCCTTCGAAGCTCGACGCCTACCTAGAACGGAGCATTGGCTACGTCGTGACCTTCGACCCGGAAACCGGCAGGATTGATGGAACAGTGACTGTCGAGATTCAGTCAGTGGCGCCGTCTGGCCTAGCACTCACACCGTCGATTGCCGAGGGCGAGTCCGAGGACGGCGAGAAGGCCATGCACGACATACTGCTGTCGCTGTTCACACCACACCAAGCAACCGATGTTGCCATCAACGGACGACCAAGCGAAGCTGCGGTCTTCAGAGAGTACGGGCTCAACAGGGCGATGGCACGGGTTGAGATGGGGCTTGGGCGTTCGGCGACGGTGGAGTACTCGATCAGTGGTTCGCTCCTGCCCGGCGACTACGAGCTGATGATCTCGAAACAACCGGTAGCCGAGTTAGATCGATTGATAGTCGCCGTATCGGCGGCCGATGGCTGGACACTGACGCCAGACCGAGTGGCGCTTCAAGCCTCGCGGTTTCGGCTCCGACAAGAAACCAGCCTCATCTACAGGGCGACGGTGTCTGGCTCGGCCGGCCAGGGCTAGCTGAAGAGCCCGGGGCGCTCTCCATCAGAAACAATCGCCTCGATGCGGTCGAGGAAGGCTGCGCTTTCAGCGGCGATAGCGATTGCCTTGGCCGAATCGGCAGGGTAGACATGCCGCTGCTTGCCCGAGTCTTGAAGTTTGGCGCAAGTCACCTCAACGGCATTGACACTTATCTCCATGGCAGACTCACGCTCGGTGTTGAGCGAGATGGTAGAAACGGCTACTGAATCACCGATTGGCTCTTGGCTTCGGAAGGGTGAGTCCTTCGGCACAGTCGAACTGGGAGCGACGGGCTGCTCGATCAGTTGTCGTTTCAGAACTCCGCGGAAAGCCCCTCGCATATCAAAGAAGCTAAGTCCAGCCACCTCCCAGCCTTGCCGGCCCAGCGCTGTCAGGTAGGCCTCGATGTTCGTCGATCTTGTCGACCGAAATACTGTTCCGGACTTCACTACGGCGTCGGAATCAATAAGCTTGTATTCCCATCGAGAACTACCCATTGCGAACCAATTTAGAGCCTGAACAGATCAGCGCGCCATTGTTGAATGATTCGGATAAGTCTGCGTATCGGCGAATTCGTTGCCTCAATTTGTTATGCTAACTCTCGGTCTGGGCAAAAGGGGCAATCCGCCGATGAACCTATCTGCATATCTACCCATCAAGCGCGCCATTGATCTAATGGTATCGGCATGCTTGCTTGTGCTGCTGTCTCCGTTGTTTTGCCTTGTTGCCGTGACAGTCTGCGTGTCGATGGGGAGACCTGTATTTTTCCGGCAGCAGCGTCCTGGGCTCCATGGAGAGCCCTTCACTTTGTTCAAGTTTCGTACTATGGAGGTCGGGTCGGGCTCGGATGGTGATCGGATTACGCGGCTCGGTGACTTCCTGCGGTCGTCCAGTATCGATGAGCTGCCCGAGTTGTGGAACGTTCTGCGGGGTCAGATGAGTCTTGTGGGGCCACGCCCGCTGCTAATGGAGTACCTCCCGCTCTACAGCGATTTCCATTCTCGGCGACATGAGGTCCGACCCGGGATCACCGGAATGTCTCAAATCAGCGGCAGAAATTCACTGCTTTGGGACGACCGGCTGAACATGGATGTGGAGTACGTCGAACGCTGCTCGTTTGTTCTGGATTTGCGCATCATTCGACGCACAATTCTGAAGGTCTTGAAACGGGAGGGGATTTCCGAGCCTTTGGGTTCGACGATGTCAAAGTTTACTGGATCCCGGGGCGCCGCATAATGGCCCTAGTACTTCTCGGTGGTGGCGGCCACGCTAGCGATGTCCTGAGTGTGGCAGAGGCCGTTGAAGCCGGTGGAGAGGCCGTATTCCCTGTCTATGTCGCAGATGATCACTGGGAAAGGCCCGAGCGATTCGAAGGTCGCGGCGACATCAAGTTGATCGAGTCGATCGAGGCTGGCATTCGTTTCGGCGACTTTGTTGTTGCTGTTGGATACCCGGCTACTCGTCGCAAGCTGTACGACATTGCCGTTGGTGCTGGCGGTCACGATGGTAGGGCGCTGGTCCACCCGAATACCTCAATGGCCCCGGGCGCTGGTGTGGATGTCGGAGCAGTCGTGATGGGTCAGGCTTGGATCTCACCAGGCGTCCATATCGGTCGCCATTCCCATATCAGCTATGGCGCAACCATTGGACATGACACCCGAATCGGTCCGTTCAGCAGCATCATGCCTTGCGCTTGCTTAGGCGGCGATGTCGTGATAGGGGAAGGTGCACTCGTTGGCGCCAACGCAACCATCCTGCAGGGCCTGAGCATCGGGGAAGGGGCTATCATCGGTGCAGGCGCTGTCGTCACGAAGGACGTCAAGCCTCACCAAACAGTGGTCGGTGTTCCAGCACGGGAGCTCGTGAGAGAATAGACCTAGCCGGGGTCCGAACTAGATAGGGCGCGTGTTGTACCACTCGACGTACTTCTTCATGCCGTCCTCTAGCGTCCAGTCAGGTTCGAATCCGAGCCTGACCTTTGCTTGGCCGATGTCGGCCCGGCTAACGCGAATGTCGCCAGCGCGCTCTGGGGCATGGACGGGTTGCAGGTCGGCGCTGAAGCCTGCAGCGGCTCGAACCGCTGAAAAGATGTCAAGTACCGACTGGCCAACTCCAGATGAGACGTTGAGCGCTTCGCCGCGTGGATTCCCGCTAGCAGCGCCTGCTAGTAGGAGGGCGTGGACTACATCGCCTACGTACGTGAAGTCGCGGACCTGAAGTCCGTCTCCAAAGATTGTCGGCTGACGCCCTTGATTTAGCGCGTCGGTGAATAGCGGAACCACCGCTGCGTAGGCAGCGTCTGGCCGCTGGTACGGCCCAAAGACATTGAAGAATCGCAGACCCAGAATGTCCATCTCGTAGCAGGCCGCATGTGTCCTAGCAGCGAGTTCCATGGCTGCCTTGCTGGCGGCGTATGGCGAGATTGGACTGCCCTCTTCGCCTTCTCGCTTGTACCTCGACTCCGTGTTTCCATATACCGATGAGGAGGAGGCGTAGACGGTGTTTTGAGCGCCGGCCCGCCGAGCAGCCTCAAACACGTTCACACTCCCGTAGAGGTTGACGTGGTAGCTCGGCCCGGGTGCCTCTAGGGATCTCGGAACCGACCCGAGTGCTGCGAGGTGGAAGACTTTGCTGCAACCTTCGGCGGCTTTGAAGACCGCCTCGCTGTCTCGTATGTCAGCTTCAATGACCTCGATCGACTCGACGTCTTCGAGGTTGCTTCGCAGACCATTCGAAAAATCGTCGAACACGACGACGTCGGCGGATAGGTCGACCAAGCGTCGCACTAGGTTCGAGCCGATGAATCCAGCACCGCCGGTGACAAGCACCCGTTCGCCGCTATATGCTTCGCCATTAATCAACTTGAATCCTGCCTTCTATTTCAAGTGGTCCTGGTAGCGTATAGAGCTGATGAGTACGATCCTCTACCTCGCTACTAGCCCGATTACCCTGAATACGCTAATGCGCGGGCATTTGGCGTATATGCGTGAGGCGGGGCATGACGTGGTCGCTGTCTCATCGCCGGGAGACATGCTCGATGAGGTGGCCAAGCGAGAAGGAGTCCAGATTGAGGCTCTCCCGATGCAGCGAGAGATAAGCCCGTTTGCTGACTTGGCCTCACTCGTTCGACTCGTCGTGTTGCTCCGGCGGTTGAAACCGGATTTGATCAACGCCGGTACGCCCAAGGCGGGGCTGCTCGGGATGCTGGCATCTTGGTTGAGTAGGGTCCCGGTCCGTGTTTACACACTTCGCGGGCTGAGGCTGGAAACGATGTCAGGGGCGAACAGGCTTGTTAGCTATTGGATGGAACGTCTGGCTAGTGCTTGTGCGACGAATATCATTTGTGTTAGCGAGAGTCTAAAGGAGCTGTATGTCTCTGAGGGCTTGGCGGGGGAGGACAAGGTCGACGTGCTGGGGGCAGGCTCGTCGAACGGCGTTGATTGGGCAAGGTTCTCCAGCGCGCTTCCAGCCCATGCTGATTCTTCGTCCGATGGTGTTGATGATTCAGGGCCGGTCATTGGGTTCGTCGGGCGCTTGGTGCGCGATAAGGGGATCGATGAGCTACTCGCCGCATACGAGATTGTTAAGAAGGTTGTGCCGTCAGTAAGGCTGACGTTAGTTGGAGAATTTGAAAGTGGCGATGCTCTGTCCAGCGAGACGCGGTTCGCCATCGAAAACGACGCCAGCATTTTTGTCGCTGGCTTTGTTGAAGACACGGCCGAGTACTATCCGACCATTGATGTCTTGGCTTTTCCCTCGTACCGCGAAGGCTTTCCGAATGTTCCACTTGAAGCTGCCTCGGCGGGAGTGCCATGCGTAGCCTTCGATGCGACCGGATCACGAGACGCGATCGTGCATGAGCAAACGGGGCTCCTTGTGCTCGCCGGAGATTCTGCAGCGCTCGGCGAAGCTCTCGTCAGATACCTGACGGATGAAAAGTTGCGAGCGGTGCACGGCGCTGCAGCGTCAGCTCGGGCATCTCGAGACTACGATCCTTCTGTGGTTTGGAAGAACCTAGATGCTTACTACAACGATTTGTTCGGGAAAAGAGCGGTGGTCAGGGCGCAGTGACGTTGTCGCCGGCAGTGCCGCAAACCGGCATGTCGACGGCGTAGACGCTGGATCAGATTGACGTTGGGGGAGCTCGGCTTGAAGGTATGTGTGGTCACTAAGGTGCTCGCTCCAGGCGGGGCTGAAGAGCTTGTCGTGTCGCAACTCAAAGCCGCCTCTAAGGCGACGGACGATCAATACGTGTTGTTGGTGGTGTTCGGGTGGAAAGACGACTACATCGCCCGAGTGGAAGAATTGGGGGTTGAAGTCATCAGGATCTTGGAGCAGTCTGATTGGCGGCGGCTCCTCTGGCCGGCTTTGTTGCTGCTGACACTCTTTAGGCAGGCTCCGAACTTGGTGCACACCCACTCTCCCTCCGTGGCGATCGTGGCTCGGCTGGCACCATTTCTTACCTTTCGCCGCCGTCGAACGGTTGGGCATGTTTATACCGAACACAATATTTGGGAGAATCGTCATCGGCTGGTTCAGATAGGCCTGCGGCTGACCTCGCGATTGGATAGCGCGAGGTTCGCTTGCTCTGCTGGCGTCCGAGCGTCGTTGCCACCTGGTATCAGGTCGGATACTGAAGTTCTTAGGCACGGGATTGATGTTGTAGGTGTACGCAGATCGGCGCTCGGCCGCGATGAAGCCCAGGAGGTGCTTGGGCTTCCTGGGGCGGTTCGGCGAGGCATGGTTGTTGGCATGGTTGCTGGATTCAGGCCGGAGAAGCGCCACGATGTCGCGGTAGAGGCGGCGCAGATTGTGTGCTCATCCCTTAGCGGCGTCAGTTTTGTAGCGATCGGTGGTGGCGCTACATACGCACAGACGGAGACACTCGTAAGCCTTTTGGGACTTGAAGACAGGTTTGTCTTGGCAGGTAAGGTCGACCAAGCATCTCGGATGATGCGGGCGTTCGATTTGTTGATGCTTTCATCCGATGCCGAAGGACTACCGGTTGTGATCATGGAAGCCTTTGCGTTGGGGATTCCGGTTGTGGCTACTGATGTCGGAGGAGTAAGCGAGTTGGTCAATGACAATGTAAATGGTTTGCTCGTGACCCCTGGGTCGGCGCTTGAGCTCGCCCAGGCGGTGACCCGTTTTGCCGGAGACACGACCTTCAGAGCAGCGGCCTCCGAGGACGGACTGCGCACGGCGAGCGATATGAGTGCCGACGCCACAGCTGAGCTCTTGAGTAATCGTTACCACACTTTGACCGAGATCGACCGATGAAACGAGAGTGGCCGAACTTGTTCTTACTCGGTGTGCCGAAGTCCGGGACGACGACTCTGTTCGACTGGCTACAGACGTCGCTAGATGTACATAACCCGCGGATCAAAGAGAGCTGCTTTTTCGCTTCGCAGCGGCAGTGGTCTCTGGGGCGAGAGTATGCGGCGAACATGTTCGACTTCGCAACGGATAGGCCATTCTCAATCGAAGCAACCCCGTGGAACTTCTACCTAGACAGTGCTCTTACGCGCATTGACGAGATAACAGAGTTACATCAGCGGCACGGAGTCCTGATTCTTCGGGAGCCAATGAGTCGCTCCGTATCGATGTTCTATGACCAGCAGGGCTCTGGTCTGGAGACGAGATCGATCAACGTCGCTTTCGAGGCGGAACTAGAGATGGAATGGGATCAACAGTTCGTCGATCTGGACGAAGACCTGCGTCGGTCCTATCTGAGGACAAGCATGTACAGCGCGAGGCTTGAAGTAGCACGCCAGTACTTCCCCGAGCTGACTGTCATCTTCTTTGATACGTTGCGAGACGCACCGGCTGAGGTTGCCTCTCGACTGCACTCGGAGTTTGGTATTCGGTTGGGCCCACCAATAGGAGGCTCCAACCGGCGAAGTCGCGAGAGACTGCCAGTTTCGAGGATCATTCGGAGCGTCTCCGATGCTATTCCGGACTCAGTCCGGACATCCGTCGTCAGATCGAGAGCTATGCCCAAGATTCGTGCAGGGATGGGCTTGGCTATCGACACTGTCTCTCGTGGGGTCGCAAACAGCGAACCCGAAAAGCTGAGTGATGAGTTGGCTACCGAGATCAAGCGGCGGTACGCAATCGATACCACTCGGCTGTGTGCGGCAAGTGGTATCGAAGTTCCTTGGGCTTCCTCATATCCAATCTGAGATTCCCAGGTGTCGCTCCTTGGCTATCAGCAGTTCTGCTGAAGCGCAGATGCATGTGATGATTGACCGGCTGATGTACTTGGCGGTGGCTGCTTCTCTCAGCGATTACCCCGATTGGCCTGGCGGCTACCAAGCCTGTGAGCGCCAAGGCAGACCCTCATCGGGCTTTGGGCCTACTGCTGACCGAAGCTTCCTGCATGTGAGCCATCTGTAGTGGGCGGTCAAGGAATACGGCACGCCGTCGGTAGACGACCCTGCCCGGGTCGGTTGGTTGCCAAGTCCGGCGTGGATGAGACGTCGAACCTACGGGCGACGCCGGCGTGTTCGACGTTGTATCAAGAGCCAGCGGAGCGAGCGAAGTCTAGGAAATCTGGGCCGGAAACGACCAGTTCAAGAAACTCTGGCCTGATGCCGAGCCTCACAGGGCTATATTGAAATACGTGGCTGAGCAAACCCCCAGAACTGCTTGCAGAGCGGGCTACTATGGCCGAGTGACGCGTCGCCGGTTAATGGGACTTACCGGACGATGCACTCGACAATGAGCCAAGTTGCCGATAGCGAACATACCTAGACTATGACTGCGCCCCGATCGAGCAACCAGGAAGCGACGCGTCTGTCGACTATTGTCGGAACGAGTTCCGCTCGAACTGCCACCAAGGTTGCATTATCAGCTCTGTTCGCCAAGAATAGAGATGCGCGACGAGCCCTTCAGGTCCTAGTTCTTCGTGTTCTGGGAGCGGTACTTAGCTTGCTGTCTAGCGTTATTGCCGCTCGGCTTTTGGGCCCGGCATGGGTGGGAACGTTCTATCTAGCCGTTGCGTTTGTCAGCATAAGTTCCATTAGCAGTCGCCTTGGGATCGATCTTCCGCTTATGCGCCTCACCGCAGTGGCTGCAAGTGAAGGTGACTGGGGCAGAGTCCGAGGGCTGTCGAGGACTGGTTCTCGGCTGGCGTTCGTAGTCGCCCTAGTCTTGACAGGAGTATGGCTGATTGCCGCTCCCTTGGTCGGCAAATTGTTCGAGGACGAGAACTTGGCCCCGATGCTGCGATTTGCTTGTCTCGGAATAGTTCCGTGGGCGGTAGTGGGGCTCTATTCTCGGTCTCTCACAGCGATCGGGAAGCCTAATGCTGCCGAGCTAATTGAGCGTATTGCGTTTCAGTTGGTCTTCCTAGGGGTGCTGCTTGCTGCGGTTGCGTCCGTGGGCGGCATTGCGGCCGGTTTGGCATTCGCCATCGGGTATTGGGCGACTCTCATATTGGCCCGTCGACAATGGTCTCTCGCAGCCGGCAGCTCCGCAATCATCAAGTCTGTCCATAAGTCTGCGCTGCTACGTCCAGGGCTACCGTTGCTACTTGCCTCGTCTGTACGGCTTGTGATCGCGTGGACAGATGTGCTCATGATTGGCTATTTCATGACACCAGCCGCCGCGGGAGTCTACGGGGTGGCCCTTAGGTCGAGTGCTACGGTGGCGTTCATACTTTCGGCTGCGTCATCCATTGCGAGTCCCCGATTTGCGGCCTTATATGCGCAGGGACAATTGGACCGGCTCGGTCGGCTCACGCGTCGTATCGGGGCAGCCGCAGCGTTGGCGGCCATACCGGCATCAGGAGCCTTGATTCTTGGATCTGGCCAGGTAATGGGCCTCTTCGGGCCTGCCTTCCGCTCAGGCGCTGTGGCGCTGGCCATCCTTGCATGTGGTCAGTTCATCAACACTGCTGCTGGTTTGGTTGGTGAATTATTAGCTATGTCCGGACGAGAGCTACGTCTGCTGCAGGCCACGGGCGCCTCGGCAGTCTGCAACGTTGGTTTGAACTTACTTCTTATACCGCGCATGGGAATTGAGGGCGCAGCAGTGGCAACATTGGTCTCGCTTGTGGTTGTAAACGGACTCTATATTCTCTTTGTCCATAGCGATTTAGAGATCTCACTGATTTCGAGGCCTCGCAAGTGATTCCGAATACGGCGGCGAGAGTAGCGATTGTCGTCCCTAGCTTGGCCGGAGGTGGAGCGGAGCGGGTTGCCGCCAACCTTGCGTCAGATCTGGCGCTGTCCGGTCTTGGTGTCGACTTGATCACTCTGCGGGCTGGCGGACCCAACGAAGAGCTCCTGGATAAGAGGGTCCGCAAGGTAATACTTGGGCGCAGGAGATCCATTTCGGCGGCCAAGCCCTTGGCCGGCCATTTTCGACAGAATGACTATAAGGCCATATTTGCCCTTCAGGTAAATGCCTGTTTCGCAACGGTGATAGCGCATCGGTTTTCCCGCAGTAGGGCACGATTGGTCATAAGTGAGCGGAGTACGGCTGGAGAGCGTATGCGCCGCGCGCGCCCGGTAAATCGAGCTGTCGAGTGGTTCCTTATTCAAGCTCTCTATCCTCTGGCGAGCATGATTGTCACTCCATCCGAGGCCGCTGCGGAGGATCTTCGCCGGCTCCTCCTTTGGCGCTCATCCAGGGTCGAACGGATCTACAATCCGATCCTCTCGCCGCGCCTAAGAGAACTAATAGCTGCTGAGCCGACGATTGATCGAGAAACCGATAATTCTGGCGACCTAGTGATTTCCGTTGGGCGCCTGGCGGTGGAAAAGCGACCATTGGACCTGCTCGAAGCTGTTGCCATTGTAAACCAGGAGCGAGAGGTCAGACTCCTTATGCTGGGCGAGGGGCCACTGCGAGCGGCGATCGTCGAAAGAGCGGCTGAGCTCGGAATCTCTGATCGAGTGCGCATGCCTGGCTTCGTAGCGAATCCACATCCGCTGATAAGGCAAGCAGATGTCCTGGTTCTAGCGTCGGAACGCGAAGGTTTGCCTGGGGTTTTGATCGAGGCACTAGCGGCTGGAACCCCAGTCGTCTCCACCGATTGTCACAGCGGGCCGAGAGAGATATTACTTGACGGCGAGATCGGTCGCCTCGTCCCAGTGGGCGATGTCCACTCCATGGCCGAGGCTATCCTTGATACGCTGACTTGTCCGGCGGCCGAAGTTCCCAAGTCGGCGCTGGAACGATTCGACAGCGCTTTCGTACTTGATCAGTTCAGAGAAGCCCTCGGGCTCGAACCAACGGCAATGGAGGGATAGCCCATGTGTGGTATCGCCGGGATTGTCGATTGGTCCCGGCCGGATCATGGCCAGCTTCGGTCGATAGTCGGTTCGATGGCGGATGCCTTGACGCATCGAGGACCGGACGGCAGTGGTGTGTGGACCCACCCGTTACAGCCCCTTGCCTTTGGCCATCGCCGGCTACGAATTCTGGATCTGAGTGAGAATGGGGCACAGCCGATGACGTCCCATTCCGGCCGCTTTACGCTGACTTTTAACGGAGAGATATACAATTACGTTGAGCTCGCGGCCGACTTAGCTCTATCCGGCGTCAAGGTGACAGCTACGTCCGACACGCGTGTCCTTTGCGAGGCAATTGATACTTGGGGCCTCGCAGCCACGCTTCAACGGGCCGATGGAATGTTTGGCATCGCCTGTTGGGACGATGAATTGAGAGAGCTCCATCTGACGCGGGACCGGTTCGGTGAGAAGCCCCTGTACTACCAGACCGACCGGCACGGTTTGAGATTCGGGTCGGAACTAAAATCTCTCGTCGCCGATGAGCGCTTTCGGCCGGCGATAAATTACGCGGCCGTTGACGCAGTCTTGAGATCGTTCTATATCCCTGCAGAGATGTCGATATATGAGGGGGTCGCTCAGGTGCCTCCTGGCACGGTGATGACATATCGGATGGAGAGCCGTGAGTTTCAGCCGCCGGTCCAGTACTGGTGCCCTGAGGATCTCCTATGTCGCAGCAACCGTCTGACTGACCCAGAGGCCGCGACCGAGCAGCTGCTCGATGTGCTGAAAACGTCTATCGGCCGCCGTCTGAGATCTGACGTGCCAGTCGGTTGCTTCCTCTCGGGTGGTGTTGATAGCTCCCTTGTTACCGCGGTGGCGGCCGACGTCTCTCCTCGCAAGGTTATTAGTTTCACCGCAGGATTTGAGGACGCTGAGTTCGACGAATCGCCCCACGGCAGGGCCGTCGCTGCGCATCTCGGCACCGAGCATCATGATTTGCGCGTCACCTCTAGCGATGCGCTCGAGCTGATTCCTCGACTTGCCGATCTCTACGACGAGCCATTCGCCGATTCTTCGCAGATACCGATGCATCTCATTTCCAAACTGGCGCGCCAAGAGGTGACTGTGGCCCTCTCCGGGGATGGTGGCGACGAACTTTTTGGCGGCTATACCCGATACGCACGGGTTCGGGCGATGGAGCGATGGAGGTCGTCTTTCGGCCCCGCTGCTCGCCCCATTGCGTCGGCACTCGATCGGGTTGGTCTGTTGGGTCGACTTCCAGACGTAGTGCGGAAGGGATCGGCCGCCATGGCCGCCAGCGACCTTTGGCAGCTTTATAGCCTTGAGAAGGCCAAGTGGTACCCAGATGGGTCCCCGCTGCTTGAGGGCGCTCCAACCTGGGAGGCATGGCCGGACACCCCGACGAAGATTCCGAGAGATCCAACCGAGCTGATGATGTTTCATGACATGACTAACTATCTGCCGGGCGACATCTTGACGAAGGTCGATCGCGCCAGCATGGCTACGTCTCTAGAGACACGTCTGCCGTTGCTATCGCAAGACATGGCCGAACTAGCGTGGAACATTGGACCGGAGCTACGCCACCGGGGGAGTGTAGCGAAGGCACCTCTGCGGCTTGTTCTAGACCAACTGGTCCCCAAGGAACTCACTGATCGGCCAAAGGCAGGCTTCGCCGTTCCGATCGAGCGGTGGCTTCGTGGGCCTCTCCGGCCCTGGGGCGAGGATCTTTTGTCCGCTGCGTCGATCGAGCGGCATGGTTTGCTCAACCCGAGCAGAGCGCGCTCTCTTTGGGATGCCTTCCAACAGGGGCAGTCAAATCTCGGTTCATCGTGCTGGGCCATGATCACTATCCAAGCCTGGGCTGATCGTTGGATGCGGTGACAAAACATCTGACTACTTGCTCGAACAACGACAAATCACCTAAGGGTCAAACATGACAATAAGCGAGTCATTCGCCGACGAAGTTTCCACAGGTCAACGGTTCGAATTTGGCAAGAATTGGGCATCCTTCCTCTCCAAGGTCGATGCTGAGACTATTGCCAATGCAAGTCAGAGTTTCCAACGGATGCTTGGAGTTGATTCAATCGAAGGTCTACGGCTACTTGATGCGGGGTCCGGCAGCGGACTCTCAAGTCTTGTTGCCAGGAGACTCGGCGCTTCGGTGGTTTCGTTCGACTACGACCCTTCGTCCGTCGAATGCACGCTGAGCTTGAAGAATCGCTACCAGCCGTCTGATGACGACTGGCAGGTTTCCACAGGTTCAGTCCTCGACGCGGCGTTCCTGCAGTCGCTAGGGAGTTTCGACATTGTCTACTCGTGGGGTGTTCTGCACCACACCGGTTCGATGTGGGAGGCGATGGGAAACGTGGCACATCTAGTTCGGCCAGATGGCAGGCTCTTCATCATGATCTATCCCGACATAGGTTGGAAGGCGAATGTCTGGCGTGCCATCAAGAAGACTTACTGCAGGGGCAGGTTGTGGCGATATGGAATAGTCGCGACGTTCATTCCCTACTACGTCGCCCGAGGTTTCGTCGAGGATGTGGCCGCCCGAGACAGCCCACTTCGGCGATATCGGACTTACCCGAAAAGGCGAGGAATGTCGAGGTATCATGACTGGATTGACTGGCTCGGCGGATATCCGTATGAAGTAGCAAACGAGCCAGAAGTGTCGAATTTTCTGGGCGATCTCGGGTTTCGTTTCGAAAAGAAGTTCAATAATGAATACGTCTACAGGCGAACGGCGTCGAAATAGCAAGGTCAGCAGATCCACTCTCGCTCGCCAGGATACGCAGGTTCGAATAACTGGAGGAATCAAATGCCAACGACAACAGCTTGCGGATTATGCGGGGAGACGGCGGCGAAACCTGTCTCTTCATTCAGAATGAATGATCTCTTCGCTGCAGTGGCCCAATCGTGGCAAGTCTCGTTTAGTCCGGAGACTGTCGATGCTCATAGCCCGAACGAGCTGATCGACCTAGTGCGGTGCCTAGGCTGCGAATTGGATTGGTTTCGCGGTGCGGTACCCGGGTCGTCAGACTACTACCAACAACTGATGTCTAGTGATTTGCATTATCGGACTAGTCGTTTCGAGTTTCAAGTTGTCCTGGACCAACTTGGACAAAAAGATACTGTTCTCGATATTGGAGCGGGCAGGGGGGACTTTTTGGCCAAAATCGCCCCAACAGTAGATCGTGCTGAGGGAGTTGACCTTAATCCATCCGCTGTGATTGAGGCAAAGAAGCGCGGTCTTGCTGTACATGGGACGACTGCGGCTGAACTTGGCCTCTCAACGAAGTTCTCAGTTGTCTGTGCATTCCAGATTATGGAGCATCTTGAGGACGTCCGCCCGTTAGTCGAGTCTGCACTCTCCTGCCTCGAACCTGACGGAAGGTTGTTTCTGTCGGTGCCAAATCGGAATCGATTCCGGGCGGCCTTTGCCTCGGAGCCGCTGGATTACCCTCCTCATCACATGACTCATTGGTCGCCGAAGCAAATGCGCCGTTTGGCAGAGCTTTTTGATCTTGAGTTGGTCCGTATTTGGACCGAGCCGCTGCCGGTGGCCTCGCTCGCCTCGATAGTCTTGAGGCGAGACAAGGCAGTTGCAGACCTGCCGCATCGTGCGGCCTCCCCAGGCGCTTTGGTAGGCCGAGCGAGGACTGGCCACACGATGCTTACATGCTTCCGGGCAAGGTGATTCAGGCAGCGCGGACGGAGGGTTTGGGTGCGCTCGGTGCGTATTTGTCAGCTTCGAGGGCTGGAGCTTGGCCATCGAGCCAGCCAAGCCCACTGGCAGCTTAGCGACTTGAGCGGATCTTGAACTCGGTCCGGGTGGCCACTACGTGGGCTTACCTTGCCGGTTCGCCGCCAAAGCCGGCGGAGCCGAGCGCGGTCACATCACCAAGTCCGAGGAGAAGCTGGCAACTCGCGTAGGTCCATCGATCACAGGGGTCCCCGGCTCAGATTGGCGTCGAGAACCGCCAGATTCGCGGGGCCCAGTGAGCTGTCGCTGATAGTCGGTCCAGGTGGCGTGTTCCCCATATGCCGGTCCTGGTTTGTGCGGGTTAGGCGGCTTTGGGTTGTTGGTGTCGGCGTTCGTATTCGTTCGGCGAGATGTAGCCCAGCGATGAGTGCCGTCGTCGACGATTGTAGAACGCTTCGATCCAGTCGACCATCGCCGCTGTCAGCTCGATCCTGGTATCCCATATCTTGCGGTTTTAGTAGTTCGATCTGCATTGAGCCCCAGAACGATTCAACGACGGCGTTGTCGTAGGCGTCGCCCAGCGAGCCGGGCGATTGGATGAGCCCGCTTGCACGGATGTTTTGTGAGAATGCCCAGGAGGTGAATTGCGCGC
>JBOEHD010000026.1:0-7444 GCA_050633745.1 Acidimicrobiales bacterium
CCCTAAGGCCTTCATCACACACGCGGCATGTCTGGATCAGGCTTGCACCCATTGTCCACGATTCCCCACTGCTGCCTCCCGTAGGAGTCTGGGCCGTGTCTCAGTCCCAGTGTGGCTATTCGTCCTCTCAGACTAGCTACCCGTCAATGCCTTGGTGAGCCGTTACCTCACCAACTAGCTGATAGGCCGCGAGACCCTCCCAAAGCGATAAATCTTTCCTTGTCCGATCACTCGATCAGTCAGGGGTATCTGGTATTAGCTCAAGTTTCCCTGAGTTATCCCAAACTTCGGGGCAGGTTTCTCACGTGTTACTCACCCGTTCGCCACTCACCCATATGATCCGAAGATCGGGTTCGTTCGACTTGCATGTGTTAAGCACGCCGCCAGCGTTCATCCTGAGCCAGGATCAAACTCTCCATTAGAGAATCATTAGGCAACCCTTAGGCAACCGCCTTTCGGGGGTCGCTTCCAAGTTGCCAGATCCGTTGCTGAGTCATGGGCGCCAGCCCACACTCAGCGGTTCCGTTCGACAAAGGAAAATGAGTCGAGATCGGAACCAGGCTTATTTCTTTTTGACGGGGTATCAATACTTGCTCATCACTCGACAACCTTGCGGTCGCCGTGCTCAAAGCATTGGCTGTATGGATACTCCGCACACGCTGCGTACATCCTCTCTTCCGTTTTCAAGTAGCTGAGAAACCCTGGTGAGAGTTCCACCCGCAGCAGAGAAGGCCCGGAAGCGATTCCTCTAGCAGATTGCTCTGCTGGTGGTGATCGCTCAAGTGGGCCGAACAACTACGGGGCTGGCTTCAGTGCGGTTCCGAGCTGGACAGACTTGCTGTCCGCTTTGCTCGTGCCGGTGAAGCGATTGACTACCTTAACTACGCACAGCAGGTCCAACAACCTCGCTGCAGACTTTTTGTTCGACCTTTTTCAAAATCTCGCTGTTTGAGGCTGTCAGGGCCAACTACAACGGTGTAATTTCTCTGCCGATGGGCGACGTTAGCGCAACAGTGACTGAGCCAACAGCACGGGACCGATCGACAAATCTGCGCGAGACTCACGCTATGAGTTTTAGAGCGAGGAGTTTTAGAGCGAGGAGTTTTGGAGAGTCGAGCGCCACGAATCTGGGGGCGACCGAGTCATATTCAGAACTGCGTGCCAAGAGCGTCGAACTCATGGAGATGGCGGGCGTGCCGGCATCGGCGGGCGACGGGCTCGCTTTCACCGGGCCAGAGGTCGCACTCCCGTCATCGTTCAAGGTGACCGCCGGGGCGCAGGCCTTGGTCGGAGCGTTCTCTGCCGCGGTTGGCCACCTGGCCACCATCCGCTCCCCCGATAACCAGCCGCCAGGCACCCGACGAATCGAGGTCGACTCGCTCGAAACGTGCATCGCCTTTCAAAGCGAGCGCCATCTCCGACTCGGCGACGCACCCAAGCTCTGGGATGAGCTGTCCGGCCACTACGCCACCGTCGACGGCTTCATTCAGTTCCACACCAACTTCGTCCACCACCGTGACGCCCTGCTGAAAGCCACCGGTTGTGGGTCAAGCGATGACCGATCGGCGGTCGAGGCTGTAGTTGCCACGGCCGGACGCTTCGAACTTGAGCAGGTTGTGATCGACGCCGGCGGAATCGCCGCCGCCCTGCGATCGATGGATGAGTGGAACCAGCACCCGCACGCCGCACACATCGACGGTCGACCGCCGCTCGTCTCTGGCCGCAGCGGCACGTCGACCGGTCAGCCGCTTCCTGCCGCCGAGCCCGGCCGCCCACTCTCAGGGGTCAAAGTGTTGGACATGACCAGGGTCATCGCCGGACCTGTGTGCAGCAAGGCTCTCGCCGCCTACGGAGCCGACGTGATCAGAATCGGCGCTCCCGACCTGCCGGTCGTCGACTCCATCTTGCCGGACACCACCCTCGGCAAACGGTTCGCTCATTGCGATATCACCACAACCGAGGGGCGGGAAACGCTCCTGGAGCTGGTTGCGGAAGCAGATGTGGTCGTTACCGGGTTCCGGCCCGGAGCGCTGGCCGGCTACGAACTCGACGACGAAGATCTCTTCGAGGCCAACCCAACTCTGGTCATCGGTTCGCTCAATGCCTTCGGCAGCGACGGACCATGGGGCGACCGCCGAGGCTTCGACTCGATAACCCAGACCGCCACCGGCATCGTGGCCAGCGAGACCGAGGCCTTCGATTCCCCGAAACCCCGTCCGCTCCCCTGCCAGTTCCTCGACCACGGCACCGGCTATCTCTTGGCCCTCGGTGTGGTCGGAGCCCTCGCCAGACGGCACGATGGCCCAGCGGCTCAAACGATCGATGCCTCACTGCTGACAACGCGGAACTGGCTGGCTTCGTTCGGCCGAGACCACACCGGAGCAGGCGAGCAGCCAGACGATGAAACCGTCGCCAGGTTTCTTGAGACCCGACCTTCACCGTTTGGCGAGCTCCGCCACGTCGGCCAACCCGGCCGCATAGAGGGCACAGTGCCCGCCTGGGACCGCGGACCAAGCAAGCCGGGGGCAGACCAGCCTCGCTGGTAGCTGCGCCCCCACAGCTGCGCTGTATGTCTTGCAGCTGCGCTGTGTGTCCTGCAGCTGCGCTGTGTCTCTGGCAGCTTCGCTGGTGGGGCTGGGTGTTCGACGGCGACTAGGCGCCGAAGTCGAGTAGATACATCGACTTCTTGCCCTTGCGGACCAGGCAGAACCGATCGTGATGCAGAGTGCTGCGATCGATCACTGCGTCACCGTCGACTTTGCTGTCGTTCAAAGCGATGCCGTTCTGCTTAAGCAACCGAGCGGCCTCGCTCTTCGATGCCGCAGCGCCTGCATCAACCAGCAGCGGAATCAGGTTGTCGGCTTCGTCGAGCCTTGACCGGTCGAGGGCGGTGGTTGGAATCTCTTCGGCCAGCATGGCGAAGGTAGCGGCCTTCAAATCTGCAACCGGCCCACCGAATACTGCCTCGGACGCTTCGACCGCCGATGCGGCAGCATCATCCCCATGGACCAACGACGTTAGCTCATTGGCCAGGAGACGCTGACCTGCCCGCTTATGAGGCTCAACGCCATGATCGGCGACGACCGTGTCGATCTCTTCCACTGGCATGAAGGTCAGCCACAGCAGCAGCTTGCGCAATTCATCGTCCTCGACCTGCATCCACGCCTGGTAGAACCGGTACGGCGACATAAGTTCAGGGCTGAGCCAGATCGTCTCGCCGCCTGCGGTCTTGCCGTACTTGGAGCCATCCTTTTGCAGCAACAGCGGCCAGGTCAGAGCATGGGCCTTCTTGGCCGTTCGGCGCCGAATGAGATCGACACCGAGGGAGATGTTGCCCCACTGGTCTGAGCCGCCGATCTGCATTTCGCAGCCTTCGTTCTCAAATAGCCACAAGAAGTCGTTGGCTTGGAGCAGCATGTACGAGAACTCGGTGAACGAAATGCCGTCCTCGCCCTCCATGCGATTCTTGACCGACTCCTTAGCCACCATGTGATTGACGGTGACGTACTTGCCGACGTCGCGTAGGAAATCGAGAAGCGAGGTCGAAACGGTCCAGGCTCGGTTGTCGAGCAGTTTGCCTGCGTTGTCACCGGTCTCGAAGTCGATGAATTTACGCAACAGCGGAACAATTCCGGCCAGGTTGTCGGCCAGGGCATCATCATCGAGCAGGTTTCGCTCGGCGGATTTACCGGACGGGTCGCCGATCATGCCGGTGGCTCCGCCGGCCAGCGGCAGCGGTTTGTGGCCGGCCATCTGGAAACGTTTGAGGGTCAGAAGGCCGATCAGGTTGCCGACATGCAGGCTCGGGGCGGTTGGATCGACGCCGTAATACACCGTTACCGGGCCTTGTTGTAGGCGTTCGGCAAGTGCCTGACGGTCGGTTGTGTCGTGCACAAGGCCGCGAGCAACCAAATCGTCGAGAAGACGTGGATCGGTGGACATGGAGCACAGCTTAACGGTGTGAACTTTGACGGCTGCTCCATTTTGGCCCGGCGAAGAATCATCGCCCCAGTACGCTGAGCAGCCATGCGTACTTTCGAACCCGATGCAGGCGCCGAAGCTGAGCAACCCTCACCTCCCCTAACAGCGGGGCAAAAGTTGTTTCGTGTCGGCGCTGGCCTGCTGGTGGCAGCCAGTTTCGGCGTGTGGGCCTATGCCTACTCCGGGTTTGCCGATCGCGAACGGCCCGACCTTCTCGCCGACCGAGACATGGCCGCAGCCGCCGAAACCATCTGTGCCGCAGGCGTCGCCGACGTCGCCGCGCTGCCAAACGCCATTCAGGCCGCAGATGAGATAGAACGGGCCGCCCAGATCCGCCAGGCGACCGATCGGTTCGAGGTCATGGTCTCGGAACTAGCAACGCTGACAACGGTGGAAGAACGAGACAACCGGATCTTTAACGCCTGGCTGAGCGACTGGCAGGTCATCTTGAACGATCGCCGAGACTACGCCGACCGACTCCAGGCCGACCCAAACGAGATCTTCCTAATCACCGACACCGGGGTCGCTGAACGACTCGACAAGCGCATCACCCGCTTCGCAAACACGAACCTGATGACTTCCTGCGCCTCACCGGCCGACGTCTAGCCAATCGCTCGGTTTGCGATTCAGATCTGGCTGGTCGGACCTAAGTGCTAGCGGCGATCTAGAGTGACCGCGACAGCAAGAGCCCGGGTGACCGACCGCAGCAGTTCCGAGGATTCAGAAAGAACCGGGTCGTCGCCGCCGACCCACCGAAAATCGAGCGCCTCCTCGTTGTGATCGACCCGGGCTCCCGGCGGTGCCAGGACAACAAATCGAACATCGTGATGCAGGTGTTCTGGCACATCACCTCGCTCCGGTATGACATGAATATCGATGTCGACCGCCGGAGTAACCACCCGCAGCCCCTCGATCCCGGTCTCCTCGGTCGCTTCCTTCAGCGCGACCCCAGCTAGGTTTCCGTCGCCGTCGGCGTGACCGCCAGGCTGTAGCCAGCGGTCGAGTTTTGTGTGATGAAGCAACAGCGTCTGATCTGCGGTAGCGCTAATCACCAGTGCCGAGCCCGTGAGATGCCCGGTCAGGCAGTTGCGATGCAGGGCATCGCGATGGTCAGCGCAGAAGGCCAAGACCTCGGCCTGCGCCTGAACAGTTGCCGGATCGAAGATCTCGGCCGTCCTGACCTGGCTGACCGCCAACTCAAGATCGTCGAATCGAGGGCTGAGAGCCGGGTCGCCGGCGGCGAATATCGAGAAAGCCACGTCGCCAGCCTATAGCGAGGCTGGCAGCCCACTGACCGGAGCTATTCCGTCTACTTCAACGTCGAGGTCAGTCGGGGGCCGCTGACGTGAGGATTGCCGGAGACGGCGAACCGCCAGGGCCTTTCGGTGGCCTTGGTAATGCCGACCCGGGGGCCGAATAGCACGGCGAGGCTACCCGGCTCGGCTGAAATCTCGAGGGTTACCGGGCTGTCGGGCGACAGCAGATCGACGCCGTCGTGATCTCCATCGATCCCCATGGCGGCGCAGAGCTTGCCCGGCCCTGAACAGAGATCGGTGATCTTGCGGGCCTTAGGGCGGCCAGCCCACATCAGGTCGACACCGTCGAGCGGTTCGAGTGCCCTGATCAGCACCGCCCCCGGTTCCCCCTCGGGGCCGCAGACGATGTTGGCGCACCAGTGCATCCCGTAAATCCGGTACACGTAGAGGAATCCCGGTGGCCCAAACATGACACCGCTGCGGGGTGTCGGGCCCCGGGCCGCATGGCTGGCAGCGTCATCTGACCCCTCGTACGCCTCTACCTCAACGATCCGACCGGCCCGCTCACCAACCCGAAGCACTGCGCCAAGCAGCAGCGGTGCAACGTCGAGTGCTCGCTGGTCGAGCAAGGCCGACCCTATGAGGCACCGAGCCCAGCGGCGTTGGCCGAAGCCACCCGGTCGGTGTCGGCATCGATCTTGGCTGCCAGATTCTTCAATTGGACGGCGACCGGGTCGAGCCCAGCCCCACCGGGACTCTGCCGTCGAGCCACCGCGGCCCCTGGATCGAACAAACCAGCCACCGAATCGTCGAACGAAGGCGACGCTGTCACCAGTTCGGCCAAACTCGACGAACCGGCAAGCGATTCGCGCACCAGCGCACCGACGATGGCGTGAGCCTCACGGAACGGCACGCCAGACTCGACCAGAATCTCGGCCAGGTCGGTAGCCAGCGCGGTTTGATCGTCGGCGGCAGCAGCCATGACCTGGTGATTGAAGGTGCATGTGTCGATCATGCCGCCCAGCGCCGTCAGCGCCAGGCCAATCTGATCGACCGAATCAAACAGCGACTCTTTGTCTTCCTGCAGGTCACGGTTGTAGGCCAGCGGCATGCCCTTGAGAGTCACCAGCATGGCGGTGAGGTTGCCGATGAACCGTCCGCTCTTGCCTCGAGTGAGTTCGGCGATGTCGGGGTTCTTCTTCTGCGGCATCATCGAGCTACCGGTCGAGAAACCATCATCGAGGGTGACAAAACCGAATTCCGAGGACGACCACAGCACGTATTCCTCGCCCATGCGGCTCAAATGAATGCCGATCATGGCCAGACAAAACAATGCCTCAGCCACGAAGTCACGGTCGCTTGTGACGTCGAGTGAGTTTTCGAACACCGATGTGAAACCGAGATCGGCGGCGGTGGCCGCCGGGTCGAGCGGCAGCGACGTTCCGGCGAGCGCACCAGCTCCCAGCGGAGAAACATCGGTTCTGGCCAGCGAATCCAACAGACGATCGACGTCGCGACCTAGCGACCAGGCATGAGCAGCAAGGTGATGGGCCAGCGGAACCGGTTGAGCCCGCTGCAGGTGGGTGTAGCCGGGCAGGTAGGCATCGCCAGCCGTTTGGGCCTTCGACAGTAGAACCCGTTGAAATGCCAGCACACCTTCGGCGGTACCAACCAGCGCTTCGGTGACCCAGAGCCGGAAGGCAGTGGCCACCTGGTCGTTGCGGCTGCGGCCGGTGTGGAGCTTGCCGCCTGCCGATCCGGCGATTTCGGTCACCCGCCGCTCGATGGCGGTGTGGATGTCCTCGTCGGAGTCCACGAATGTGAAGCCTCCCGACGCCAACTCTGCGGCGGTCTGATCGAGGGCGGCAAGGATCTGCGATTCTTCTTCGGCGCTCAGCAGACCGACCCTGGCCAAGCCTCGGACGTGGGCTTTCGAACCCTGCACGTCGTGGCGGGCCAGCCGCACGTCGAAGGGCAGGCTGGCGGTGAAGGCCATCAGCGCTTCGGCCGGACCGCCTTGAAAGCGGCCGTGCCACAGGGTTTGTTCGCCAAGAATCGAATCCCCGTCGTCGCTACCGCTGGTCATTGACCGATCCCCCGCTTCGCGGCCAGGGTCCGCAGCCGGAGAGCGTTGAGCTTGATGAAGCCCTCGGCGTCGGCCTGGTTGTATGCCCCGCCGTCGTCTTCGAAGGTGGCGATGTTCTCGT
>JBOEHD010000027.1:0-149 GCA_050633745.1 Acidimicrobiales bacterium
GTCGATTTCAGCGACGACAACGCGCGCCCCTGATCGACACAGGTCCTCGGCCATGGCAAAGCCAAGCCCCCGCCCTGCACCGGTCACCACGACGCGCCGACCTTGTAAAGAAGTCACGCGGACGCCCTCATGTGATTGCCCGTCGACGT
>JBOEHD010000027.1:176-50968 GCA_050633745.1 Acidimicrobiales bacterium
GGGGCTTACCTGTACCGAGCATCACGATGAACAGCGCTTCGGTATCGCCGATGTTCTTGAGACTGCGGGCAACGTTTGCCGGCACCCGGATGAAGTCTCGGTAGCCGAGAACCCGGCTGGCCGATGCTTCGCCGTCATGGATGGTCACTTCGAGTTGCCCCTCTAGGACAAAGAAGGCTTCCTCGACGTCGTGGTGAGTGTGTTCCGGGCCAACCGCGCCCGGGGGCAGCAGCATGTTGGAGAAGGTGAAGTGTNNCGACATCGTGGTGGGTGTGCTCGGGGCCGGCCGCACCGGGCGGCAGGAACATGTTGGAGAAGGTGAAGTGTTCGGCGGGGATGATGTTCTCGTCCGCCTCGTGGTTGCCGGTGCCGCCGGAACCCATGTAGCGGATCTGGGCTCGCCGGTATTCGGGGCCGGCCTTGGTTTGGAAGGCCAGCGTGTCCCAGTCTTCGCTGCGACTGTCTCGGGTTGCCAGCATCGAATCGATGGATGCTTCTAGCTCATTGTCACTCATGGGGTCATTGTCACTCATGGGGGCCTTTCAAATGATCGTAAGGGTCAGGTGGTCGTGAGGAACTCGGCTACGGCAGCGTTGAAAATTTCGGGCCGTTGTTGGTTCGCCAGATGCCCAGCGTCGGGCACCGTCACCATCGTTGCATTGGGAATCCCGGCCGCCAGCTCTTGTGAGCGGGCAGGCACCGTGACCTCGTCGTGTTCACCGACGATTACCAGGGTGCGGGCGCCGATCTCACTCAACCGAGGTCCGTGATCGGTATCGGCCATCGAGTTACAGGCCCACCGGTACGAGGGCTGGCGAACACTGTCGATCATCATGACCGCCACCCGTTCGCAGAGCTCGGCCGATGCTTCTGGGGTTAGGAGATGAGGAGCGCGGGATCGAGCGAAGTCACCAAGCCCTGAACCGTCGACCGAGTCGGCTCGACCTCGCATGGCCGCGGCCCGCTCTGGCGAGGTACCAGAACCGGTCGATGAGTCGGCCAGGATCAGGTTACGAACTTTTTCGGGGTGGCGAAGGGTCAGCCGGGTTGCGGTAACGCCACCCCAGGAAACGCCCAACACATCAGCGGTGCCGTCGGAACTGAGTTCGTCGATGAGGTCGGCGGCTGCGTCTGCCCAGTCGTCGAGATCAAACGGCTGGTCAGGGTCCGGCGAGTGGCGATAGCCCGGTGCATCCCACGCCACCAGGTGTCGGCCGGTCGCTTCGGCCAACGACGCTTGGGCATCGAAGGCCGACCCGCAAGATCCGATGCCGTGGAGGCAGAGCAGGAGCGGGCCGTCGGACGGCCCGTGTTCTAGATACCAGGGGGTTGTCATCGCTCACCCCGGATGGCCACTTCGGTGGCTCGTGCGATCTGTTGGCGCTGCGCTTCGAACCTGGGTTCAAGTGTTCGGCGCAAATGTAGGACCGGCCGGTCGGCCTGGGCCAGATGCTCATTCTTCCGGGCTTCTTCGGTGGTACGCATACTTTCCAGCATGCGTTTGTCCTGATTGAGTACGTGGAGATGGGTGCCGCGGAGTCTCAGGTTGTACAACAAACGCCAGATCCGCCGCTCACGACCCTGGACCGCTCGAAATCGAGGAAAGTGCACCAGGGTCGAGTCGTTGTCACGGGGCAGGAGGAATCCGAGGATGCGAAGCGGAGGGCCGGGACCTGCGCTGGGCGGCAGAGGAATGTCGAGTCTTACATAGGGGAGCGCACCGAGGTGCACGTCGATCCAGTCGAAGTTCACGCCCGCCTGGTTCTTGCGTGTGACCTCAAAGCCGTCGTCGTGATCGGTCACCATGACTCGATCGTCGGTCACGCCGCCGCCAAGGGTGATCGAACGGGCATGCAGGAACGGCGCATGCATAAGGTCGACCAGGTTCTCAAGAGCGAGCATCCAGTTGGCGCCCCACTCAACCGATTCGGGGAACGACGACCACTGCGGGTCGGTGAACTCTTCTGGCAGTGCCAACGGCTCTGGAGCGGATTCACCTATCCAGGCCCACAGATAGCCAGCTTGTTCCTCCACCGGATATACCCCGTCGACTCGGGTCTTGTCGGCCAGCGTGCAGGCGCCGCCCTGGGATGGCACCCAGGTGCATTGACCATCGCCGTTGAAACGCCAGTTGTGATACCAGCACTGAAGCTGGCCATCGACGATGTCGCCCAGTGAGAGACGCGCGCCGCGATGCGGACAATAGTCAGCCATTAGCCGGGCACGACCAGCACCATCTCGCCACAGCACAAGATCCTCGCCGAGAGCTCGGAGAGCGATCGGCACGGCCCCAACCATGTCGGCGGTGCCAAGCATGTTCCACCGATTGCGCAAACCAAGCGACGGATGACCAATAGGTAGTGTTGGCGCATCAAGCCACGGCGACGGCTGGCGTGATTCTGAGCGTGCGCCAAGGCCGGTGTACTGCGACAGACGGCTGGCGATCGTTGGAACGGTAACTCTCATAGGATGCAGCCTCTAGCGAACAAGCGTTGAACCGGGGGTCTGGACGTCGCACTACTGATCAACCGCCGAGTCATCTAGTAATAGCCACTCAAGGGACCACTGGCAAAAAGGCCTGAACGAAGCCGCTGTTGTGGCTGGCCAGGGAGCTGCGGCTAGCGTTCGAGCTGTGAACGAAATACACGAATTGCTCCGAGCTCATCGTTCGATCCGAAAGTTCGTCGACGAACCGCTGGCCGACGAAACTCTCAACGACATCGTCCGCAGCGGCCTAGCGGCGGCCACATCCAGCAACTTGCAGGCCACCACCGTTATTCGGGTTCGCAATGCCGACAGCCGCTCGAAGATCGCCGCTGTTGCTGGCGGTCAGCAGCAGATCGAGACCGCAGGAGCGTTCACCGTCTGGTGCGCCGATCTGGCCAGAACCAAGAAGGCATGCGAGATGGCCGGCGGCTCAATGTCGTCGGGTATGACCGAACAGTTCATCATCGCCACCGTCGATGTTGCGTTGGCCGCACAAAACGCCGTCGTCGCCGCCGAGGCGCAGGGGCTGGGGATTTGCTACATCGGAGCGATCCGCAATGACCCGCAGACCGTGGCCGACGTGCTTGAACTGCCAGATCACGTATACCCGGTGTTCGGGCTATGTATTGGTGAGCCTGACCAGGATCCCGAGGTCAAGCCTCGGCTGCCGCTCGATGTTGTGCTCAAAGACGACGTCTACCGCGACGAGAACGACACCGAACTGATCAATCAGTACGACGAGACGCTGCGGGAGTACTACCGGACCCGCTCCGGTGGCACAAAGGACTCGTCGTGGACCGAGGAGATGGCTGGCCTGGTCGGTGGCGAGCGTCGTCCCCATATGAAGGAGTTCCTGGCCAAGCGCGGCTTCGAGATGCGCTAGGTATGCACCGAGCGTGTAGGGGGCTTGGGCTGACGCCACCGCATGGCCTATGTTCAGGCGATGCGTTTACGTCAGATCGCCCTTGTCGCCTCCGATCTTCGTTCTGTTGAAGAGGCGCTCATTCAGCAGCTTGGTCTGGAGATGTGTTACCGAGATCCCGGCTTGGCCGGCTTCGGTTTGCGTCACGGGCTGTACCCGATCGGCGACCACATCCTCGAAGTAGTGGTGCCACGCCAACCGGGAACCACCGCCGAACGTTTTCTTGAGCGCCGAGGCGGCGACGGCGGCTACATGGTGCTGGTGCAAACCGATGATCTGGATCGGGAACGGTCTCGGGTGATCGATGATGGTTTCCGCATCGTCCATGACGGTGGCACCGTACAACCGACGATGGCGCCGGGAGAATCGCCCGCTCGTATCCATGGCATACACCTGCATCCAAAAGACGTCGGCGGGGCGATCTTGTCGATCGACCAGTCCGACCCGCCGGAGAGCTGGGGTTGGGCAGGCTACGACTGGGAATACCACAGCAGAACCGATGTGGTGAACGATCTCACAGCCATTGAGATTCAGGCCGATGATCCTGACGAGATGGCCAGCCGGTGGGCTCGTGCGCTGGCCCACGATTTGGGCGGCAACAAAGTTGATGGCGAGCAGGCCGACGGCCGGGAGATCGTGCTCAGCGATGCAACCATTCGCTTTGTCGAGGCCACCGATGGTCGTGGCGATGGCCTGGCCGCAGTGGATCTGGCTGCCACCGATCGTGGGCGCGCCGGCGAGACTATCGACATCTGTGGCACCAGATTCAACCTGGTCTAGCGGTCGCCGAACCGTCATCCGGTGGCGGCGAATCGCTGACGGTCAGCTGCTGGTTGCCGAGTTGTCGAACAGGGCGTCGATCGAGGTGAACTCGGCGGCGGCGATGTCGTCGACCACCGAATTGTTAGCCCCGCCGAAGCTATGCAGCCCAAGCGCCTGGCGGGTGTCGACGCTGGCCGATGCCAGCCCATCATCGATCGGGATGCCAGCTCCGTCAGCTACTCGGACCAATCCGGAAAACGCGGTGATGGTGGCCGCGGCGTGAGCGGTGGCCTCCGGACCGAGCAATTCGACCAGTGCACTTCGTAGCGAATCGACTTGATCGGATCGTCGTACCACCGCTTCGGCGAATTCCATCAGCAAGCCACCATGGGGGATACCCGATGAATCCTCGGCGGCTCTCGCTTCGTCTGCCGACTCAACGGTGCTAGCCAAATCGACATCTAGTCCGGCATCTTCGCTGGTCACACGGAGCAGCGTGGTATGGGCGGTCGTTCAATAGAAGCACTCGTTCAGCGCCGCCACCCGTGAGGCCACCAACTCAACCTGGGGTCGGCTGAGGGGCGTGTCCCACTGCAACGCGGCGAAACCCGGGGCCGAGTAGGTCGGCACCGAGACCGTGCGGAACAGTTTGTTCGCCTCCGGCACCAGGCTTAGTGCACGGGCAACGTTTGCCGCGGGAAACGGCTCGAGTACCGGCACATGAGCCCCGATGTCTCCCAGCCCGTCCGGGCGTTCGCTCGACGGCTGGCCATCGACGGGGGAGGGTAGAGCCGCTTTGTCAACGCCGGCCGCCTCGGCGAACACGTCGATCATCACGATGGTCGCCACCACCCCGATGAGCTCGACGTAGGGTCCGTCCCCGAGATCGGCGATGGCCTTGGCGGCCCATTCACGATCGATGTTGCCCGCGTCGAGCGTCATCTTGTCTACTACTGCGACCGTTGGCTCCGAGAGCACGGCGACGGCGCTAGGTGCGACCTGATCGGCGTTGCGGAGCCACGGAGGGGTGGCTCGCAGCTCGAACATTTGCCTCGCTCGTTCGGCAATCGCCAGCCGTTCGGAGCCGGTCCACCAGGTGCCGGGTTGGGCGAGCATCTGCCATGCCATCCGGTGCGACTCGGCGATCTCGTCTGTGACCGCTAGCGGTGACGCCTTGTAGGTAAATCCAGCCATCGACCGATCTTAGGTCGGTGATGGCGTCCGGTCCCAACGAGTGGGGTTTCTAGGTCGCCGAGCGAGGTGGCCGGGGAAAGAACACCGGGGTCTGTGACTTGTAGGCCTCGTATGCCGGTTGACCACCCCATTTCGTGTCGGCCCGCTTCTCTAGCATCGGTACCCCGCTCGCCTTGTTCAACAGCAGGTAAACGAACACCGGCGACAGCAGCGTCACATACTGCCAGCCAGCCAGCGCGGGCAGCGCCAGGATGGCAACGCCGACCCACAGCAGGAATTCACCAAAGTAGTTGGGGTGCCGTGACCAGGCCCAGAGGCCAACGGTGATGAACTTCGATTCGTTGCCGGGCTGGGCCCGCCACGTCGACTTCTGGGCGTCGGCGGTGATCTCGATGCCGAATCCGATGGCCCAGACGATGATGCCGATGACCCCGACGATGCCCAGGCTCCTCTTGTCGCCCGAGGTAATGGCAGCCAGGGCGGCCGCGGCAGTGAAGGTGATCCATAGCCCCTGAACCGTCCAGGTCATAAGGAACAGCGCCCAGTCGGTTTTGAGCTTGTCGAATCTGCCGTCCTTGCCGGCAGCCCGAACCCGCCGGAACAGGAACAGACCAAGTCGGATAGCCCACACGGCAACCATCAACGCCAAGATGATGGTGCGGGCATCGCGGACGTTGGTCAGCACGATTCCCAGCAGTGCCAGCAACTGGTAGGTCAGCGAACCGGTCAGGTCGAAGAAATGCTCCGTCTGGGAAAGGTATGACGGGATGTAGACGACCCACTGGACGACGAATGCCAAGACCACGAAGGCGAAGAACAATCTGACTCCGCCCACCGATTCGCCGCCGTAACTCCCGGCAAGACCCAAAACGAGACCGATCACCAATGCAATGGTGGCCTGAACTACTGCTTTGATTCGCATGGCCGAGCATCGTAATGCAGCTTGCGCGGCCGATGCTTTATCGGAAGGTTACGAAGTGTTCGGTGGGAACTGTACAACGCGGTTTCAACGGTGAGAGTCTGAGAGCCTTGTCAGAAGAGCAGAAGCACGACCCATATCACAGCCATAGTTTCGAAGAGTTGGTGGCGCTGCCGATCGCCTACCGCGATGGACTATTCCAGGATCAGGTGATGCTGATCACCGGTGGAGGTGGAGCGATCGGCACCGCGATGGCCACCCTGTTCGGTCGGCTCGGCGCCACCATCGTGGCCTGCGGCCGCACACCCGAGTCGCTTGACCTGCTGGCCGAACGGCTGTCGAGCATCGACGTTCCGGTGCATACCAAGGTGATGACCATCCGAGAGCCAGAGCAGGTAGCGGAGTTAGTCGACGAGGTCTGGGATCGTTACGGTCGGCTCGACCATGCGTTCAACAACGCGGGCGGGCAGTTCACCAGCCCGGCGCTCGACATTTCACCCAAGGGTTGGAACGCCGTCGTCGAAACCAATCTCTACGGCACCTGGTATGTCATGCAGGCTGCCGCTCGACGCTGGGTGGCCGAAGGCCGACCGGGGAACCTTGTCAACATTTCGACCATCCAGGGTCGAGCCTCGGTCGGCATTCCTCATACCGCGGCGTCGCGGGCCGGGGGAGTGGCGCTGACCAGATCCTTGGCTGTGGAGTGGGCGCCCCACAACATTCGGGTCAACTCGATCGCTGTTGGCGTGATCGCCAGTGAAGGCTTGAAGACCTACCCGCCGGAAGCGAAGGCCAGCTTCGGCCACAATCCGATGCGGCGCCTTGGTGATGTCTGGGATGTGGCGCAGGGGGCGGCCTACCTGGCAGGCCCAACCGGTGACTTTGTAACCGGCACCCATCTGGAGATCACCGGGGGCGAGCACGTATGGGGCGAATACTGGCCCCTCGGCAAGCCGGACTATTTCAAGCTCGAAGACCAGCCAATCGATTAACCAGAAGCAGCTAGCAGCACGAAGATACCCAGCACGAAGATATATGGAGGCAGCGTATGAATAACACGATTAAGGGGAGAGTCGCCGTCGTTGGGATCGGTGAGACGACCTACTACAAGCGAGGTCAGGCTCCCGACCCGGAGTTCAAACTGGTGTTGAAGGCCATCATGGCCGCCTGCGAAGACGCCGGGATCAGCCCAAGAACGCTCGATGGGTTCTGCTCATACAGCAATGACCGAAACATGCCAGCCCGGCTGGCCAACGCCCTCGGCGTTCCCGAGCTGCGATACTCGGTCATGCAGTGGGGCTCGGGTGGCGGTGGCGCGGCGGCGGCCATCGGCAACGCCGCGGCGGCGGTTGCAGCCGGATACGCCGACTGTGTCGTGGCCTACCGTGGCTTGGCCCAGGGCCAGTTCGGCCGGTTCGGTTCCGGTCCCCAGATCAACTCCATCAGCGGTCCGCCGGCATTCACCGTTCCCTACGGTGTCATGTCGCCTGCCCAGACATACGCCATGCGAACAACCCGGTTGTATCACGACCACGACATCTCGCCGGACACGCTCAAAGCGGTGGCCATGGCCGCCTACCACCACGCCCAGAACAACCCTCGGGCGGTGATGCAGGGTCGACCGCTTGACTCCGAGACCTACGACAACTCGCGGTGGATTACCGAACCATTCCGGCTGTACGACTGCTGCTTGGAGAACGACGGGGCCGCGGCGGTGATCGTGATGTCGGCCGACCGGGCCAAGGACGTCACCGACCATCCGGTCTATCCACTGTCGATCCAGCAGGGCGGCGAGCACCGGTCGGGAGCCAGCGTGCACAACCAGCCCGACTACGCAACGTCGAGTTTCAAGACGATGGTGCCGCACCTTTACGGCCAAGCCGGGGTTGGCCCTGGTGATGTTGATGTGGTCCAGTCGTACGAGAACTTCACCGGCGCGGTGGTGATGAGCCTGATCGAACACGGGCTATGCACCTACGAAAACGCAAACGAGGTGTTGACCTTCGAGAACCTCACCGCCCCGAGAGGCAAGCTGCCGCTTAACACCAGCGGTGGAAATCTGGCCGAGTGCTACATGCACGGCCTCGGTCTGCAGATCGAAGCGATCCGCCAGATCCGTGGCACGTCGACCAACCAGGTTGAGGGCGCCAGGGTGGCGTTGGCCAACGCCGGTCCGATGGTCGAAGTGGCCAGCACAGCAATCTACGGAAGCGAGGACACCCTGTCATGAACGATCCAGTCATGAGCGATCCAGTCATGAGCGACAGCACAGCATCTTCAACCACCGAGTCGTATCTGGCGCCTGGTTTGGCCGCGCCTCGCCCGGCCCGTGATGGCCTTGACGAGCCGTACTGGAGTGGGGCACGGGAACACGTCCTTCGGGTTCAGCGTTGTGACTCTTGCCAGACCTTCCAGTGGGGGCCGGAGTGGATGTGTCACAACTGTCAGAGCTTCGATGTCGGCTGGGTTGATGTAGCCACCAGCGGAAAGATCTACAGCTGGCAGCGCCCGCACCATCCGGTTCATCCGGCGTTGAACGATCAGGGCCCGTACATTGTTGTACTGGTCGAACTGCCCGAGGCTGGCAATGTTCGTATGGTCGGCAACCTGTTGGGTGATCCGCTACAAGAAGTGGTCATCGGGAGTGACGTCGAGGCGGTCTTCGAAGACCACAACGACAATGATCCTCCGTTCACGCTGGTGCAGTGGCGAGTGGTCTAGCTCGACTGCCTAATACGACTCGGCTGCATACACGACTTGGATGCGGCACGAGATATGTAACTGCATGACGCTGTCGTCGGGCTAGGTTCGACCGGTGACCGCTAGTTCCGCGACGATTCATGGTCGGCGCCCTGGGCGCTGGTCGGTCCTAGCTGGAGCCTGGTCGGTATATGCAGCGTTTGGCCTTCTCGTGGCCAGTACCGGCGCGCTTGTCCCGCTGATCAAGGCCGACCTCGATCTCAGCGACTCGGAGATGGGTCTGGTTCTCGGCGCCTGGCAGCTCATCTACATCGGTTCGTCGATTCCGGCCGGGCGAGTGATCGACCGGTTCGGAGTGCGGCGAGCGCTGATGGCGTCGATGTTCGTGATGCTGCTGTCGGGGTTAGGTCGGGCGTTTGCCGACAACCTGGTTGGTCTGTTCGGAGCGGTGGCGTTGCTCGGAGTTGGGGCCCCGATCATCTCGGTCGGTGCTCCGAAGGTTGCCGCCAGTTTGTTCGAAGACCGAGATCGCCGAACCGCGGTCGCGGTGTACAGCACGGCGCCGGCGATCGGCAGCGTGCTCGGACTGGCCCTGCCGACCAACGTGATCGGACCGCTTGTCGACCAGAACTGGCGCTCGATCAGCGTGGCTGTCTCCGCCCTTGCCGCTCTGGCGCTTGTGGTGTGGATCCTGGTTTCGCGAGGCCTCGACTCGATCATCGCCCCCGGTGGCGGCCCCACGCTGTCTAGCTATCGGGCCATCGCCAGGATTCCGGTGGTGCGGTTTGTTCTGGTGCTGTCGATCCTCAACTTTGTCTACGTCCATGGGCTAGGGCAGTGGTTGGTAGCAATCCTCAACGAAGCTGGCTGGACCAGCCAGGAGGCGGGCCTGTGGGCCGCGTTCGGAACCGCTGGTGGGTTGGTGGCCATATTTCTATTGCCGCGAGCCGCCACGCCGGCCCGACGACCGTGGCTCATGGCAGGCTCGCTGGTTGTCGGTGCGGTGTCGGTCAACGCGCTGCAGGCCGACTCGGTGCTGATCTTGATCCCCGCCCTCCTCGGTTCGATGCTGGCCCGCTCGGCTCTGATGCCTCTGCTGGTGCTGACGCTGATGGACCATCGAGATGTCGGGCCGGAACGTATAGCGGCGGCCACCGGCCTGTTCTTCACCACCGCTCAGATCGGCGGGGTAACCGGGCCAGCGATCACCGGCCTGCTATCGGATGCTTCGGGCGGGTTCACCGTGCCACTTTTTGTTCATAGCGGGGTCATGCTCTTCGTGGCCGCAAGTATCGGCGTCGGCTATCGCCGTGCTCTTAGATAAGACTGGGAGATAGGGCTCTGAGATAGGGCTCTGAGACCGCAGTCGCTCGGTCAGCTAGTTGCCGTGCCTGGCGATTTTGTCTTCGTTCGGTAACCGACCAATATGTGGTATGGCCGCACCTCAGACCGATCCGTCATCTTCGAGCCCGTCATCGGCGCTGCTTTCATGGCGGATCGGCGATGTCGATGTTGTCCGAGTCGAGGAGAACATTCTCGGTCTGCCGACCAAGGTATTGGTGCCAGATATCACCGCCGAACAGATCGAGGCTCAGCGGGAATGGGTCGCCCCGTACTTCGATCCACCCCAGGACGAGACGCTGATGCTGCGGCTGTCGCTGCACTCGTTTGTGGTGCGCTCGGCGGGCAAGACCATCGTGGTCGACACCTGCGTCGGCCCCGACCCGGAGCGTTCGCTCGAGGGTGACCCAACCTTTGGAGACCGACTCGACGCCACCATCGATGGCGGGCTTGCCGCGGTTGACGTTGTGGTGTGCACCCACCTGCACTTCGATCATGTCGGCTGGAACACGGTTACCGTTGACGGCAAGGTTGTGCCGACCTTTCCCAATGCCCGTTATCTCGTCACCCGGCCGGAAATCGAGGAGATGGAGCGCGACGACCACATGGCGGTCAAGGAGCCGTCGATCCAACCGCTGGCCGACGCTGGGGTGCTCGATGTAATAGACATCGACGCAGGTGTTTCGGGCGGCGATGTGGCGTTTCGCATTACCGATGAGGTCAGCCTGATCTCAACGCCCGGGCACACCCCGGGCCACGTTTCGGTGCTTATCGAGTCGGGTGCAGCCAGTGGCCTGATAACCGGCGACGCCTTTCATAGCCCCATCCAGTTCGCCTACCCGACGCTGGCGGCCTGGCGGTTCGATAGTGACTCCGAACAGTCGACGGCCACCCGTACCGCGATGATCGAACGGTTTGTCGATTCCGAAACCCTGGTTCTCGGCACCCACTTCGCCCCGCCAACCGCCGGCCGGTTACGCCGCCACGCCGATCAAGGCGCAGATGCGGGTACCGCTGGAGAGGCTGATGGAGTCTGGTTCGACTCCAGTCTCTAGATCAGGCGGCAAGGTCGCCGTCGGACCGCAAAATCCTTCTCACCGGCGGGCCAAGCCAAGTGGGCATCGCTTTGGACCTTGGCCAGGGTGAGCTTCTGGCTGCGACGATGTGTTCAGCGTTTGAATACTACTACAGTATTTTTTTATGTCATCTGCGCTCCATCGAGAACCCGGGTTGCGCGGTCTGTGGGTTGCGGCCCGCAAGCGCTGGGTTCTGGTGCTGGGGCCGGTGCTGTTATTCGCTGGCTTGGCCAGCGTTTACTCGCTGACAGCGGCAGACCGCTACGAAGCTACGGCCAAGGTTCGGATCGACCAAGGGGCGCTGGTGTCGCTCCGTACGGGGCTGAACCTAGGGCGGTCGTCAAGGCAACTTATAGCCGAGATGGCGGTAGCTGAGCACGACCCGGTCGTGGATCTTGTTGTTGCCGAGCTGGGCGAAATCCCCGAGATGCGTGTCACCGCCGACTTCGACGCCGAAGTGCTTCTATTTACTGCTTCAGCTCCCAGCGCTCCGGAGGCGGCCCTCAATGCCAACACGTGGGCGGAAGCCTACATCCAGGTCAAGAAAGGTGAATTGGTCCACTCGGTGGCAGGCGCAGTCGAGAGTGGAGAGAGCCGGCTTGTCGAGATATCCGAAGAGCGGGAGCTGGTTGAAGCTCCGCTCGTCGCCCTTAAGGATCGGATCGGGTTCAGCTCAAATGAACAACACGCAGCCGGGCTGCAAGCCGAGTACAACGCCCTCGCCGACAAGCTTCAATACAGGCTTGAGCTGAACACCGCTCAAGCCGAGGCCATGGTTGGAACCTTGGTCAAGCTGCAAGAGATGGGCGAGGTGGAGGCGGAGAGAATCGCAATACTGGTGCAAGTCGCCGTACCGCCGACCGAGCGCAGCAATGCGCCTGGCGCCCGCTCTGTTGCGCTGGGCTTGTGTCTAGGCCTGCTGGTTGGTCTTGGACTGGCTTCAGAAGCGGACAGGCGAGGCGAGACAGTTGAATCTGCGGTCGAGATACTTGAGATCTCCGACCTACCGGTGTCGGCTCACAGCGGGAGCTAATCGGGGTGCGGCTTCAGCCGTCGACGCAGGTTGGTTCGTGGGGTCCGGCTTGGACCTTTACAGAACCAGTCGACGTTCTGGTGGAGCGCAGGTAGCGGCATAGTCGGATTATCTCGAAGGCCAGCCAGCTTGCGTCGAGCCGAGACCCAGGCACAACCGGTTCATAGATTTGCCCCGATACTTGATTCGAGCGGTGCTTCCTTGACGATGACCTGACCGTCGCTTGGTGGCTGCTTAATGTGATCACTGAATTTTCCCCCCGCAGGTTGCGTGGCGAACAAGTGTTCGTGTATGATTGCAGGTACCTGACAGCCGTCTGATTGGTTCAGCTGCTGCAGCCCCTTGAGGCTCAAGGCCTCCCTTGAAATTCAGAATCCGCTCCTAGCTGGGGCAGGATTTATGTGGCCCTTGCTCGCTGGGGCCAGTGCGGGGTTTCTTTGACTGTTTCGGGTCTAGACGACGCTTGGTTAGCGCTTCGTGGGTTGACGGTGCGGCTGGTTGATTTCGATGTGTCGGAGTTTGCCGAAGTTGAGCTCAAGGCTCTGCTTGGCGACGTTCGGGCGGCGCAGCGCTGCCTGGACGGATTGGTGATTCGTATCGGTGTGCGATCGAATCACCTGGCTGCCGAAGGGGCAGCTGCGCCTGCTGAGGAGTCATTGAGAGGTGAGGGCGAAGTTGGTTCACGCCAGGCTCGCCGTGAGTCCGCTCGAGCTGCTGCCGCGGAGCAGGTGGAAGGGTTGGGCGCTGCAGCTTCGGCTGGGGCAACGACGGGTGAACACGTCGATGCGATCGCCCGCCACACTGCCAAGTTGTCTGATGAACAGCGCGCAGCGTTCGACTTTGATGATTTGGTGGAGCGGGCGACCCGCATGTTGCCTGAGTCGTTCGATCGGCATGTGAAGCGCTGCGTTGATGCGGCCATGGCCGACCACGGTCTTGGCGATACCAAGGCCAAGCAGGCGGCGTCGGAGTTCCGGCATTGGTTTGACCATGGGGCAGGTATGGGCCGCTTCTCCGGGATGCTCGACCCTGAACGGTATGAGATGTTGGTCAACGCAATCGATCGGCGGGTGGGCTCCATCGCTGCGGCCGCGGGAGATACAGTCACCAAGAATCAGAACCTGGCGGCCACCGCGTTGAT
The DNA here is from genome assembly GCA_050633745.1 of Acidimicrobiales bacterium. Classification (GTDB taxonomy): domain Bacteria; phylum Actinomycetota; class Acidimicrobiia; order Acidimicrobiales; family SZUA-35; genus JAHELU01. The sequence goes on from JBOEHD010000027.1 coordinate 13,752, forward strand.
CGACTTGGTCACCAGTCCTGGTGATGCTTGCGGTGATCCCGGTCGACGCACGGCGTCGGTTTTGGTAGTCGTCGATCACGAGACCATGAGCAACGGGGCCCACGAGGCTTCGCTTCGTCAGACCGAGAGTGGGCACGATATCGCCCTTGAATCGATCGCTCGACTGTGCTGCGATGCGCTGATTCGTAGGGTTGCACTCGATGAGGATGGGGTGCCGCTCAACGTTGGGCGCAAGTATCGCACGGCCACCGATGGGCAATGGGCGGCGATCAAAGCGGTACATGCCGATTGCGCCTGGAGCGGTTGTTCGGCTCCGATTGGCTGGTGTCAGGCTCATCACATACAGGAATGGGAGCACGGAGGGCCGACTGACTTCGACAACCTCATTCCGCTCTGCTCAAAACACCATCATCGAGTACATGAAGGACAGTGGTCGATCAAGCTACTGCCAGATCGCAGCCTGAAGATCTACAGACCCGACGGGTCGCACCACGTCACAATTCCCACGCCGCAGAGATGCTGAGCCTGGTAACAATGGTGCCCATGACGATCGCCCAAGCCCATAGCTACGTTGATGCCGACTCGGGGGTCACTCTCGATGTGTGGTTCCCTGCCGATGGCATCACGCCGAAGCGTTCTTGCTTGGCGGCGACCGTGGGGTTGAGCGTTGGCCATGCGGTCGCTGTGGAGGTAACGCCAATCGATGAGGCTCCGGCTAGCGCCGCCGATGTCTACTATCGGCTACACCTGCTGTCGCGCTGTCTGGTGCGGCCGAATGAGGTCAACCTCGAAGGCATGTTCGGGTTGCTGACCAACGTGGCGTGGACATCAGCAGGGCCGGTGCTTCCGGAGCATCTCGACGAACTGCGATCGCGAGTGGCCGATCACGACCACAACCTGCAGGTAACTTCGATCGACAAGATCCCCCGAATGACCGACTTTGTTTCACCTCATGAGGTCAGGATCGCCGACGCCGATCGTGTCCGGCTTGGTGCTCATCTGGCACCGGGCACAACGGTGATGCACGAGGGCTTTGTTAACTTCAATGCCGGAACGCTGGGTCCGGCGATGGTTGAGGGGCGGGTGACTCCCGGGGTCACAGTTGGGGCAAACTCCGACGTCGGAGCCGGGTCGTCGATCATGGGTACCCTCTCCGGTGGCGGCACCTCCGTCAACCGGATCGGCGAGAACAGCCTTCTTGGAGCCAACGCCGGGATCGGCATGGCGCTCGGCGATCGCTGCATCGTCGAGGCCGGGCTTTATGTCACCGCTGGTACCAAAGTGCGCCTGGCCGACGGGTCTGTGGTGCAGGCCCGCACGCTGTCAGGGCAGTCCGACCTGATGTATCGCCGCAACAGCCAGACCGGGGCCGTGGAAGCGGTGTCGTCAGCATCATCAAACTGGGGAGGTCTGAACACCGATCTGCATAGCAACTAGGCGGAGCCGAGCGGTATGTGCAGCTAGCTGGCAAAAAGACGAAGATCGAAGCGAATGTCGCTTGAATCGCTCGCGGCCTGGTGTACTTCGACCGCAACCACATTGAGGCCATCGACCAGACCACCGAGCGGTAGCCCGGCCTGGCGCCACGGCACCAGTTCGTCGTCACCAGAGATGCGATCGACCGCGAAGGTGCCTGGCTCGATCGGCCCCGAAGGCATGTTGGCCCGGTGCAGCTCGGTGCCGTTCAGCCAAACGACGAGCCCATCGTCGGCGAGCGCTTCGAGCTCCAGCCACTCGAGCGCCGAGGCGTCGTCGACAGTGAACTCTCTGCGGAACCAGCTGGTGAGGCCACCGTCAGGCGTAGGGACCTGGGTGACCTGAGCTTCGGCTCGCCCCAGCGGTGCCCGACCCTGGCTCCAGTCGGTTCCAACAAACTGCGGTGACTGCCAGCCATCGTCGACAACGCCGTCGGCATCGAACCGCCAGGAACTGCCCCAGGAAATCAGGTCGATTCGTCCCGGTCCCTCAGCCATCGATGGGTTAGCGAGCGGGATGCCAGCATCATCGAGTTCGTAGTCGAAGTTCAGATTGATCGAGCCTCGATAGCTCAGTTTGTCCCACGTGATATCGATCGGCGGTTCCCCGGCGAGGATCGCCCTGTTGCCGTCAGCGTCGTCGAATGTGCCTGGAGCAGATCGCTCCCGGACCCAGGCTGTCAGCCGCTCATGAGACTCAGGTAGGTAGGAGAAATAGACGTTGGCCGAAATCTTGTGAGGTTCGCTGGGCCTCCAGGTGACACCGCTGGAACCGGTCCCGTAGCCAATGATCGACTGTGCCTGGTGCAGAGGCGCCGCAATGTCGGTATGCAACAGACCATCACCGCGTTTCATGTTCTGGCGGCGGGCGGTGGTGCTGGTGGCAATCTCAAACCCTTTGTCCGTCGGTTTGATTCTGGTGATCGGATCGGACCAGTCGTAGAAGTAGTCGTGGTCTGGCAGATCGAACGTGGCCCGCCCGTGCACAAGAAACTCGATGACCTGATCGCAAGGACCGTAGTTGGGATTGCTGTGCCGCTTCGCCGGGAGCAACGGTTCCTCGCTGAGAAGACAGGCCAGCTCCTGAAGAGGGAGCTCCGAGGTGGCGGCCACTTCGATCGTCAGATGCTCCCTCGTCCATGCATCTTTTGAGAGATGAACTGAGACCGATTCGATGGTTACCCCTTCGGGCGGGTCGATATCGATTGGGGTCATCATCGCCGCAACGATGGCGCTCGGGGTCGCCCAGTCTCGCTCAGCTTCGACCTCGCCGTTTGTGGCCGGCGCCATCGAGGTACTGGATGAGCTCAAGACGGCGGTGGAGTCTGTCGTTTCCTCTCCCAGCGCCTGTGAGGCGATCGTCTCCTGGGGGCCACCACAGGCGGCAGCCATGAGCGTCAGCGCCGCGATCCAGCAAGCGCGTATCGGGTTTGAGACCATCGTTTGATGATCGGAAACCGCTGACCAGAGCTTTACTGCGGCCTCAGCCCGCTAACTCACCGGCCTAACAGCGGTGATTGAACGATCGCCTGAGCTAAGCGCAACCCTCGGGATGCAGGCCGGCATCGACCGACCGGACCGTGACGCCATCTTGAGGGTGAAGTTCAATCACGTTGAACATCTCGCTGGCCGCCAGCCCGTAGGGGGCACCGGAATACCAAGCTGGAACGTTCTCGGTGCTGACATCGGTTCGAACATGCCAGTGGCCCAACGCCACGTAGTCGGCCGCGGTCGCTTCGATGTCGGCCGGGGTAAGCGGCGACGAGCGGCCCATGAGCCCAAGGTCTTCGGTTTCGTAGTGACCATGGCCGAGCACAACCCACCACGCGTCGTCGCGGGGTCGGGCCGGCACATCTTGCAGCGGTCGGAAGGTGCGATCATGCATCGGCATAGCTTTGCCCCACAGCGCCAGCGCACCATCGAGCAGCTCAACCGTGGTGCCTGCGTGATCGTCGAGGAAGATGAGATCCGATCCGTCGACCACCCCGGTAGCCGCGCCCCGGTTATACACCGAGCCCTCGTCGTGCACATCGTGGTTGCCTGCGATCATCACGCACGGTACCCCGAGGTTTCCCAGCCGATCGAGCACTGTCTTTACCAGCTGATCATCGACCCGCTGATGATCGAACAGATCGCCGACCACCAGCATCACGTCTGGCTGCTCAACAGCCACCGATCGTTCGATCGCTCCCAGCGGGCAGAGACAGTCGTCAAAATGATCGCCGTGCTCGGGAGCCCGGAAGCCACCACCGAAATGAACATCGGAGGTATGCAGCAGTCGAAGTGGCTTCATGGCAGTTGCCTCATGCAGTTCCTTGTGCAGTTCCCCACGCAGTTCCTTATGTAAGTTCCCTTATAGAGTTCGCTCATCGTTAGCCGAGGCCCAGAAGCCCGTTGAGTGAGCGATGAAAGTGGCTCAACGCAGCCTCGTTGCGGCCGTAGACCACCTCGGGTAGCGCGCCGGAGTCGAGGTTGGCTTGGATACGTTCCATCAGCGGAAAGTCTTCAGTGCCGGTCACCGTGAGCAACACGTCGAGGTTCTTGGCCAGATGTACTCGAAGCGCATCATCGACCGGACCCTGCAACGCGTACACCGAGGTGGTCGTCTTGGTGGTCCGCACGTCGATCGGCTCGATCCGCCACACCTCAAAATGGTCGAGCTGGAACACGATCAGAGCATTCGGCAGCACAAAGTACTGCACCGTGGCATAGGGGAGGATCGAGCGTTGGTCCCTCGGCTTGTCCATTTCATCGAGCATGTTCTTGCGGAACGCCGTGGCCGTCATGTTGGGGCCGAACTCTTCGAAGATCATGCAGTCGGAGTTGAAGTACGGGCCGATGGTGTCTCGATGCAGGGTGCGAACGTGATACACCTCGGTGAAGGTGTCGAGCACCAGCTTCCAGTTCATGTTCCAGGTGTTGACCCTCGTCTCGACGTGGATTTGTTTGTCGAGGTCGAAGTCCCCGAAGTCGTCTTGCACTCCACTGAGTATCTGCTCGATGTCGATCGGCTCCGGGCCACCGGGGCGAACGAAGATCACCCCGCTGTGCTCGGCAACCGCCACCTGATGGAGGTCGCAGCCGTTAGCGAACTCGCCTGGTAGGTCATCGAACGCACCGTGGGAGGCGGGGCGACTCTTGAGAGCGCCGTCGAGTTCGTAGGTCCATGCGTGATACGGGCACTGCAGCAACTTCAGACTGCTACCGCCCCCGATGCTGGCGTCGTTCTCGTCGAGAATTGGCGCCCCTCGGTGACGGCAAGCGTTGACCAGCGCCTTTAACCCGCCATCGGCTTGGCGTACGACGGCGATCGGAATCTTGTCGAAGACGCCGGTCCGGTACTGTCCGGGCTCCCTCATCTCAGCGCTCAGAGCAAAGAAAACCGGACCATGGCGAAACAGTTTCGACTGCTCCAATAGAAATCGGTCAGCGCCGCTATACGCCGATGCCGGATTGACCAGCGGTTCGGGAGCGTGCAGGCCAACCATGCCAGATCCGGCGTCGGCGACCCGGTCGAGCAGTTCCATTTGACGTTCGTGGCGCATAGTTAGGTACCGGTTGGTCGAGGTGAACGGTGAAATAGGTGAGCGTGTAGCGACCCTGTAGCGATCAGCGGGCCCTATCTACGCTAGTCGTGGCGCCGGTCGCCGCAGAAATTGTCTGTCCGGTCCTGAATTCTGACCCCGAACTCAAGGTCGATTCGCATCGGCAGACCGCGTCGTGGATCATTTCGACATGACAGTTTCCGATGTGGCGTCAGATCAGGTCACCGAGGACGTCCGTAGCGCCGTCCAGCAATGGCTAAGCGAGAATTGGCGCCCCGAGTGTGCCCCCGGCGGTTCAGCCCGTCAGCAGTGGTCAGAACTGGTCGTCGATTCTGGTTGGGCTGCGCCAAGCTGGCCCACCGATCGCCATGGTAAAGGTCTCGACCCCAAACTGAGTCGGGTCGTCGAGGCCGAGTTTCGGGCCGTGGGGGCCGACGGGACCGGCCAAGACATGGCAAACCTTTGGGCTAACTCGCTGCTGGCTTACGGCTCTGAACAGCTGAAGGACCAGTTCATTCGCCCGTTGATGTTGGGGCAGGTGAACATGTGTCTGCTGTACTCCGAGCCGGGCGCGGGCTCCGACCTGGCTGGGATCCAAACCAAGGCTGATCGAGATGGCGACGAGTGGATCATCAGCGGGCAGAAGGTCTGGACCTCGGGTGGACGGCAAGCCGAGTATGCGCTCCTGATTGCTCGCACCGACTGGGACGTGCCAAAACATCAGGGCATCAGCTTCTTCTTCTTTCCCATGGACCAGCCAGGAGTCGAAGTGCGGGCCTTGCGCCAAGCGACCGGCGACTCCCGATTTAACGAAGTGTTCCTGACCGAGGCCCGGGTTCCCCATGCCAACATGCTCGGGGAGACAAACACCGGGTGGCGAGTGCTGCAAACCGCCTTGGCTTACGAGCGGGTTGCCATGGGGCAGTCGCAGCAGCGTCGAGCACGCAGCGATGACGCCAGCGCGGTGCGATCGGCCGACGACGAACGTTCGGCACCGGTTCCCGACCTGTCGCTTGTCGACCTGGCCAAAGAGCTTGGCCGTACCGGCGATCCGGTGATTCGCCAGAAGCTCATGTATCTGCATTCCATCCGCCAAGTAAACGAATGGAATGGTCAGCGGGCAAAGGCCGAGCTGGAGAACGGCACCTCATCGCCGACCGCATCGTTCGGCAAGCTGGCCATGTCGCAGATCCTTCACTACGCCGGCAGCCTGCAAACCGAGCTGCTGGGAGCCGAAGCCACGATCGGCGGAAGCGATTCGCCCCGTTCAGCCGACGCTACCTACTCGTTGCTGAACGCGTTNNCAGCGCAACATCATCGGCGAACGTATCCTCGGCCTACCGAAGGAGCCGACCGTCGACCGCGACCTGCCTTTCCGAGACGTGCCGAAAGCATGATTGGAAACGCAGCATGACCGAAACCGATCGTGAACAGAAACACAGCATGATTGGAACGCAGCATGACCGAAACCGATCGTGAACAGAAACACAGAATGATTGGAAACGCAGCATGACCGAAACCGATCGTGAACAGAAACACTCTGGGTATTGGCCCTCGGCCTGGCCGGTGGAGTGCGGTGGTAACCGCCGTCAGAAGGCCTCGCCCGGTCGACTCGACGCGGCCAGCGGCACGGCCCGCGTCATCGCAAAACGCAACGACCGTTGGAACGTCATGGTCGTCGAGCGCGACCCGGGGCAGTGGTATGTCGGCGGCACGATGGCTGCCTTCAGCGGCCCTCCGCCATACGGTTGGGTACAGCGCCTCGATCCCGAGACCCTCGAACCGCTGGCCACTTCACCGGAGCTGCCATGCGGCGAACATGTTTGGTGCGGGGCGATCCTGGCCCATGCCAACGGCTCGATCTTGTCGGTCAACGGTTCGTATCTTCACCGGCTTGATCCGGACGATCTTTCGATCCAAGCCGAACGTCGACTGCCTGCTGATTCCAGCCACAACGGACTGCTGGCTCTGAGCGACGGCACTCTGATCACAAAGGATCTGCGACTCGTGGGCCAGGGGGGAACCACCATCACTCGACTCAGCCCCGACACCCTTGAGCCGGTCAACGAACCGCTACAACTGAGCGAAGGTTCGATGGGCCGAATCGCTGCTGACGTGGTCATCGACTCCGCTGGGCCGGCAGGTCCGGACGGCGCACCGGCGGACCGTGTCCCCATCGATCATGTCCCAGTCGATCATGTCCCAGCCGATCATGTTTATGTACCTGGCACAGAGCATCTCTGGCGGCTTGTCATCCAGGGCGACTCGATGGAGATCGACGATTCGTGGCGGCCCCGCTACCGAACCGAGAACGACCGTTTTGGTCTGTCGTGGGATGCCTGTCTGTCCGACGGGGCTTGCTGGGTTATGGACTGTGGCGATATCGAATCGGTCCGCATGATTCACACCACCTTCCCAAACGGCCGTTTCGACGAGCCACCAGGCCGGGCACTGTCGTGGCGTCAGCCCGCCCCGTGGGATGGCCCCCAGCGGCTGCTGCGCTGCAGCCTCGACGACGCTGACGATGTGCGAGCCATCGAACCGTTTGGCACTCCTGGCGGTGGCATCATCGCCCCGCCGGTCCATGTACCAGAACACAACATGGCCATCGCCTGGGACTCGATCAACGGCGGCCTGGCCGGAATCAGCGACGACGGTTCGACGCTCGAGGTTGCCTGGCAGCTCGACGGTGTACGAGCCAGCATGCAGCCGGTGGTGTTTCCCGACTCTGCCGAACTGGTCATCAACGACTTCACCGAGGGAGGTGTCGACGATCTGATCGTCGTCGATGTTCGGACTGGTGAAGTGCTGGACCGAGTATCGACCGGTTCGCGAATCGCCAACGGCATGTTCCTCACCGCTGGCGGTAACCGAGATGTGTTTTATTGTTCGACGCTGGCGATGGCCCGGGTTGTCTGGGAATAGTCGAGCCCGCCGATTTCCGGCCTGACACCGGGTCCGATAAATTCGACCCGTGCTCTCACAACCACTGGCCAGACCACCCCTGCAACAGCAGCTTTCACTGGAGGCTCCCCTGGAACTTTCACTGGAACATTCACTGGGGCCGCGATCGGGACAGTCGTCGCTGTCGCCAGCGAACCGCCCTGGATCAGCGCTGGGCTTAGGCCGGTGAGCGCCGGAGAGCGGTTGCCGGGAGCGCCCGAGCCGATGCACTACTGGGATGGGGTCGGGGTTCGCATCGCCGGCGATCAGTGGGGTGACCCCAAAGGGCCGCTTGTGATTCTGCAGCACGGCGGTGGGCAAACCCGCCACGCCTGGCGAAACGTCGGCGAGACCCTTGGCGCTGCGGGATACAACGCCGTGGCCATCGACGCTCGAGGTCATGGCGACTCCGAGTGGGCTGCGGACAAGAACTACGAACGCGACATCATGATCGAGGACCTCGTCCGCGTTGTCGAACAGCTCGACGCCGGCCCCCCGATCCTGGTTGGAGCATCGATGGGCGGCAACACCAGCCTCGCCGCGCTTGGTGAGAACCACCTCGAAGGCAAGGCCCTTGTCCTGGTAGACATCGCTCCTCGCATCCGTTCTAGCGGAACCAAAAAGATCGGCGAGTTCATGAGTCAGAAGCCGAATGGTTTCGATTCGCTCGAAGAAGTCTCAGACGCCATCGCCAACTACCAGCCCCACCGCAAACGCCCTCGTAACCTCGACGGCCTAGCCAAGAACATTCGGCTGGGGGCCGACGGCAAGTACTACTGGCATTGGGACCCGTCATATCGCAAGCGTCCCTACATGACCACAGACGAGATTCGCACCAGAACCCGCAGGCTCGAGGCCTGTTCTCGGAATTTGGAACTCCCGACGCTGCTGGTACGGGGAGGGCTCTCCGACGTGCTCGACGAAGAGGGCGCCCAGGCTTTCCTAGCTCTCGTTCCGCAGGCCGAGTACATAAACGTCAAAGACGCCGCCCACATGGTCGCCGGTGACCGCAACGACATCTTCGGCGACAACGTGATCGATTTCCTAAACCGGGTCGCCCCGCCAAAGGGTTAGCTCAGTGAACCGGGTCGCTTCGCCGTACGGCGAGCTCAGTGAACCGGGTCGCTTCGCCGTACGGCGAGCTCAGTGGGCGGGAGCCGCTTCCTTCTTGGCTCCGAATGGCAACCGGTCGACGATGGTCGCCACGATAGCTCCGATCATGAAGCCGACGACCGCCGAGATAGCGGTGTTGATCAGCCAACCGAGGAATCCGCCGATCCCGCTGATGTCTTTAACCAAGCCCTCGGCGTCGTGCACGATGTCGTATGGCCAGTCCCAGCCGAGCTCGTGAGCGCCGACGATGAGGATATGGCCGCCAACCCAGAGCATGGCGGCGGTGCCGATGACCGATAGCCACTTCAGCAGGATCGGCATCCCTGCTACCAGCTTGCGTCCAAGGTTCTGGGTTGCAGGTGAGTCGCTTCCGGCCATCGAAAGGCCGACGTCATCCATCTTGACGATCAGGGCAACGAGCCCGTACACGATGACGGTGATGAAGATGGCAACCACGACCATGATGATGGCCCGAGACACGATCGGCTCATCGATGACCTCTTTCAGGGAGATCACCATGATCTCGGCCGAAAGTATGAAGTCGGTGCGGATGGCTCCGGAGACCACGCCAGCTTCAGCCTCTGGGCCCTTCAGCGTTACCGGCACGTCGTGGTCGTGGTCGTCATGTTTCAGGGCATGAATGATCTTGTGGGCACCCTCGAAGCACAGGAATGTGCCGCCAAACATAAGGATGATCTCTACCAGGGTCGGTACATACTGGCTGAGGAGCAATGCCGCGGGCAGGATAAACAGCAGCTTGTTCTTCAGCGAACCCTTTGCGATCCTGCCGATGATCGGAAGTTCCCGATCGGCGGCAAGACCCTGCACGTAGGCCGGGGTTACCGCGGTGTCGTCGACGACGACACCCGCCGCTTTCATGCTGGCGCGGCTGGCAGCTAGACCAACATCATCAACCGATGCTGCGGCTAACTTTGCGAGCGCTGCGACATCGTCGAGTAAACCGACCAGACCACCAGCCATATACCTACCTCCGGTCGAACGAACGAACAGCGGACAAGTTTAGTTAGGTTTGCTCCCGCATCCGCCAACTGATCTAACTGCCGTAGTGACGTTCCATGATCGACGGATAGCTGCGGGTGAAATAATTCCACAGCTGCTCGCCGTACGTGTCCGGCTTGTGATCGCTGCGCATATCGCCAATACCCGACTCTGTCTCGTGTTTGCGAGCCATAAAGCCAGCCGAAGAGTGGTGAGGGCTGGCCGCCACGGCCTCGGCGAAGCGGTTATCGAGGGGGAGCGCAGCCAGCGGCGTATCGAGCGACGGTCCATGGAAGTAGCCGGTCGAATACCTCTCCTCCCCGGTGATGACCCGATGGGGAGTGGCCACCAGATAGTTGCCGGTAACGCCCTGCAACATCTCGCCGAGGTTGATCACGAAGGCGTTTTCGACCGATGGCACATCGATCCATTGCTCGTCCTGATTCTGTACCTGCAGACCCGGAGTCGGCCCCGGTGCCAAAACGGTGAGGAACCCGGCATCGTGATGGCCGTTTACTCCGGCCTGACCGGCAGGTGTCGGCGGGTAGTGGATGAACTTGGCCAACGACATCGACTGCTGTCCGAAGAATCGCTGCATGTGGTCGGCTTCGAGGCCCATGCCAACCGACAACGAGGACAGGAGGCGATCGGCCAGGTCGCCGAGAGCCTCAAACCAGGCCATCGACAGCTCACGGTGGCCCGAAAGCACATCGTCTTCCAGCCACTGGTTCGGCCCTAGGAGCCGCATGTAGGTCGGCTCGGCAGCCGGTGGAAGCGCTGGCCGCTCGGTCCACATGTCGATCTGTTCACGGATGTCGGGCCGGTTGTTGGTGAATTCGGTCCCCACCGGCTCCCAGCCTCGGAAGTGCCGGGAGGCCTGCTTGTCAATCAGCATCTTCTGCTCGACTGGCAGGCTGAAGAATCGCTCCATCATGTCGAACACGGCGTGGGTCAACTCGATGGGAATCTCGTGGTCGACAACGAGAAAGAACCCGATCTCATGGCAGATCTGGCAGAGTCGCTCCGCCAGCTCGGCCTGTTCGGCGGCGGCGTTGGGACCGGTTGCGAACAGCGGAGCGAGGCTGATGACTGGAATTTCACTAAACGCTGCGGTGCCTACCTCGGCGCATTCCTCCAACCTGTCGGCGGTGCTTGCGTCGGCGCCTTCCTCGGTACTGTCATCGGTGCTGTCCACTCGGCGAGCTTAGCAATTGCGCTGGGGTAGGGGAGCGGCCGGTTGCTACGGTGGCGTGCTGCACAGATCCCGACAGATAAGCCGGGCAGTAGCGAAACGGAGGTTGGCTGTGACGAGCATCGATTCATGGATCGCCCACTGGGCTGCTCATCGGCCGAACCATCCTGCGCTGGAGTTCGAGGGGGTTGAGACCAGCTACCGGGAGTTGCATCAGCTAGTCCTAACCATGGCCGATCGGTTGTTAGTCGAAGGGGTCAGGTCTCACGACCGGGTGGCGTTCTGCGGTCTTAACCGTCCGGAACAGCTGACGGCGCTGTTCGCCTGTGCTCGTCTCGGTGCAGTGCTGTTGCCGCTCAACAATCGTCTCTCGGTTGGGGAGCACCGTTTCCAGATAGAAGACGCCACCCCCACGCTGGCCCTGGTGACCGACGGCTTCGGCGAGACCTTGGCCGAAGCGGCTCCCGACCTTCGAATTGTCGATCTCGATTCAGGGTCTAGCCCCGCCGAGTCCGCCACCGACGATCGCCAGACCAGCGAGGCCAACACGGGTACGAACATCGCGGTCGGCGGTGCTGATGATCCCGTGCTGATGGTCTACACCTCGGGCACCACCGGCGAGCCGAAAGGGGCGGTGCACACCCAGGCATCGCTGCTCTACACGGTGCTGAACGGTGTCGCCCACCAGGATCTAGCCGCAGACGATCGTATCCTCACCGTGCTGCCACTGTTCCACGTTGGTGGCCTCAACATCCAGACCCTGCCTGCGCTGTATGTTGGAGCGACCGTTCACCTGCAACGGCGTTTCGACCCCGGTGCCTGCATCGCGGCGATCAGCCAGCACCGGCCGACTCAAACCTTGTTTGTGCCCGCGGTGATGGATGCCGTGCTGCGGCATCCCGACCTCGACTCGGTCGACATCGGCTGCCTGCGAGGTATCAACTCCGGTTCCTCGGTGGTGCCCGAGCACCTGATCAGACCGTTCCTCGACGGCGGGGTGCCCGTCGGTCAGGTATATGGCTCGACCGAGACCGGCCCGACGGCCATTGTGCTTCGTTACGAGGACGGCGCAGACCACGTCGGCTCGTGCGGCAAGCCAGCGCTTCATACCGAGGTTCGCATCGTCGATGGCAACGGCGACGAGGTGGAGCAGGGAATAGCGGGGGAGGTTCTGGTCCGCGGCCCGAACCTATTCGTCGAATACTGGAACCGGCCGCGTGCTACCGATGAGGCCTTCACCGACGGCTGGTTCCGAACCGGGGATGTCGCTCGCCAAGACGCTGATGGCTTCATATTTGTGGAAGACAGGTTGGGCGATGTGCTGATCTCCGGCGGCGAGAACATCTACCCGGCCGAACTGGAGAACATCCTCATTGAGCACCCAGCCATCGCCCAGGTAGCGGTGATAGGCCGGGAAGATGAGCGCTGGGGCGAGATACCGGTGGCGTTTATCAAGGCGGTGGCCGACCAAACACCGCCGACGGTGGACGAGTTGCAGCAGTGGTGTGCCAATCGATTGGCCCGTTTCAAGCAGCCAAGAGAGGTTGTGGTGGTCGATGAACTACCGATGACCGCCCTCGGCAAGGTGACGAAACACGTGCTCCGCAAGCAACTCAGCCAAGACATTGGCTAGGTGTATCCAGCCATCGATTAGGCAAAATCACCGCGCTAGCTAGGTTTGCCCCTAATCGCTGCATCTATCCGCTGCCAGCGGTCGAAACAATGAATCGGTGGAATCTAACAGGGCGATACGCGGCGAACGGCTGGGCTGGAGCAGCCAAGAGGCAACGATCTGTCTCTCGGTCGACGACTTGGTGCTGGTCATAAACGAGGTCGGTCTCGACAGCTTCCTCGATGAGCTGATCGCCGAGCTTCGCGACGCGATGGAGCAGTTCGACCCGGCGGTGGTGAAGGACCGGACCCGCAGCGGTTTCAGTTACGAGTCCCCTTCGATGGGTTTGGTGGAGTGGATGCCGTCGATGACTGTCGGCGACGTCGTCTCGGTTAAGACCGTCGGCTACCACCCTGACAATCCGAACTCGCAGAACCTGCCCAGTGTGCTGGCAACCACCGCCCTCTATGACACGGTCACCGGCAGGTTGCTGGCGATCTGTGAGGGTACGTTGCTCACCGCACTGCGAACTGGCGCCGCCTCCGCCGTGATGACCGATGCGACGGTCCGCCCCGGTCCGATCACCCTCGGTGTGGTCGGCTGCGGGGCGCAGGCGGTCACTCAAATTCACGCCATCAGTCGGGTCCGTGATATCGAGCGTCTCGTCGTTACCGACGCCGATGGGGCAAACGCTCGGTCGTTAGTCAATCGTCTTCCGGCGGGCATCTTCGGGCCGGGTTCGCACGCTGTTCCCGAGGTTCTCGATGTCATCGATTTCTGCGACGCAGTGGAGAACTTCGACGTGCTTTGCACCTGCACCACCGTGGAAGTCGACAAGGGCCCGGTTGTCGATCTGAAAAACGTTCGCCCAGGACTCCATATCAATGCCGTCGGTTCCGACTTTCCCGGCAAGGTTGAGTTGCCGGTCGACTACCTGCAAACCGCAGTGGTGATCCCCGACGTTGTTGAGCAGTGCCTGGTCGAAGGCGAATCGCAGCAGCTCTCGGCGGACCAGCTCGGACCGGACATGGTGGCGGTGCTCACCGACCCGGCCAACCGTGAACTGGTCAACCAGCGCACCGTGTTCGACTCAACCGGCTGGTCCTACGAGGATCAGATCGCGGCCAAGATGTTCCTGCAGCACGCCACCAGACTGGGCGTCGGGACTCAGGTCCGTCTCCAGCACACGCCGGTCGACCCCTACGACCCCTACGAGGTTCTTCGGGGCTAACGAGAACTGGCAGTAAGCTCAGATTGTGCTTGGGCAGGAGACAATCTCGTGGGCCGGGGCCCTCGGCCTGACCGCGGCCATCGGGCTCATCATGGTGGCGGCCGGCATCGCAGTGATCGTTGTTTCGAAGCGAGCCGCCGATGGTCGGCTAAAGAAGAACCGTCTCGCAGGCATCAGAACCAAAGCCACCCTCAGCTCGGATGAAGCCTGGGACGCTGCCCATCGAGCCGGACTTGGCCCATCCATCGTCGGAGGCTGGATTTCGATTGCCACCGGAATTGTGCCGGTGCTGATCGGCGCCGTGCTTGCCCTTTTCGATCTGGCTACCGCAGAGCAATACATGCTGGTCTGGACCGTGCTGTATGTGATCGGCGTTGCGGGACTGCTGGTCGCGGTGGTCCTTGGTGCCGTCAACGGCAACCGCGCCGCCAAAGCGGTGCACAACCCCGACCCGCTCCTCTAAGCAATGACTAGGTTCTAGGCAGCGACTACTGCTGATGCTAGAACGGCTCGAGTTCTTCGCCGAGCACAAACCGGCCCAGTTGATGATGAACCCGATCCTGGTGGGCGTTGATATGAAGCGGCATGGCCTGGAAGTCTCGCCAGCGGCGATCGAAACTGCCGCTTTCGCGTAGCCCATTGCCGCCGAGCGAACGCAGCAGGAGACCCATGGCTTCATCGAGTTGGGCCAGCGCCGATGCGGAGAGCGCCATCTGTCTGAGGTAGTCGGCCTCATCCGGTGTTTGTTCGGCGGCGATGCGATCGTCGACTTCGCGGCAGGCGGTGTACATGATCGCCTCGGCGGCAGCCACCAGCGCGGCGGCTTGCCCAAGATTGACCTGGATGGTGGGGCGGGTGACCATCTTCTTGCCCATGATCGAGCGACGATCCCGCACCTCAGCGGTCGCTTCTTCCACCGCAGCTCGGACCACGCCGACCGCCATCCATCCCAGCCACACGTCGGATAGTCCGACCCAGTCTTCGCGGTAGCGGTGCGATACCACGGGGGCCTCGCGCAGTGTCTCGGCCCGGTTGGCGCCGAACCACTTTACGCAACGGTCGAGCGGAACCAGGACGTCGGTGTAGTGAATGTCGTCGGTGGCCGAAGCCCGGAGCCCGCTGCCATCCCAGGTCGGATCGATCTTCACGCCCGGGTCGTCGATGGACACCACGCTAAAGCGAATGTCGATGGGGTCGAGGCGGTTACCGCTCTCATCGCACAGCACAAACGCGGCGCCGGACCAGTCGGCGTAACGGCCGCCGGTGCTGAACGCTCCCCGGCCGTTGAGCCGGATCTGATCGCCCTCGATGACCCCCTGAACACCGGATCCTGCCCCACCCGGGAAGCACACCCACTGGTGTTGTTCGACAATGTCGGTCAGCAGCTGCTCGTGGTCGGGTCCCAACGTTCCGACGAACAGGTGGAAGACCGCCAGATGGTTCCACAGAGTCCAGGCGGTGCTGCTGCAGTTGGCGGCGACCGCCTCCAACTCTCGCCCGATCTGGGTGATCGAGGCTTCCAGTCCACCAATATTGGTCGTGGCGGCTAGCCGCATCACGTCGTTCGCTTTGATCGCTGCGATCATGCCAGGGTCGAGCTGGCGAGTGCGATCGGCGTGGCCCGCTTGGTCGGCCATGGCCGCCAGCAGCGGATCCACAGCGCGGGACGGTCCTGGTGCAAAGAAGCCCGAGGTCATGGTGCAAACCCTAGTATCAGCGGCCCCGCCAACGCCTACTGGCTGGCAGGGAACAGCGGTTCGCTGCTGTACTTACGAGGTGGATCAAAACCTAGCCCTGGTAGTTCGCAGCGATGAAGGCGGGGTCGCAACGCTCACGTTAAACCGCCCCGAGAAGTTGAACGCGCTCAATCCAGCGCTGTTCATGGAACTGCGTGACCATATCGAGTCGATAGCAGGCGACGAGAGCGTTGGCTGTGTGATCCTGACCGGCGCCGGCCGATCGTTCTGCGCAGGCAATGACCTGGGCGACATCTCCGAGGGCGTGCGAGCTCCAACCCCACATTTCCAAGCGGAGACCATCGATGCTCTTGAACAGCTGCCGCAGCCGACGATCGCCAAGATCCGTGGCCACTGTTTCACCGGTGGGCTTGAGTTGGCGCTCGGTTGCGACATCCTGGTGGCCGCCGAGTCGGCCCAACTCGGCGATACCCACGGCCAGTGGGGTCTTGTCGCAGTGTGGGGCCTGACTGTGCGACTGCCGGAGCGGGTCGGTCGGGCCAAGGCGAAAGAGCTTATGTACACCGCAAAGCGGATCAGCGGATCCGAAGCGGCTGCTATCGGTTTGGTCAACGCCGCCCCCGCCGACGAGGAACTCGATGAGGCCGTGGACACCATGGCCACCGCCATCGTCGGCAACTCATGGGACACCAGCCGTTTCGACAAGGCCATCCTCGCCGATGGGCAGAACATGACCCGGGCCGAGGCGCTGGCCTATGAGCGCACTGCTCCCTACGGCAGGCCCAGGGACATGGCGGAGCGTATGAAGGCTGGAACCAAGAAGCGCTAGCTTCAACAAGCCCGAGATCTACAGCCCGGTCAGAATTCCGTAAACGCAGATCAGCACGCCGGGAACGGCAAGCAAGCCGCTGAGCGAGTTGACGAGAAAGCCGGGGGAACGCTCGGCGAACTGATCACCGGTTGACTGCAGCCAATTGAGGGTGCCCCCGATTGACTCGGCGGCGAAGCCGGCCACGATCAATAGCGCACCGACGGTAGCCAAACCGGATTCGAAGCCGGTGGCCCCAAACGCGCCGCCGAGGCCGAGCACGACGCCACCCTGGATCAATCCCGAGAGGTGAGCGTTTACCAGGTGTCTCGATGCTGCTGCGGCTTTGCTCCTGGCCGCAGCCAGCGGTATGCCGAGCAGCAGGCCGTAGGCCAAAACGATCACGCCGTACCCGAGAAGAATTTGTTGTGCTGTACCCATTCGTCGCTCCTGATCAGGTCGGCGGAGATTCGGCCGACCTTCTCAACGATAACCTGTTTTGGCACAGCGTGCCACTAGTGCACGTTATGCCACAATCTTGCAATGACGCATCGCCCCGGTCGTCTGCGCTGATAAAACGGGAGTTGGATGAGTGAGCTGACCGAGAAGCGAAATCGAGAGACCAGGTCGCATATCGCCGAGACCGCCGTCGCCCTGTTCACCGAGCACGGCTACGACAACACCTCGATGGAACAGGTGGCCGTCGGGGCCGGCGTCTCCCGGAGAACCGTCTACCGTCACTTCCCAACAAAGGATGATCTGGTCTTCGAGCATCCTCGCCGCTGGTACGAAACCATGGAGGCCGTTCTTGCGACCAGGGGCAGCGATGAGTCATCGCGAGATCTGATTCGTCGAGCCCTGCTGACGGTGGCAGCCACGATCGAGGAGTCGGCCGGGCCGGTGTTGGCCGCATACGCGGTGTTGGTGGCTACCCCAACACTCGGCTCGCGTCACAGCGTTTCCGATGCACTGTGGATGAATCGTTGCGTCGAGTTGATGGCCGGCGATTTGGTGGCGGAACCAGACCCGATATTTCGAGCCGGGATCGCCGCCGGCGCACTAGTGGGAGCGACAAACACGGTGATCGCCATGTGGGCCGCCGCCCAACCGGACGCCCGGATTGTGCCGATGACCGAAGCCGCGCTCGATCAGATCGATTCGATCTGGCCAGCGGCGACCCGAATTCGGCCTCCCACCCCGCTTCAGGCCTAATCTGCGCCTATGAGCGCAATCGACGACGAGCCAAATTCAGATTCGGGATCAGGGGCACAGCGGCTAGCGGATCTGGAAGGCCGGCTGCGTCGGCTGGAAGACATTGAAGCCATCAAGCAGTTGAAGGCGCTGTACTGCAAACACTGCGACGACAACTACGACGCTGACGCTTTGGCTTCGGTATTCACTGAGGACGCCATCTGGGACGGCGGCGGGACCTTCGGCCGAGCCGATGGCCGCGAGGGTATCCGTCGACATTTCTCAGGAGCCAGCGCCCGGGTGACCATCGCTCGGCACCAGGTAATGAACCCAATGATCGATGTCGGCATCGACGGCGATAACGATCGAGCGACCGGCCACTGGTTGCTTTTTCAGCCATGCACCGATGCCAGCCCCGGCGGCGAACAGGCGGTTTGGCTGGCCGCCACCTATGCCGATGAATATCGCCGAGTCGATGGTCAATGGCTGATTTCGGCCACGATGATCGACGTCGCCTTCTTCACCCCGTTCGATGCCGGTTGGCTCGATCAACGGTTCCTACCCGGACGCGAGCCGTAGCCACCAGCGGCAAGCGAATTGGGCAGCGAATTGGGATGGGCGGCTGGCTGAGTCCTAGAGTCCGAATATGGTTCGCCTAAGTGATCTGCACGAGAGCGAGGCCGCTCACATGCGAGCCCGCGCCGCCGCGATGCCGGAGATCCCGCCCGGGGAGTGGGTTGATGCTCCACCGTTGGCTGAGGCGACAATCGCCATTGTTTCCACCGCCGGTATGCATCGCCGGTCCGATGAACGATTCCGTCCCGGCTCGATCGACTATCGCCTGATTCCTGGCGATGTCGACTTTTCCGACGTGGTGCTGTCGCATATCAGCGCCAACTTCGACCGCAGCGCCTTCCAGCAGGATCCGAANNCGGGAGAGATCGGCGGCGTCTCCAACTGGCACTACTCCTTTATGGGTGCGTTGCCCGACCCGTCGAGGCTTGAACAAACCGGTTCCGAGGTGGGTCGGCTACTGGCCGCTGACGACGTTGATATCGCGCTGCTGGTACCGGTTTGACCCATCTGCACGGGCGCGGTCGGCGCCCTTTCGCACTACATCGAACGCTCGGGAGTAGCTACCGCATCGATATCGCTCATTCGTGAACAGACAGAGAAGGTTCGGCCGCCGAGGGCCCTTTGGGTTCCGTTCGCCCTTGGCCGGCCGCTCGGTTCGGCCGAGGATCCAGGGTTTCAGACCGATGTGATTCGCGCCTCACTTGCCATGCTGTACACCGCCGAAGAGCCGACGATCGAGGACTATACGATCGAAGCCCCAGAGGACGCAGGCCCCGGTCAGTGGTCGTGCCCGCTGAGTTTGCCTTCTCCCGATGGTGACGAGACCCTGGTCGGGCGGCTGCTTGCTGAGGTGACCAGAATGCGCCCGTGGTCGGCCGAGACTCGGCGGAAGCGTGGCCGTAGCCTCTTCGGGGCGAGCGGAGCGACGGTGGAACAGGTCGATGAAGTGGCCCGCGCGCTGGCGGCGATTGCCGAGACCGGGCCGGTGGTTGGCGACGAGGTCGACGGCACATCATCAGATGTCGAGTGGGCTTTCGATCAGCCGTTACTAACTCGGCACCTCGCCGACGATCTGCGGACCTTTTACCACGAGGCCATCGCAGCCCAACCCGGTCCGGCGGCACCGAACCATGATGCGCTTAACGAGTGGATCTTCGGCGGGACCGTTCTCGGAGAAACTCTGCAGCGGGTGGCGGATCGATTGACCGAAGACGGTAGCCCCGCAGCGCTGTTGGTCCGGGGACTGCTGATCCCCGAGGGGCACTATCAGGGCGGCAGCGCGTTCCCGGCGAGTGCCGAATTCGGGTCGAAGTAAGCGCAGTTCTGCTGGAGGTCGGGTGGACGTCGGCTGGAGATCAGCCGCTGACAGCCTCGGCCGCGGATGAGCTAAGAACGCCATCAACGATTTGCACTTGGCGGTCTCCGTAGTCGAGGACCCGCTCGTCGTGGGTGACGATGATGGCGGCGACGCCCCGTCCCTTGATCTCCCGTCGCAGCAGATCCATGACCTGCTGGCCAAGCTCGGAGTCGAGGGCCGACGTTGGCTCATCGACCAGCACAAGCGACGGGTCGTTCATCAGGGCACGGCCGATAGCCACCCGCTGCTTCTGTCCTCCCGACATCTGCGACGGGAGGCTGCCGCCTCGGCCGCCCAGTCCAAGCTCTTCCAGAAGCTGATCGGCCCGCTCTTTAGCTTCGGCGTCGACTTTGGCGCCACCGAACTGCCGCACCACCAGCAGGTTCTCCCTTGCGGTGAGGAAGGGCACAAGGTTGACCGACTGGAAGACAAACCCCACTTTGTCCCGGCGGAAACGGGCCAGTTCCTTGTCGTCTAGGTCGGTGATCTCGACGCCGCCGACCTGCACGCTTCCCGATGTTGGCCGCAGCAGCGCCCCGGCCACGGTCAGCAGGGTGGTCTTGCCCGACCCTGACGGACCGACCAGGATCAGCATCTCATCGTCGTCAACGGTCAGGTCGACGTCGTTCAGGGCGACGACCTGTTGGTCATCGGATCCGTAGATTTTGCTGACCTTGTTCAATTCAAGTGCTGGCATGAGGGCTATCCAATCGCTTCTGCTGGGTCGACTCGCAGCACCCGGCGCAAACTAAAGAGACTCCCGGCGAGGGAGGTGAAGACAACACCGACGGCGATCTGAATTAGACGAGCCGGTTCAACCCGCACCGGTAACTCGGCGGGGAGAAGAGTGGTGAAGATGAGGCTCAGTCCGAACCCGAGAACGAGGGCAACCAAGCTGACACTGACCGCCTGAGCGGAGATGCCTGCCATCAGGTCTTTCGTGCCGGCGCCGAGCGCCTTCAATACCGCGTACAGCCCAATGCGTTCCAAGGTGATCAGAGCGAAGAACAGAGCGACGACGAGCAGCGTCACGATGAACGTGACGCCAATGATGCCTTCAAAGGTCGAGGACTGCTGCTGCACCACGGGCAACGACTCGACCGCCTCGGTCGCGGTTACGGCCGAGATGCCGTCGAGGTTGCTCATCTCGCTTGCTAGATCGCTGAGCACAGCACCCACTGCAGGCTCGATGACCAGCGCCTGGTCAACCCCTGCGGGAAGCAGTGCCGCCGGTTTGCTGGTGGTGATGATCTCCCGCCATCGGTCCGACGCCACCCAAACGGTGGGGGAACCCTGGCTCAAATCATCGACGATGGCGGAGACGGTCACCGGCTCGGCGGTGGATCCGATCAACAATGTGTCGCCAACCGTGGCATCGTTACGGTCGGCCAGAGCGGCGTCGATGATCGCACCGTCGGCGGGCGGTTCGGGGATCACCGCGGTGGCGAGGTCGTAGCCAAAGAGCACGATGTCGAGAAGCTCTCCGTTAGCTGCGCTGGCGGTTGACTCGATTTGGTTGAGCGTTCCGACGGCAGCAACGCCATCGATTTCGGCCAGCTGAGCGGCCTGGGCTTCATCGAGACGAGAACGTTGAATCAGGTTTTCGCTCTGCTCGGAAAACACCAGCAGCCGGTCTTCGTGGGCCCGGTACGGGCCGGTCTGGTTGAGTTCGAGGCCGTCGAGAAAGCCTCCGAGCACAACAAGCAGCACGACGAGCAGGGTGAGCGCGCCGCCAACCGAAGCGAATCGGCCCGGCTGACGCAGCAGTTCTTTGATACCGATGCCCACAGCTATATGCCTCCCGACACCGTTGCCTGCACCGGGTCGATAGCCAGCACCCGGCGCACCGCGCCGACCGAGGCCAACAGGCCGAGCACCATGATGACCGCCACGCTTATCGCGGTGGTTGTTGGTTGTAGCCCCGCCCCGAAGACATCTCGGGTTAGCGCCAAGAGCCCGGCGGTCACCGCGGTTCCGATGACCGCTCCGGTGCCGACCACCACCAGCACCTGGAACAGTACGGAGCGGATGATGTCTGCGCTGCTGGCGCCGACCGCTCGCAGCAGGACCAGTGCGTCCTTCTTTTGAACGGTCAAGATGAGGAAGAACACGCCGGTCACGATGGTGACGACGATGTACAGCAGCAGATACAAGATGTTGAACGACTGGGTGATCTGATCAACGCCGGGCAGTGCGGCAACGGCGTCTGAGCGTTCTAGCGCTTCGATGCCTTCTATCGATTGGTTGAGAGACTGGGCCACCGTGGCCGCATCGCTACCGGCGGCCACTTTCACGCCGAGTAGTGACGGGGCGACCTCGATCGGCGCTCCGACCCGGGCCTGGGAGGCCGCAGCGAAATCTTCAAACGGTACGTACAGGGTGGGCAACACGTTGAAGGCGGCATCATCAGCACTTCCCACAACCTCGAACGTCACCCCTTCGACGGTAACGGTTTGGCCGATCTCGATCGCATCGTCGAAAGCCGAACCGCTGAACAGCGCTTCGCCTGAGGTTTGAGGAAGTCGGCCATCGGCTATCTCCGCTGGCACAGACGGACCGGCGGGGTCGCCGCCGACCAGTTGTACGTCGATCTCGACACCGTCGGTCGTGCCGGTGAACACGCTGAGTCCGATTGGCGACACGGCAGCAACGCCGGTCACCGCTTCAGCCTGGGCGGCCGCATCCGCTGGTATGCGGCTATTGGCCGGGTTCTGCCGGGCTCGCAGGTCATAGACCAGCACATCGGCCGAGGTAGATTCGAGCCCACCGGTCAACCCGCTGGTCAACGTTCCGGCTACCGCCTGAAAGAACAGCAGTAACAGCACCAGGAGAGCTACCGCCATGCTGAGCAGCGTGAAGCGGCCAAGTGATCGTCTGATCTCCTTAAGCGCTACGTACACGTTTGCTTTCTACCTGCAGTGCTTCTAGCGGCATTGCTTTCTACCTGCAGCGCTTCTACTCGCATTGCTGACT
Source organism: Acidimicrobiales bacterium (assembly GCA_050633745.1). Taxonomy (GTDB): domain Bacteria; phylum Actinomycetota; class Acidimicrobiia; order Acidimicrobiales; family SZUA-35; genus JAHELU01. The sequence goes on from JBOEHD010000027.1 coordinate 36,464, forward strand.
TTCCGATCGGGCGGATGGCCAAGTTAGCCCGCTGGTCGACAACGGGTGAGATCATGCGGGCCAATGAGTGCAGCCAAGGCAGAGCCGCGGAATTATGCCGTGCCTGCGACGGTTCCGTTGACGATGCCAGAACCGCGCACTGTCAGATGGAGTCGTCGAGCCAAGACCGTTCCGCTGATGCTGCTAGCCACCATGCTGGGCTTTGTTGGCTTCCCGCTGCTGGCGCCGCTGGCCATTGTCAGCGACCTGATCCGTGGTCGGCTACGGCTGCCCACGCTGCGGGTTTACCTGTTCCTACTGCAGTACGCCTTCAACGACAGCGTCGAGATCGTCTTGGCGCCGATCTACTGGGCGATGGCCGGATTTGGGGCCACCGCCGGTTCTCAAGCTTCGATCGCCCGACATGAGCGGCTGCAATGGTGGTCGGCTCAGCTGCTGGAGACGCGGGCCAGCCAACTTCTGGGCCTGCGAGTCGAGCTCGACGAAGATTCCCGGGAGGCGCTGACACCCGGCCCGGTGATCGTGATCAGTCGCCACAGCAGCCTCTTCGATGCCTCACTACCCGGCCTGATCTACCGCCGGGAGGGTTTCAGCGTGCGGGCGGTGATCATGGCGGAGTTGCTGGCCGACCCCGGATTCGACCTGATCTACGGCCGCACCGGTTCGGTATTCATCCCCCGGGATCGTGGCAGCGAAGCGGTCACCGCCATCAAGGCGATGACCGCCGACATCGATTCGGGATCGGTTGCGAGATCGACCGCAGTGGTCATCTTTCCAGAGGGGCGTCTGTTCAAGCCAGCGGTGCGGGATCGGCTGCTAGCAAGGCTCGCCGACTCTGATTCGGGTTCGGGCTCAGATTCAGGTTCGGGCTCAGATTCGGGCTCAGATGCGAGTCGTGGCCAGCGACTAGCTGGCCTCACCAACTTGCTGCCACCCCGCCCCGGCGGCGTGCTGGCGTTGCTGGCTGAGCTGCCCGAGGCCGACGTGGTCTTGCTCGACCATCGTGGCCTCGAACGATTTCGAAGCGTCGGACGGCTGCTGTCGAACGTGCCGGCGAAGCAGCCGATCCAAGTCAGCGCCAAGCGTATTCCTCGATCGCAGATCCCCGCCGAGCGTGATCAGCAAGTCCAGTGGCTCGACCAACTGTGGCTCGACCTAGACGTCGAGCTAGTGACGCTCAAAGGCCGTTCGGCCTGACCAGAACCTTGACCTGCTGATCCGGCTTAGCAAGATCGGCGAACGCTGCTGGCACATCGTCGAGCGAGACCTCGTTTGTGACGATGGCCGAGCCGTCGATCCGGCCCTCGGCCAGATTGTGGAGCGAGGTGGCGAACTCCTCAGGCGACCAGCCGAGCACAAACTTCAACGTCAAACGTTTGTAGATTCCCATGATCGGGCGGAAGCTGTCGTGCTCCATGCAGACCCCGGCTACGACGACCTCGCTTCCCGGAGGAGCGCCGGTCATCGTCATGTCGATCATGCCGGGCACACCAACCGCTTCGAAAATCACCGGTGGGGTCGGTTCACCGGGCCCGGCGTTGGCGGCCCAAGCTTCGGTCGCTAAGGCAAAGCCGGCTTGGCGGCTGTCGGCGGCGCCGGGGTCGATCACGATGTCAGCCCCCATCTTCTTGGCCAGCGCTCGTCTGGTGGGCGACAGGTCGGTGGCGATGATGGGCTGGGCATCGGTGAGAGCGAGAGCGGCGATGATCGCTAGACCAACTGGACCGGCGCCGATAACGATCACCGCCCGGCCGTCGGTCGCTGAGGACTGGTTGACCGCGTGGAGGCCGACGGCCATCGGTTCGGTCAGTGCCGCCAGCGGTGGGGCCAAGCCATTCGGGACCGGCAGCAGCGCGGCCGGGGAGAGCAGCATCTGCTGGCTGTAGCCGCCGGGATAGTCGTTGCTGTAACCGGGAACCGCTAAGCCCTGCGGGGTGTTCAGCATCGGCATAGCCGTCATGGCGGCATCCGGCTCGATTCCCTCGACGCCGGCGCCGGTTTCCAACACCTTCACCGAAAGCTCGTGGCCCATGACCAGGTCGCGAGCGGGATCGAAGTCGAAGGTGGCGATACCAGCCTCGATGGCGGTGGAGGCCATATGGTCGGCGTGGTCAACCGTGTGAAGGTCGCTGCCACAGATCCCGCAGGCCACGGTCTCGACCAGAACCTGGTCTGGCCCGGGGGTTAGCTCGTCGATCTCGTCGACCACCATTTTCCCGTTGCGAAGCACCGCTGCCTTCATGCGCCGCTCCTGTCGGTTCCGGTCCGTGCGCTGTCGCATGTCATGGTTGTACAACCTCTGCTGTTGGTTCGCTGTCGATCCGCTGTTGAGTTGGGCTGGTGAGTACGCCGTTGGTCCATCAAAGCTCAGAATATGTCAAGGGTCTAAGGCGGCGCCTACTCACTCGGTTTACACTTGTCGCCGTGGGCAAGATCGAACGGCGGTCTTTGTCGTCGTTTTCGAACAACAAAGGGGAGATCCTGAATGAGTTTTTGGAAGAAGCTAGGCGCCGCGGGCGTCGTCGTAATGATGTTGTCAGCGGCCGGTGTTGCCGGCGCAGCGGTCAATTCGATTAGAACCAGGGGTTCCGGTAGCGGTCCCGTCGCCTCCATGACATGCCCCGGCGGGATGTCTCGTCTCGGTCATCCTTTTGCCGAAGACATGACCGTCTTCGAGTTTGACCCTGCCGTGCACATCAGCAACGAATACACCGTGGATCCCCATGGATTCCTCGTAGAAGACATCGACATGGGCTCCCACGCCGGCACCCACCTGGATGCCCCGGCTCACTTCATCGAAGACGGTCGCACCGTCGACGAGTTGATGGCCGATGAGTTCATCTGGCCGGTCTACAAGATCGATGTCCGGGAGATGGATCTAACCGACGGCCTACTCGAGTGGTCAGACATCCGGACCTACGAGCGCAAGCACGGCAAGATCGCCAAGGGCTCGCTTGTCGTCCTGCGGACCGGTGCTGAAGAGTTCTGGGGCGCCGAAGAGGTCTTGGTTGATGAAGATGACAACGCGGCCAACGTCGACGACTTCTTTGCCTTCGAGAACGCCGGTTTCTCCGGCGCAGCGGTCCAAGCGCTCTTCGATCGCCGCAACATCGACGGCATTGGCTCCGACGCGTATGGACCAGACGCCTATAGCGACGGGTTCTTCGATGCAACTTATACCGCGCTGGCCAACGACGGTGTCGCCCTGGTGGCCCTGGCCAACCTCGACAATGTGAACGTGTCTGGCGACGTAATCTTCGCCTCGACGGTGGCACTGGAAGGTGGATCGGGCTTCAGCACCGACCCCATCGCCTGCCACGGCCGCCGCTAGGTTCTCTGCCTGCTAAGCCACGAATTGGTTCGGCCCCGCTTGCCCCTCGGGCATGCGGGGCCGTCGCCTTTTTGCCGGTGGGCGGAGAACAGGGCCATCCGGAGCAAGCGAAGTCCGACGGGCCATATTTGACTCTATGGTTGGCTGCGGCCAGCCATGATTAGCAGCAGAAAGTAGCCCCTGAAATGCAGAACCAACGGTGGACTCGACCCGCCAGGCAACGACTCGCAGTACTCGTAGCGGCGCTTGGTCTGATGGCCTCCGCCTGCGTTTCGACGGTGGATGCCGACCTGCCAGAAGCCCAGATTGGTTCGGAGCCGGCCGAGAACGTAGCGGCTGAGCAGGCGCCGGAAGCGGTCGAGTCCGACTCGACCTCCGAATCTGCATCAGACGACGGCGAAGATGGCGCTGGGGGAGTGCTCCCGGTCGGGGCGCTTGGCGATCCGTCGGCTTTGGCTTCAGCCGAGGAATCAGCCTGTGCCTTTAATGAGCCAGCGCCGCTCGCCACGCAGCCGACCTGCTACACCATCTCGGTTCCTGAGAACTGGGCCGACCCGGACCCCGAGGATCAGGTCCTGCTGCAGGCCGCGGTCTTCAAGGCCGAGCAGCCGAGCGAAGATGCGCTGATCTACTTTGATGGCGGGCCCGGTGGCTACACCCTCGATAGCCTTTCGTTTACCTACCCCGGTCTTATCGAGCCGTTCCTCGGCGATCGAGACTACGTGTTCTTCGATCAGCGAGGCATTGGCGGCTCGGAGCCATCGCTTGGTTGCCCCGAACTCACCGAAGTAGCCATGGAAGACATCGCCGGGTTACTCGATCCAGACACCGCGCAGCAGGCGAACCTCGATGCGCAAGCGGCCTGTCGAGATCGTCTCCTCGGCGCTGGGATCGACCTGACCGCATACAACAGCGTCGCCAGCGCCAACGATGTTGAGGCGATGCGTCAACTGCTGGGATACGAGCAGTTCAACGTGATCAGCATTTCCTATGGGACCCGGCTGGCTCAGAGCTACATGCGGATGTATCCGCAGTCCGCTCGTTCGGTGGTGCTCGACTCGGTTTTCCCGACGAGCGCCGACCTCTGGAGCAACTTCAATCCGGGCGCTATCCGCTCCTTCGAACAGCTCTTCGATGGTTGCGCCGCCTCGGCCATCTGCAGCGCCGAGTTTCCCGATCTCAAAGACCGGTACTTCGAGCTGCTCGACCAGCTCGACGAAAGCCCCATCGAGCTCGAAGCGAGCAACCTGATATCGGGCGAGACCTCACCGATGGTCGTCGACGGCGACGATCTCATGGGACTGACATTCAGCGCGCTCTACGATCGCTCGCAGTTCGCCACCCTGCCGCAGATGGTCGAGGATGGTTTGGCAGGCAAGTACGACATCATCGAGTTCTTCGGATCGGTGCTGGTTACCAACATGGAGTTCGTCTCGCTCGGCATGCGGCTGTCGGTCGAATGCAATGAAGAGATTCCCTTCGAATCGGTGGATGTCCTGCTGGCGAACGAACCGACCGAGCTTCCATACTCCCGTCTTGCCGGTCTCGAGAACGAACAGACGCTGTTCGATCTCTGCGAGCTGTGGCCTGCCGGTGTCGCCCCCGAGGTCGAGAGCCTGCCCATCAGCAGCGATATCCCAACGCTGATCCTGGCCGGCCTGTACGACCCGATCACGCCACCAGCAGGCGCCGACGAGGTAGCTGCTGGCCTCAGCAACTACTACTCGTTCCTGTTTCCCTTCGATGGCCACGGCCTAACGCCGACCGATTGTGGCGCCGAATTGGTCAACGCCTTCATCGCCGATCCGGCGACTGAACCCGACTCTTCCTGTGTCGCCGCCACAACGGAACCCGCTTGGGTTCCCGGCAACGCTGGTCCGGTGGATCTGGTCGAGTTTGAACTCAGCGGCCTGATTGCGGTGAGCGGACTTCGTCCCGATGGCTGGGTTGATGCGGGCAATGGTGCTTTCGTGCGCCAGCAGACAGCCATCGATCCAACCGTGCTTTTGGTCCAGCCGACCGGGGGATTGGACTCCGACGCTCTGATCAACCTCTTGTCGGGGCAGCTTGAGACTGCGTTTGCCGACGGAGAGACGATCGAGATCGACGGTGTCGACTGGAACGCCTACTCATCGACGCAGGCATCTGATCAAGCCGTCCGGGTAGCGGTCAGACCCGGAGCCGATGGTGTGCTCGTTCTGCTGGTTTCGACCAACGAGGAGATCGAGGCGCTGTACGCCGAGATCTTCGAACCCATAGCGGCGGCCGCCACCGCGGGCTGATCAATCATCGGCCGATTTCTCAGCCTCCGACTCGTCGGCTTTCGAAGACTCACCGGCTAGGGCCGGAGCCAGATACCCGATCGGCTTGGTTTTGTCGCCCGGCTTTCGCTGGAGCACGACCTCGTCGACCAGGCCGTAGGCCACGGCCTCATCGCCTCGCACGATGTAGTCCCGTTCGATGTCTTGGCTGATGCGTTCTTCGTCCTGTCCGGTGTGCTGAGCCAGTAGCTGCTCGATCTGCTGGCGGGCCAGGCGCATCTCCTCCAGCTGGATTTCCATGTCGGATGTCTGTCCCTGGGCTCCTCCGTGGGGCTGGTGGATGAGAATTCGGGCATTGGGTAGGGCCATACGTTTCCCTGAGGCCCCTGCGGCCAGGAGCACCGCGGCCATAGATGCAGCCTGTCCGACACAGATGGTCGACACGTCTGGTCGTACGTACTGCATCGTGTCGTAGATGCCGAACCCGGCGGTCACCGAGCCTCCGGGGCTGTTGATGTAGAGCTGGATGTCGCGCTCGTCATTTTGCGACTCCAGGTGTAGGAGTTGGCCGATGACCAGGTTGGCGCTGGTGTCATCGATTTCGGAACCGAGAAACACCACTCGGTCTGCCAACAGCCTTGAGTAGAGGTCGAAGCTTCGTTCGCCTCGACTGGTTTGTTCAATCACGGTTGGGACTAGGTAACTCATGAATGCCTCCATTTAGGTGGCGCATATCCCTACGCCAGCAATGCGCAATCAATCGATTGCGCATTGATAACGGTAGGGTCGGCAATCTCAAAGTGCAACCGTTTGGTTGCTAGATGATTCGATTGATCTATACTGCGGCCATGAGCCAAGACACAGATGGAGCACACGTTTCTGCCAGTTCGACTTCCTCTTCAACCGGGGGCCCGGCTAGCAGTTCGATCGATCTGTCGGTCGATGCGGAAACGGTCTGGCATGCGTTAGTAACCGATGGTGGGCTTGAGCCTTGGATGGGTGAAGGTTCGACCATCGATCCTGAGGTCGACGGCGCATTGCACCTTGTCGACCTCGTTGGCGGTCGCCCACGAAGCGGACGGGTCGACCGAGTTGAAGACCGGGCATGTCTCGAGTTCACCTGGTGGCCAGACCATCGCCCGATCGAACGCACCAAGGTGTCGATCCAGCTCACACCAATCGAGTCCGGCACCAGAGTCACGGTCACCGAATCGCTGCCTCGATCAACGCAGGTTTCTAGCGGAGTCAAGCTTTCGGTCGGAAGTACTACCGGTGTGATGCGAGGCGCGTGGTTGTGGAGGCTTGCGGTGTTGAGCCTGGCCACGCAAGTTGCCAAGGTTTGATTCGGGCCAGATCATGAGCCCGGTAGATCCGTTTGCCGCGCTGGCCGACCCGACTCGGCGGCAGATCGTCGAGATGTTGGTCACCGAAGGGCCGAACACCGCCACCGCGTTGGCGGGCGAGCTGCAGATCACTCGCCAAGCTGTTGCCAAACATCTTCAGCTGCTGGCAGGTGCTGGCATCGCCAGCTCGGAGCGGGTGGGCCGAGAAACTCGATTCCAGGCCGATCTCGGTGGCTTTGCCGACGTGCGCTCGTGGATCGAGCAGGTCGAAGGCGACTGGTCGGCCAGGCTCAAGCTGCTAGCCGACTCGTTGGAGGGCTAAGTTGCAGTCATGTCTGGAAACAAGCTACCTGACCTAGCGATATTCGGTATCAACATGGGTGGCAACGGCGATCCGTCAGCCATGATCCGGGTTGCCAAGGCGGCCGAAGACGCGGGCTACGAATCGGTGTGGACCGGCGAACACATCGTCCTGCCCGACCCCCAAGCCCCGCCATCGCCCGCTCCGCCGGAGACATCGATGGTCGACACCGCCGTGGCCCTCAGTTATCTGGCCGGGGTCACCTCGACCATCAAGCTCGGGAGCGGGATCATCATCCTGCCGCAACGCCAACCGGCAGTGCTGGCCAAGAGCCTGGCGTCGCTCGACTACGTCTCAGGGGGTCGGCTGCTCTTCGGTCTCGGGGTCGGCTACCTGGAACCGGAGATGACCGCCTGCTCCACGCCGATGGAGCGCCGTGGCGAGCGGGCCGATGAGTACCTGGCCGCCATGCGTCAACTGTGGACAGAAGACGCCACCAGCTTCGACGGTGAGTTTGTGAAGTTCTCCGGGGTGACGGCCAACCCTAAGCCAGCCCAGTCCGATATTCACACCGTGGTCGGTGGCCATAGTAAGCGGGCCTCGCGACGAGCGGTCGAGCTGGCTCACGGGTGGTACGGTTTTATGCGCGATCCTGAAACAGCGGCTGCTGACATCGCGCAGCTTGAAGAGGCGGCCGACAAATACGACCGGCCGCAGGCCCTCGGTCGTCTGCAGATCTCGGTCACTCCCGTCAAGCGTCTCGCCCCTGGCGACCTTGAGGCTTACGCCGAGCTGGGTGTCGACCGGCTCATCCTGCAGCCGGGCTGGCATAAGCCCGAGGAAGAGATCTTGGCCTACATAGAACAGTACGCCCCCGCCAGCTGAGGTCTCTGCTGCATCCTGCCTACGAATTGGAGCGTTCATTCAACGGGCGACAGTTGCATGGCACGCACCTCTCAGCCCAGTATTTGGGCATGACACTCCGTGATCAAGTCATTGGGCGCACAGCAGATGAGTCGACGCCGTGGTGGCCAGAGCCCGTCTTGCCCCCACCGGGCACACCAAACGTTGTGGTGATCCTGCTGGATGACACCGGCTTTGGCCATCTGTCGTGCTTCGGATCGGTTGTGCCAACTCCGAACTTTGACCGGCTTGCCGATCGCGGGTTGCGCTACACGAACTTCCATACGACCGCGCTGTGTTCACCAACCAGGGCATGTTTGATGACCGGGCGGAACCATCATTCTGTCGGCATGCGGGCGCTGGCGAACTTCGACACCGGCTACCCGAACATGCGGGGCCGAATCGCCACGTCGGCGGCGACGATGGCCGAGGTGCTGCAGGGCGAAGGATTCAGCACCTTCGCCCTTGGAAAGTGGCACCTGTGTCCGATGCGCGAAGCGTCGGCCGCTGGCCCGTTCACCGATTGGCCGCTGCAACGTGGTTTCGATCGTTACTACGGCTTCATGCAGGGCGAAACCGATCAGTTCCATCCTGATCTATACGAGGACAACCGGATCATCGACCCACCTCGAACCCCGGAAGAGGGTTATCACGTGTCCGAGGATCTAATCGATCAAGCGATCGACATGATCCGCACGAAACAGTCGCTCGTGCCAGAGCGGCCGTTCTTCACCTATGTCGCATTCGGGGCAACCCATGCGCCCCACCAAGCCCCTGACTCGTACCTCGAAAAGTGGCGTGGTCACTTCGACGAAGGCTGGGACGTTTGGCGCCAGCGGGTCTACGAACGGCAACTCGAAATGGGTGTCATCCCAGCGAACACCGACCTTGCGCCCCGCAACCCCGGAGTAAAACCGTGGGATGAGATGACAGACGATGAGCAGCGATTGGCCTGTCGATTTCAAGAGGCGTTTACCGCCATGCTCGACCACACCGATGTGCAGATCGGTCGGCTGCTCGACGCGCTCGAAGAACTTGGAATCGCCGATGACACGATGATCATGGCGCTCAGCGACAACGGGGCATCGCAGGAAGGTCAGGCCAATGGGGTCATGGATAGTTTCCTGTACTTCAACGGGTTGACACAGTCTGTTGAAGGTGCTGTTTCTCGCCTCGACGAGATCGGGACCCGCACCTCGAACACCAACTATCCCTGGGGTTGGGCCCAGGTCGGCAACAGCCCAGGGAAGCGTTACAAGCAGAACACCCACGGTGGCGGCGTCCGAGACCCGCTGATCATCTCATGGCCAAACGGCATCGATCCAGCGGCAAACGGACAGATCCGGACCCAGTTCCATCATGTGATCGACCTGGCACCGACGATCTACGAGATCCTCGGGATCGAAGCTCCCGACAGCGTAAAGGGGGTGCAGCAGCAGCCGATCGAAGGCACAAGCCTCAGCTACTCGTTTGTGCCGGAGGCCGCCGATGCAACCGCCGTGCCCACCCGCAAGACCAGTCAGTACTTTGAGATGAATGGCCATCGGGCAATCTGGTCGGATGGGTGGAAGGCGGTCTGTTTCCATGTCGAGGGCAATGACCTCGATGATGATGTGTGGGAGCTGTACCACGTCGACAACGACTTCTCAGAGTGCCATGACCTTGCCGAAGTTGAGCCAGCTCGTTTGCGGCGGTTGATCGATCTGTTTTGGACCGAGGCCGGCCAGTACAACGTGTTGCCAATCCAGGAACGAATGGGTCGACTGTTCGGTGGCCATCGCACCGCTGGAACGCCGCGTGACCGCGATCGGTTCGTGTACTACCCGCCGATGCCACGTCTGCCACCGGACGGGGCGCCAGCCCTCGGGTCTCGGAATTGGCAGCTCACGGCCGATCTGCAGCGAGCCGAGGGCGACGTTGGCGTGCTGATGGCGTTCGGGATGAACTACAACGGCCTCGTTCTGTACATCGATGACGAGGGTCACCTCGTCTATGACCACAACGCCTTCACGAACCACACGGTGATCCGGTCAGCGGCACCGCTGCCGTCCGGCAAGTTGGCGATTGGGCTGCACCAGGAACGGGTCAAGCGAGGTCCTGGACGAGCTCGTCTGCTGCTAGGAGACACGATCATCGGCGAGGGGGTGATTCCGGACGTACCGCTGATGATCTCCTCGATAGGGATGGATATCGGCACCAACCCGACTGGCATCTCCGACGCGTATACCGCGCCGAACCGGTTTGCAGGGGTGATCTCACGGCTCGAGATCGATACACAGCGGGCGTTCGAGCCCGACGAAGAGGCGGCACTAGAACTGCTGGCGGCAGAAGGTATGCAGTAGCTTGACGGCTCGACGCCAGTGGTGGCCGCCGGGTTATCCGACGGCCACCACTATCAATTTGTCTATCTAGCTATTTGCCTAACTAGCTGGCTATCTAACTAACTGGGTATTCGCTAGCGATTCGATTGTTGCTGGCCTACTCAGAGTTCGCAGGCCGCTATCGAGTTAGTGCCGGTGCCGCCTAGGCAGGTGTCGGTGCCTCGACCGCCGTTCAGGTTGTCCCGGCCTTGACCACCACTGAGGTCATCGTCGCCGTTCTGGCCTGAGACGATGTCGGCGCCGCGGCGGCCCTTCATGACGTCATTGTCGTTGCCGCCGTACATCCGGTCGTTACCCCGGTTGCCGATCATCACGTCGTTGCCGTTTTGGCCGAACATGCGATCGCCTCCGAGCCTTCCGTTCATGACGTCGGCATCGTTGCCGCCGCGCATGATGTCGTTGCCCTTACCGCCGGACATGGTGTCGACGCCGTCGCCACCGTTCATGGTGTCGGCCTCGCTGCCGCCGAGCATGGTGTCGTCGCCAGCGCCGCCTTCCATACGGTCACGTCCGGAGCCACCGATGAGGACGTCGTTGCCGCCCTCGCCGAAGATCCGGTCGTTACCGCCGAGGCCACAGATGACATCGTCGCCGGGTGTGCCGCGAAGGGTTTCGGCCCCCGAGGTTCCGACGATGGTGCACGTCGCGGTCTCGCCAGACACCGAAGCCGTTGAGCCGTTGGCATCGGTGACCATGACCGTGATGGTGTACGGGCCTTCGCTGCTGTAGGTGTAGTCGGCATCGACCAAACCGGGCATCGAGTCCTCCATCGGGTCGACGAGGCAGGTGCCGTCGCCGGGGCAGGATGAGCCGTCACCCCAGTCGACGGTGACTGAGAACGGTGCGACTCCACCGGTGAACTCGGCGTAGATGTCAACCGGCTCGCCTGGGTATGCCACTCCGTCGATTTCTAAGGTCAAATCGGTGATCGGGTTGGACACGAGCAGGCCGAGTCCAGTGCTGAACGCAAAAGCTGACCGGCCTGAAGTGTCCTCCAGTCCTGTCCAGCCTTCGTTAACGTTGAAGATGTCTTCGACGAAGTCTGGGTCGGTGTCGTCGGCATTGCCGAAGATGTCGTCTTCGCCTACACCGGCGATAGCGGGGAAGTCGCCACCGGCGTCCATCAGAGCTTCAACCTCGTTGAAGGTCTCCTGGTGCCAGTTGCCGATGAAGTGACCGATTTCGTGAGCGGTGATGTGTCCAACAGCGAATCCCACGAAGTCTGCCTTCTCAACGCCCTCGGCTAGGCCGTAGGTGTTGAGGCTGGCGCCATTGCCAGCTGGGGAGCTCATGACATCGAGCAGCGTTACCGCTGTTTCCTCGGTTTCGGCGTTGCCGGGGTCGATCGACTGGGCGATGCCGAGGGTTGGAATACCGAGCTCGGCTTGGGTGCCGCCGATCACCACGCGGGAAACGTTTTTGTTACCCCACTGGTCGCCGTGGTCTCGGCTGTTCAGGATTTCCATGTCAAACTCGCCGGGGGTACCCGATGAGTCGCGGTCGCCGTTGCGGCCATCGAGCACCCGAAGGTCTTCATCAAGGGATTCGACAACCGCATCGATTGTTGCGTCGATGACCGCGTCTATGTCGCCTGGACCCAAGTCCCAACCGGCCATGAAGTCGGACAACGGTGACAGGTTGGCATCAAAGCCGGTGCCGAACACATCGCCGGAGATCGTGCCACCATCAAAGTCGAGGAAGATGATCTGCAGGTCAGTTCCATCGGTTGAAGACAACCCGGGTCGGATAACCCGAAGTTCGCCCTCGTATGCCCCGATGCCCTCGTTGACATAGACGGCATAGGTGCCTGACTCGGTGGCTACATGGTCGAAGCCGTTGCTGCGTATGTGGCGCAGCGGCGAAGCTTCTGGATAGCTAAAGCTCCGATTAGATGTAGAGCTCGCACGAAGCACTCCTGCGGGATCGAAGATACCGGTTTCCCGACTGTCGTTGAACCCGCCGGCAATAGCGTCGCCCTTCTCCAACTCGACAAGAAAGAAGTCAATGTCGATCGGGTCATCGGCGGCTATCGCGTTGGCCTGTATGAATGCTTCGGCCCTTGCTTCGATGGCCGCCTCGGCGGTGGTTGGTGTTTGGGCCCAATCGAGTGCGCCGCCTCCGAAGGCGTCTTTGTCGGCGTCGACGATGAAGGTATTGGTGTAGCTGGCCACGATGTCGGTGTTTGTGCCGGTGGTCGGATCGGTTGGATCCTCCGGTAGCCCACCTCCGATGGCCACGTAGTAGACATCAGCAGCGGGGGTAAGAATGGAGAACGGGTCCGTGAATGGTCCGCTCACCGTTGGGTCATCCTGTCCGGAAGCGACCAGTTCTCCAGCGCTGTTATAGATGCCGATGGTCAAGTCGGCAGCAGCTTCTTCGCCGGAGATATCGACGATGAGGAGTCGATCTTCTGAAAGAGGCCGTGTGCGGAAGAAGTCAACGTCGCCGTTGGCCTCGGCCTGAGGGCCGTCGCCGACGTCACCGCTGCACACGAAAACAATGGTTCCAAGGTCGCCTGGTGCGTCAATCGTTGTGTTAGCCAGATCGAATGATCCGTCATCCTCTTCGGAAACACAGGGCGGCCGGAAGGCTACGGAGAACACTTCGTAGGTTCCGGTTTCGGTGACTCCCGGCCCAGAGGCTGGGTCGGTCGGATCGCTTGGCAGACCGCCAAGCCCAGCTACTGCGCCGTAATAGACGCCATCGGCCGGGGCATCGATATCCAGGAATCCTCCGCCATTGGGGTCGTCATCGAATGAGGCAATGAGGTTGCCCTCTGCGTCATAGATGCCAACCGTCGCACTGACCGGGTCCAGCGAGCTGGAGGCATTGCTGATATCGAAGATAAGGCGGGTGCCTTCCTTGACTGAGCCGATGGTGTAGAAATCGACATCTCCCGAGGTTTCGCCGAATGGGCCGTCACCGATTACGCCGGCACAGAGCGCCACCTGGAGTAGTACGGTCGGCGTGTCATTGGCGTCGGTAATGGACCCGTCGTCTTCGTCGGACTCGCAGTCGGTATCGATCGGTAGACGGATTTCGGCTCCCTGGAGGGCCCCGGAGATCGTCACTACCTGCTCGTCGCCTTCGCCGGTTCCGAACCCGCTGATTAGGTCGCCGGTGGCCGCGGTGTCGTTGCCGCCGGTTTCCTCGGGCGCCTCAGACTCGCTGAAGGTCAGGTCGTTGGCGGCTATCGAGTCGGCACCAACCGAGGCGAGATCGCTTGCTGGTAGCTGCTCGGCGATCGCCCGCCATGCGATAACCGCAGCCGGGCTCCGCCGCTCGGTGTAGGAAAGCCAAGGCATCGGCCCCAGTCGGTCGATGGCTTCAATTTGGTCAAGAGCCAAAGGGCCGTCTGCTGCATCGAGCTGAGCCATGACCTCGATGGCCGCTTGGCTTTGCTCCATAAGTACTGATTGTCTGTCGTCGGCCGGTGCTACTACTGGAAACAGCAGCGCAGCTATCAGGAAAAAGGGCGCGGCAAGCCACGCCTTCCTTGATCGTCTCATGTGATCCCCTTATATGTGTATTGTCGGCGTTTACTGGTTGCGTCCATAGGTCGCATAAATGGGCGATCGGTGGACGAGCGGTCAGTATTGCCTAAATATCCAATGTGAGAAGAACCGTGTGGAAAGGTTCTTGCCTTTTCTGGTTTGCTTCAGCGAGCCCCGACTTTGGTGGGCTAAACCACTGCGACTTACGGCGCGGCGGTCACGGTAAAGGTGATGACCTTCTTCGAGGTTGCCCCGGTAGCGGTGACCTGCCAGAGCTTGCCTGCCTCCTCGGGGTCGCACTGCCAGCGGATAGGTAGCGCTCCCGTCTCGTCGGCTTGGCCCTGTCGCATTGGGCCGGCATCAGGCGAGGTGAAGTCGACGAATTCCCGAGTAAGGAAGTTGGCCAGGGAGGCGAACTGCCTGCTGTTGCCATCGCAGACGAAGGGATCTTCGCCATAGGTGATGGCCAGGTCTTTGTAGGTCCCCTCGGG
>JBOEHD010000028.1:0-26363 GCA_050633745.1 Acidimicrobiales bacterium
CCGGTCGAAGTAGGACCACCACAGCATTACCGCAAGCAGGCCCGATGCGGTCATGGCGGCGACGAGCTTGCCATCGAACCGTCCCCCGTCGGAAAGGGTTTCCACTGCTGGTGAACCTATGGCGACGATGACTTCTCCAAGAGCAATGATCACGATCAGACCATGGCGTTCGGCGAAGTGCCCAGGCCGTATCAGCCAAGCTCCGTCTCCGGCATTCAGCGTGCCAAACAAGAGCCAGGCGGTTGCCGCAACCCAGAAAACGATTTGCCAGGCGTCGTTGGCGAAACCACCAGCCAGAACGAGGACCATGCCACCCATGGTGAACAACAGATACCGGCTGCTCGATGGGTGCACACCATCGTCGTTGCTCAGCAGGCTGATTCCAGTCAGGATGGGCATGGCCAAGATTGCCGACAGAGTGACAGCGAAGACTGCGGATCCTTCACCAAATGGGGCCTCAAGCGATGCGCCCATGGGCAGGCTGATGGCGGTGGCCAACAGGAATATGACTCGTACGAAGCGGCTGTTTCCAGCGACCGCGTTGGCGCCCCAGGTGAAGTTGCTCCAGGCCACCCAGATCATCGCGAAGAGCAGGATGAACTCGCTGAATCCCTGCAGGGTTGGATGGTGGATCAGGTGAAAGACCAGCCGGGAGAACGCAAACACGAAGCTCAGATCAAAGAACAGTTCAGCGGGATCGGCGGTGAAGTCTTCCTCGCTGCTCGGTATCGGGACAGTCTTCTTCATGAGGCGGTGACCCTACACGGAGTACATGTGGCGCCCGCTCGTCGCCAGTTCAACGTCACTCACAACGAAGGGACGGGCTTGGTTGCGCCTCGGTACGCCAAACGAATCGAGTAGCTGGGCACCCTTCCAAGTTACCCAATCGGTAAGATAACTAAAACACGGTAGTTTGCAAGCGCTACGTGCGTCGATCCTGGTAGCGAATCGTGTGAGACGGTGCCGCTGAGGCATCTTCGGAGGTGCTCGGTATCGGATCAAAGAGCGTCGTAGATAGCGACCAGCGGAGAGGATATTGGCAAGGCCATGACTGCTATCGCATTTGAGCCTGTGGTCGGGCCAAGGGGCACTGCTACGGTCCGATCGATGTCAACAGAGCGGTGGCGACGAGGAGAGAGTAGAGATCGCCTCCTTAACGCGGCATTGGCTGCGGTGGCCGAGGTTGGCCCTCAAGGGGTCTCTGGTCGCAAGGTTGCCAAGGCTGCAGGGGTCTATCACCCGCAGATCCAACAGATGTTCGGGTCGGTAGACGAAATGGTCTGCTCTGCGGTCATGGCAGAACGTGATCGGTTCGTTGCAACAGCCTTTTCGGACGGCAGCGAGTTCGCGAACCCGCTGTTGATCGCGGAGTTCCCGTTGTTCTGGAGGGCGATTAGTCAAGTGTTGTTGGATCCCGGACCAATCAACCTCGCCCAACTCGCTGACGGTGGACCTGTTGGCATTTTGAGCGACCAGCTGCGAGACGCCAGTCCGGACCGCTCGAAAACTCTCAACACCGCGATTGCGTCCTCGTGGGCGGCTGCTCCGCTAGGTGCGTTGATATTTCGCGAGCCGCTTCAACGCGGTCTCGAGATTTCGGCTGATGACTGGACTCATTGTTGGCAGCGTCTGGGGAACCGGGTCAATTCGTTGGCCGACATTGAGCAGCTCCCAGATTCGCCAATATCGCAGAGAGGACAGGGGCAGTCACGCGGCGAAGAACCGAAACGCGGTCGCGAACAACTACTGCTGGCCGCAGAAGAGTTACTGGCCACCCGTCTGGAGACGTCAGTTACCGGTCGGGAGTTGGCAACGAAGGCGGGCGTCAATTACGGGTTGGTGACTCATTACTTTGGATCGAAGAACGCCGCTTTTGATGAGGCGCTGACGAGCCTTCACCGCAAGTTCCTCGATGACGTGCTTGCGGTGGGCGCTGCCGCCATGAAGGGAGGCGCGCGATCGGTGTTTGCGGAGCATCGTGCGTTTCTGAGGGCATGGGCGAGCCGGCTGCTTCGTCATGCCGATACCCCTGAATTCGAGCTGCTCGGAATGCAACGGCTACGGGAGCAAGTATTTGATGCTCGGAGCATCACCTCACGGCAGCGTCGCCGGCGACTCGACGCTGTTGGTGATGCAATGACCTCGGTGGCGCTGCAGTTGGGCTGGACCATATTGCGGCCGCTCCCTTCAGCAGTTGACCGAACGGCGTTGGTTGATATTGAAAATTCGTTGCGGTCGATCCACCAACGGATTCTGGAAGACCCAGCGGCCTGAAGGCCCTGCCAGTCATCTGCGACTAGATACAGACAGAATTCTTACCGTTTGGATAATGTGGTGGCGTGCATGAACGCCTCGGCTATGTCCGGAATTGCTAGGCATGGCCGTCGAGGTCGTGTTGGCGATCATGATCATCACCGGTTTGGCCGCGTTCGGTCAAACAGTTGCGGGGTTTGGTTTTAGCCTGTTGGCGGTTCCGCCACTTGGCTTAGTCATTGACGCGAAAGATGCCATTTCGGTTTCGGTCATATTGCTGATTGTCAATAGCGCCATGCTGGCGTGGGGGGAGCGACAGCACGTCGAGTGGGAAGCCGTCCGGGCCTTGCTCACCGGAGCCGCGCCCGGCCTTCCAGTCGGCCTCGCGGTAATTGCCCTGACTCCGGTGCGAGGTCTGAGAATCGCGCTGGCGATAGCTGTAGTCCTGTCGGTTGTGTTCCTCGTGTCGGGGTTTGAGACCTCACGACAGAGTCGGCGGGTTGAATTGGTTGGCGGATTCTTCTGTGGGCTGCTGACGACGAGCCTCAACACCAATGGGCCGCCAGCGGTGTTGGCTTTGCAGGCACGCCGGATGGCCCCTGAGCAGTTTCGACCAACTACAAGTGCAGTGCTTGGACTGACCTCGTTTGTGGGGGCGCTTCTGTTTGCACTCGCTGGGCGCATGAACGGCGAGGTTGGCTGGGCCTGCCTGGTGGCGCTGCCCGCAATGCTGGTCGGCTGGCAGGTCGGATTGAAGGCACGCCCGCGGATCCCCGCCACGCTGTTTCGCTACTTTGTCTTGGGTCTCTTGGTCGTTGCTGCCGGGTTTACGTTCATAGCCGCCTTCTCCTGAACGCGGACCCACCCATTTGACAAACCTTACCGTTTGGATAAATATGACCCGCATGGAACTTGGCTTGTTAACTCTCGGAGACCACCGCGCTGACCCTTCGACCGGCGTGCGAACTACCCAGGAGGAGAAACATCGCGAGATTCTGCGTTATATCGACTATGCCGAACCGGCTGGTTTCGATGCTGTGCTTGTTGGCGAACATCATTTCAGTGACTTCATCGTCTCTGCCCCGCATGTGTTCTTGTCCTGGCTCGCCGGTCGAACATCGACGATCCGGCTCGGCACTGGCGTCTCGTTGCTCCCGCACCACGACCCGGTCAAGTTCGCTGAAGACTTCGCCACCCTCGACGTCATCTCCGATGGGCGAGCTGAGGTTTGGTGCGGAAAGGGAGTCGAGAAACAGGTCTACGGCCACTTCGGCCAGGACGTCAGCAGGGTCCTCGACATGCAACAAGAAGGCCTCGAACTTCTGGTCAAACTCTGGACCGAACGCGATGTCAGCTGGTCGGGGGAGTTTCGACCACCCCTCGACAATGTCACGCTCGAACCCCGACCGGTTCAACAGCCACACGTCCCGATCTATGTCGCCTGCTCCAGTCCCGAGTCAGCGGCCGGCGCAGCAAAGATGGGACTCGGAGCGACGATCTCGTTGCTGTACTTCCCCAGACACATCCTGCCGACTGTGGTCGAGTCCTACTACCAAGCCTGGGAAGAAGCAGGCCACACCCACGAACCCAGGGTCACCCTCAATGCCCATATGCACGTCGCACCTACCTCTCAAGAGGCCCATGACCATCTCGGGATTTACCAGTTCCCTTTCCAGCGCTGGGTGTTTTCCAAGAGATCCGGTGGCAACCCCGACGACATTGAGCTCCCACCCCACATCACCGAGCTCGCGAACCCTGAAAGTGCCATCATCAGCGGAAGCCCCGCCGAGGTCCTCGACCGGGTTGGGCGTCTTACCGACTCCGTCCGGTTCGATCGCCTCACCTACCAAGGCGACTATGGCGGACAACCCTGGACGATCATCAATCGGTCCCTTGACCTGTTCGCCACCGAAGTCATGCCCTCCTTGACTCAACAACCAGAACCAGCGAAGTGAGCCCCTCCATGGATGCCCTCGACCTGCTCTACACCACTCGCGCCATGCGGCGCCTCGCCCCAGACCCCATCGACGACGAAACCATTGCCCCTCTCCTCGACGCAGCGTTGCGTGGTCCCTCGGGCGGTAACCGCATGCGTGTGCGATTCGTGGTTGTGCGAGACACCGAGACAAAGAAGTCTTTGCAGACGCTGTACGCAGACGGCATGAAGCAGCTGTACTCTCTGCCAGCTCCGCCGCCGGACCCCGATGATCCAGCCGGCCCGCCCGATCCTGCCGCGGTCAAGACCGCCCCGTGGCTCAACGAGCACCTCGCCGAGGTTCCTGTGCTGGTCTTTGTGCTTGGACTACCCGGGTTTGGATCGACTTCGTTCCCGATTGCTTGGCAACTGTGCCTTGCGGCCAGGGCGTACGGGCTGGGCTCGACGTTCACCAATGTGCTGCGGTTCCATCAGGCAGAGACCGACACACTCCTCGGTATCCCGGAAGACTCCGACTGGGAGTTCCATGCGATGATCCCGATCGGCAAACCGCTCGGGAAGTGGGGCCTCGCTACCCGCCCACCAGTCAACCGATTCACTTTCAACGAGACGTTCGGTCAACCGGTCGACTGGACCGTTGACGAACCGCACTGGACCGATCCAGGCGACCTCAACGATGCACATGGGTGAAAGCGTCAACTACCGCGACTTGATGACCCGGTTCCGGTGGGCGTTCGCATCCGCCGACGCCGAACTCCTCGACGGAGTACTCGGTGCCGGGTTCCAATGGCATACCCACACCTTCGACCCCAACAATCCAGTACCCACTGGCCGTGTTCTGCATGGCGTTGCGGAGATGGTCGAAGAACTCGAGTGGCGCAAAGCAAACTGGGTAGGTGTGCGCTTCGAAGGCCTCAACGAACACTTCGCGCCCAAACTCATCACCCAGTCCTTCACCATCTCCGGACTCGACCGAGGCACCCGCTTCCATGTCGCCGCAATCGACATCTACACACTTAACGATGCGGACCTGATTGTGAAGAAGGACACATACTGGAAGCAAGCGACACGATGACCGCCGTCCTGTTCGCCGATGTTGCTGGTGTCCGTCCCGAGATCAACGCCGCATACCAGCGTGTTGTCAATCGTTGGGCTCAACCCGGAATCGTATGGTCGGCGACGCAACGGCTCGCTCTTTGGGAGGTCGTTCGTGCCGCACGAACTGCAGTCGAGCTGCCGCCTTGGCAATCACCGCGAACGGTCCCTGGACTCCTCGACCCGGACCCGGCGCTTCCTGATGCAGCAGTCGACGCGGCCTGGAGGATCACCAACCATCCCGGCACGCTGACTCAAGATTGGTATCTCCAGATCATTCGAGGCGGTCTCGACCCCGTCGGATACGTGGAGGTCGTCGGCATCGTTGCTATGGCCAACAGCCTTGAGTACTTCCTCGCCGCAATCGACGGCGACGCACCCGGTGTCCCCGAACCTTCAGCCACTCCGCCTACAGGGCCATTGCCCTCGGTCACGGGATCGGTGTCGAGTCACTGGGTGCCCACCACCGATCAAGATCTTCCAAACGTTCGCAAAGCGTTGAGCGCAACACCTGGCGAGCTCGACATGCAAGCTGTTCTCCTCGACGCGCTCTACGTCCCTGGCGGCGCTCTCGCCGTCGAACTCGACGAGAAGATTTGGTCGCTCGAGCGGACCCAGGTCGAACTTGTCGCTTCGAGAGTTTCCACGCTGAATGAGTGTTTCTATTGAACTGCCAGTCACGCTGCGCTGCTCGGTCTGAGTGGCCTCAAACAAGATAAAGACATCAACGTCGGTGCCGTCGAAGGCTCAACGCACGGAAGTGGGGGAGTGCCTGGCGGGGAGGCTCTGCTCCGCTTCGTCGAAGCCGCAGCCGGTAGCAGCCCGGACGATCTCGCGCTCGCCCGTACATCGGTCGTCGAGACTCTTGGCGTCGACGTCATGATCGACGCGGCTGGGGTCGCTGCCGCTTTTCAGATGATGAACCGTGTAGCCAATGCCACCGGAACCCCACTCGACGAGCAACTCATCGGTTTAACCGCTTCTGTGCGCGAAGAACTCGACCTCGACTACCTCAGTGCGGCCAGTCAACCAAGCGGAGAACTCTCATGAACCTCAACAAGTTCTACATCAACGGCCAATGGGTAAAGCCTGCCACCAAGGCCACCCTTGACGTCATCAACCCGGCGACCGAAGAGGTCACAGCCACCATTGCCATGGGCAGCGAAGCCGACGTCGACAAAGCCGTCGCCGCCGCCTCAGCTGCGTTCGGTTCGTTCGCGGCAACCACGGTCGAAGAACGAACCGACATGCTCCGAGCGATCGCGGCTGGAATCCGCGGCCGGGAGAAAGAACTCGCTGATGTGATCGTCGCCGAAATGGGGTCACCCCGAGGGCTGGCTCAGGCGCTCCAAGCCCCGGCCGGACGGTTCCACTTCGCGACCGCGGCGAAGATTCTCAGCAGCTACGCCTTCGAGGAACGGCTGGAAACTACGCTCGTTGTCAAAGAACCCATCGGGGTCGTTTCGATGATCACTCCGTGGAACTGGCCCCTCAATCAGGCTGCAGTCAAGATCGCTCCCGCTATCGCTGTGGGCTGCACCATGGTTCTCAAACCGTCGGAGATTTCGCCGCTTAGCGCTTTGATACTCGCCGAGATCATCCAGGACGCCGGTGTTCCGCCCGGTGTGTTCAACCTGGTGCAAGGCGACGGAGCGACCGTCGGCGCTCGAATGTCATCGCACCCCGACGTTGACATGGTCACCTTCACCGGCTCAACCCGTGCCGGGGTCGAGGTGGCAAAGAACGCGGCCCCGACGGTGAAACGAGTGGCGCAGGAGCTTGGTGGCAAGTCGGCCAATATCATCCTCGACGACGCCAACTTCGAACATGCCCTCAACCGCGACGCGTTCGAGATGTGCCTTAACACCGGTCAGTCCTGCAACGCCGGAGCCCGGATCCTGGTCCCCGCATCGCGGATGGACGAAGCGGCCGACATTGCCGCTCGCTCTGTCGAGTCCCTGTCGCTCGGCGATCCCGCCGATCGGGCCACCACGGTGGGACCCGTGGTGTCGCAAGGCCAATGGGACCGCATCCAGACTCTCATCCAGGCCGGCATCGACGAAGGCGCCACCCTTGCTGCCGGTGGCGTTGGCCGACCCGAGGGCCTCGACCGCGGGTACTTCGTCAAGCCGACCGTCTTCTCTCACGTCACCAACGACATGCGAATCGCCCAGGAAGAAGTTTTCGGGCCCGTCGTGGTACTCATCGGCTACGACAACGACGACCATGCCGTCGAGATCGCCAATGACAGCCCCTACGGCCTTTCCGGCTACATCTCCGGTAGCCACGAGCGGGCCATGAGTGTCGCTCGACGAATCCGCACCGGCGAGATCCACCTCAACGGGGCAGGCCCCGACTTTGACGCACCCTTTGGCGGCTACAAACAATCCGGCAACGGCCGTGAATGGGGAGTCCACGGTTTCGCCGAATTCCTCGAAACAAAATCGATCCTTGGCGCCATCGTCTGATATCGCTCCGGTTGTTACGAATCTCTCGGTTCACTTGCAGGCCCGGGACCGAGGACCTGCTGGAACTTCCATTCAATCGTCTTGTCGTTCACGAGGGCGATGAGTTTCGCAGGGCTCTTCTCACCGACTCGCGGCACGAGAAAGACCTCTGGCCCCGGATGGGATTCGGCGATCATTGCGGCGACATCGTCGCGTGTTTCGTCGTCGAAGCCGGCGCCGAGTATGACAAGATCAAACTCCTCAGCGGCGAGATGGTGTGCCACTTCGTTCTTGGAAGCGCAGCTTGTCACCTCTCGCCCGTAGTTGGTGTTCAGTTCGTCAGCAAGAATCTCCATGATCTGAGCGATCTTGCCGACGATGAGAGTTTTTGGTTCCATGTCAGGCTCCTAGGGGTGGGTCACAACGTTTGGGGGGGGCTCCACCTGCGACAGCGTCGTCGATTCACGCAAGCTATGTGGTTCAGAGGGAGGGGTCATCGAGCAGCTGGCGATGCACCGCTTGCAGTGCTGCTTCGATGCCAGCGAGTGCTGGGGCATCGACGGCTGCGGGTAGCGGCCGTAGGATCGTCCATCCCAGCTGGAGGGAGACCGATGCCATGGCGTCTCCGGTGGCGTCGAGTCGTCGACGTTTCTGGCGTGAGGTGATTTCTCGAGCTTCGATGAGGCGGTCCATCAAGCGTTCCATGCCCAAGAGTTCGAATTCGGGGGTCGCCGCGTCACGGATGAGGCGACTGGCCCATGCTCGGAGGAACGCTCTGTGTGCGGCGAACACCGAGAAGGCCCCTCCTGGGAGTTCTGGGGCGCCGACGTCGAGGATGTCTGTGAGAAATCGGCGATGAAGGCTGGTCAATGCCTCGTCGAAGGCAGCGTCTTTCGAGCCGAAGTAATGGTTTACCAGTCCGTAGTTGACCCCTGCTGTTTCCGCTAGTTCCCGGCCGGTGACCGACGTTTCCAGCCTTGTTGCCAACAACTCCTGGGCGGCCGACAGCAACCGTTCGCGGCCTCGGGTCCCTGCATCGGCGGCGGTTGGGGTGCGGTTCACCGGTTGGGGTGGCGGAACGGGCGAGAAGTTATCAAGGTTGGCGAGTTCGCTGACTCGTGCGCCTAGGCGATCCCAGCAATGGGCCCAGTCGTGGTCAGAGATGCCAAGGCCGCGCTGGAGCGGCTCGCGGAAGATCAGGGCCCCGAGCGGGGCGGCCGCCCAGGCCGTGGCTATCGCTGTGTTGAGCACTTCGGTCCGATTGGGTTTTCGGGTGCGAAGCCTGTCCGCTATGACGCCGACCGGTCCACCGTCAGCGAGCTGACCGAGGTCTACGGGACCGGGGTCCAACAACACTTGAGTTATCGCCTGCCAGAACACTGGATAGCTGGCGATGACTAACGGGCTCGGCAGCTCGTCGTTGTTGCCGAACACCTCGGCGACAAACCGGTCTCGCTCGGCGCGTACCGAGGCTCTGACTAGGTCATCCACCGAACCATACATCTGCTGGATCTGCGGATGGCGAACCGCGGCCTCTCTGGCGACCTTGCGACCGGAGACACTTCCTGGCCCATCTTCTGCCACCGCCGCCAATGCGGCGATGAGCAGGCGATCTCGACTCTCTCCCCGTCGCCATCGCTCCTGTGACACGCTGGCGACCTTACCAGCGCACCTAACACCTGCCCTCGGCGAGACTAGTCCGGGGTGGTGGGGCTTTAGCTGTAGGTCCATTTGCCGAAGTAGTGCGGGTTGGTGCAACCAGCGGCGACGAGGCACCGGCGGACGGTGTCGGCGTTGTCGCTGTCGACGCCGAAGACCCCGACCATCGTGTGGCCGTCGCGGAGCGCTGAGAGTGGTTTGTCGATGACGTCGTCAAAGATCGAAAGGAAACCCTTGGTCTTTTCTAGGGCTGCTGCGCCATCTTGACCAATGAGGAAGTAGACCCGGTCGGCGCTGACACCGATTTCTTCGAGAGCGGCGGTGACGGTTTCGATATCGACGTCGTCACCGACCTGGGCGATGGCCGCTTGCCTCGGTTGGGACTTGGAAACGGTCTCATTGATGTGGGGGTTAGGCATTGAAGCATCCTTCTGTGGATTGGCGGATTCGTTTGTTGTCGCCGCGAAGGCCAGGATCCCGATAGCGAGGAGGGCGAGGATCGCTGCGGTGATGGTAAGGGTGATTCGTCGGTGCATCATGTGTCGGGTTGCCTCAGTCGTAGACCGAGAAGTTCTCGGCGTGGATCAGGTCGGATGGGGCGGTCTTCACTCGGTCCAATGCGTCGAGTACGGCGTCGAGCATGCCGGTGGATCCGCAGACGAAGTACATGCGGTTGCCGGCGTCGGCCATGGTGAGGTGGGTTTGTAGGTAGGTGTCGTCGATATGGCCGGTGTCGCCTTCCCACCCATCGGGCGGATGAGAGAGGACGTAGCGGACGGTTAAGTCCAGCTGATCGGTCAGTGTTTCGAGTTCATCGCGGTAGGCGAGATCAGACTCACTGTTCGCGGCGTACAACAAGAGGGCGGGTTTGGTTCGCCCTGTAGTGGCCCCTTCCCGCAAGATCGACATCATCGGGGCTATACCGACGCCGCCAGCGATCAGGACAAGGCCGTCGTGATCGACACTTGGGCCGCGGTAGCGGGCGGGGCTGAGGTAGCCGTGAGGGCCATCGAGGTGCACCTCGGTCCCGGGTTGGAGATCGCCGATCGTGTCGGTGAAGTCGCCGTTCTCCTTGACCGTGAACTCGACACGTGGCCGCTGCGATGGGGGAGAGGAGAACGAGAACGGATGTCCTGATCCCATGAACGGTTGACGATCGAGCGAGAGGAACGCGTATTGGCCCGGCTCGAACTCGAGTGCATCACCTTGAGTGGGTTCGACTCCGATCTTCCACGTCTTGTCGGCTACGAGTTCGACGTCGACGATTCGGTACGGCTGACGCATGCGTCCCATCGGCCGGACGAGGTGCACGGTGAGAAGCGAGGCCACGGCCAGAGCGAGGAGGACACTCCAGTAGATTTTCAGGGTGAGTGTCGAGCCGTAGTAGCCGTCACCGGTCGCATGGGCGAAGCCTGCCCCGGCGACAATAAGGGCGCCGATTCCGTGAGAGAGGCGCCAGTACTCATACCGCATCCCGATCTTTGATCGGGCTCTGGCCAAAAACACGACCAGGACTAACGCTGCGACAGCGATGAAGGCCGCTGGTCCAGCGTCCCCGTTGCCGCTGGCTTGGATGACGACGATGTGGCCAACAATGAGGGCTGTGGCGGCGAAGCCGAGCAGCCGATGCATGCCGAGAATGCCGTCAAGGCCAGCGCGGCCAGAAACGGTTTGGAACCGTCCGGACAGAAAGAAACTGGCCAGAAGCATGGTGTAGGCCGCCATGCCAAGCCCGGCTCCCAGTTCCGCTGCGAAATCGCCAGTGATATCTCGAGCAATACGGCCGAGTAGTAGCGGCAGCAGGCAAAGCCCGGCGTAGGCCGCGACGAACGCCCCCCGGCCAAGGCCACCGCGGATACCGAAGATTCGGAAGTCCGGAGAGGCAGTGGACGTCATGATTTGTTCCTTCGTGTAGTCATGGATCAGTCAGTGATGTGCACATATTTAGGACACATCGCCACTCTATGGGACGAAGTGTCCTATTGCAATACGAAGTGTAAGATGCCGTGATCACCATGGACGAAGAAGCCGAAGAACGAAGCCGTCGCGAGGACCCCCGCCCAGCACAAACCCGCGAACTAGTTCTCCAAGCGACGCGGATGATCATCGCCTCCGAAGGCCAGGCCGCAGTTACGCCTACTCGGCTCGTCGATGTATCTGGAGTGGCTCGCTCAACGATCTACCGTCACTGGCCGGACGCGGCCGCTGTAATCGTCGATGCCATGAGCATGGACGGGCCAGAGGCCGACTTCCAGCCCAGTGGGGATCCGGAAACCGACCTGAGGGCGTACCTCAACCAACTCCGGCAGGTACTCGAATCGCCTGCTGCGACCATCATCGTCGCCCAGGCAGACATTGCGGAACGCGACGAACAGGCAGCCAGGACCCTTTCCGGCAATGGCACCCACCGCAACAAACTGATACAAGATCTGCTCCATGATCCCCGAAGCGACTTCGACACCATTCATGCCCAGCTAGTCGGACCCCTGTTCATGCAACGCTTCTTCATTCGCAAACCCATCACCGACAAACTCATCGACGCAATCGTCACCGACTACTTGGCTTCCCTCCCGAACCACTGAGCGGCATGCTGAATTGGGGGCCCGAGTTCCCTTGAAGTCCGGGCTCGGCGGCGGCTTGACGACAACGCCGATGACCGCCTCCACCGCTATCGAGTTGCTTTCGTTCGCCGATTGCATTCAATCGATGGTGAGCCGGAGCTTCTCGTCGTAGAACGCCACCAACCCGGCGACCGGGGAGAGGGCCGGTGTTGGGAAGTTGTAGCACCAGGCGAGGTCGGCTGAAGTTTGGCCGTCGACGACCACATTCCAGTACTGCGATGTGGTGCCTTTGTACGGGCACTCGGAGACGGTGTCGCTTGGCGTGAGCAACGACCAGTCAATGGCTGTCTTATCGAGGTAGTAGCGCGGGGGCAGCCCGGTTTCGAACACGATCACACAATCCGAAGCGTCGGCAAGGCTGACGCCGTTCAGATCCAGGCGTACTCGTCGACTCGATCGGATCGCATCGGCGCGAGCATACGGACTGCGAGGGTGCACGAACACTTCTTCGTCCTCCTCGAACCAGCGGTCCATAGCGCCCCAGGCGACGAGCCGCTGGTCAGCCCTCGTTCCATCAACGGCCTTGAGGGCCTCGTCCGGCATGAGCTCACGGTCGATATCGGCTATGGGTATCAAGTACTGCGGATAGTAGGGGTGTTCCCAGTAGTACGTGACCTCCGAGGAATCGAGCACCCATTTGTCACCGTACATGGCGCGGATGCGGCGGGGGCAGGGGGCGGTGTGACCCGCCTCGACGGGTGACGGAGCAAAGTGCCCTGGGGCAATGCCTTCGGCGGCTGGTCGTTGAGAAGGATCGGTCATGAGTGAATCATTTCTGGCCTTGATGTTGCGGCGATGTGGGGCCGGAAATGAGTCCGATGACCGCCTGGCCCGCTATGTGTTTTGGCTCGGGAACATCGATGAGTTCGAACTGTCGTTGGCCAGTGATGATGCCTGCACGCATAGTTCAGACTAGATGGCGGAAGCAGGTACCGCCCCAATCGACGGGCTGACCGACCAGAACAGAGGGCTGGCTGACGGAGACCACGTAACTGTGGCACTATCATTTCAACACCCATGCCGAGGGGTCGATCGGACATGACGGTACGTGAACAGCTTGAGGTGGTGATTCTCATCGCCATCGTGGTGGCGATGGTGTTGGCCGCGCTGATCACTCCGCTGTTGCTTGCCGGCTATCGCCGCGGTCTGCGCGCCAATATGCGGGCGGTCGGGCCGGCCCAGGTTCCACCCACTACGCCGCTACCCCCGCCTCCGGGATCCTGGCCCGCTCCTGTTCCAACCGTGGGGTCGACCCCGCCGGGCAGCCGGGCCGGAGCCAACGCGATCGGAGGTGTGCTTGAGGTAGTGACGGTCGATCACCCGGTTCGATCCGAAGGATCGACGATCGCCCGCCGTCACCGCAGGCTGTCCGCCATCGTCTACTTGGCTGGTGGCCTGATCTTCGGGCTGGTGGCTGGCGCGCTGGTAATCGTTGGCGGCGACTTCGAGGTGCTCAGCTTCCGGACCGTCGTCGTCGGTCTGGCCTTTTCGTCCCCCAACCTGATCGTCTTAGCGGTGATCTTCGGTTTCCGTTCCTCGGCATTCGCAATCACCGTTGCGGCTTACGCAATCGGCTTTGTCGCCCTCGGAATCGGCAACGGCCTGAGCGGGGAGCCCGAACTGGTGGCCTTCTTGGCGCCACTGCTGATCTGGGCGTTCTTCGGTGTGCCATCGCTGCCCCTGCTGCTCCTGCTCAGTCGACGGCTTCGAGCGGTTACCCCGGTAATCGTCTTCATCATCGGTTTGGCTATGGCCGGGACCCTGCTGGTTGTCGGCCTCCTCAACTACGACCCGGTTACTCGGGCAGCGGTCGATGTGGCGGTGACGCTCGGGGTCGGTGCCTGGTCGGTTCTCACAGTCTTCGCGCTCGTCGGCTTTGTGGCCTTCGGGGCGATCGGATGGGTGTTGGCCACAAGATCCGGTTCCGGCGCCAGCAGGCGGTTCCTTAGTAAGGAAGGCGTGGTCATCGACATTGTCTGGGTGTTGCAGAGCCTCCTGCTCTCTGTCCACCTCCGCGCCATGCCCCTCGCCGCGGTGCTTCCGCTCATCGCCTATAAGTCGGTCACGACGGTTGGTCTGATGTGGCTTCGGCAGTCGTTGAACCAGCACCCGCCGCAGCATCTGTTGCTGCTGCGGGTCTTCGGCGACCGCGATCGATCGTCACGCCTACTCGACGACCTGCGGAACTACTGGAGTTACCTCGGCACCATTCGGCTGATCTCGGCCCCCGATCTGGCCAGCCACGTCATCGATCACCGAACGGTTCTGTTGTTCGTCAGCGGACGGCTTCGCAGCCTTTTTCTGCGAAACACCGACGACCTCCAGCGCCGTCTGGCCGAGGTCGACGACCAGCGTCAATCCGACGGTCGGTACCGACTGGAGCCGCTCTACTGCCAAGGCGACGTGTGGCGCCAGGCGGTCCAGTCCTTGATGACTTCGGCCCAGCTTGTCCTGATGGATCTCCGCAGTTTCGATCGCACCAGGCAGGGATGCATCTTCGAGATCGACCGGCTACTCGACCTGGTCCCGACCGAGCGGATCGTGCTGCTGGTCGATCAGGCCACCGACCTGGACTTTCTCAACGAGGTCCTCTACACGAAATGGGCCCGGCTCGAACCCTACTCACCCAACCACACGGCTCGCCGAGCTCAACTGGTTCGCCTCAGGGTCGACGATGCTAAAACGTCTCCCACCGATTGGTTGATCAGCTATGCGAGTCATCGCGGTTAACGACGGGACACGATCACTTCACCGAACGTGACGAGATCTAGTGCCTGCAGACCCTAAATTCGGGTGCGGCCTATTCGCGTGACGCGAGCACGGCGTCGAGCATGTCCTTGATGCCCTCGGGTAGGAAGGTCTCATGGGGAGCGGTTTTCGCTTCGGCGAGATCGGCGAGGGCGGTCACGATCTCCTGCGGGTCGGACTGATTCTTCATGACGTCTTTGAGGAACTGGTGAGCACCGACCGCTGGTTCATCGTTGGCATCGATGAATGGTTCGATGCCGTCGACCATACGATCGTTGAAGCCGGTGAGGTACGGGCCGGGGTTGATCTTGATGACGTCGACGCCGTATGGCGCAAGCTCTTCCCGCATGGAAACCGTGAGTGCCTCGACTGCATGCTTGGTCATGGCGTACGGGGAGGACATCGCTCCGGCCAGTACGCCGGCGATGGATGACACGTTGATGATTCGACCCGATCCGCGGGTCTTCATGCCTGGGATGGCTGCCTGGCACATAGCGAGCATGCCGACCACGTTGACCTCGAAAGTCTTGCGGACCTCGTCGAGCGGCACGTTGCTGAGCGGGGCCATGCAGCCACGGCCTGCGTTGTTGATGAGTACGTCGACATCCATGCTGGCGACCAGCGCGACGTCGTCTGGGTTTGTGACGTCGAGCTTCAACGTCGACAGCTCGGGATGGGCGGCCGCCATGTCATCGGCTTCTGATTGGAGGAACGTTGCGGCGGTGACCGCATGCCCCCGACCAGCCAGTTCGAGCGCTGCTCCCTTTCCAAACCCAGAACCTGCACCGGTGATCAAGATGTTTGCCATGGGGGCATCCTCGCACAGCCGGGTGATCAGTATCCATCCCCCTCGTCGAGTTCAGGCAGGCGCCCCCGGTCGACGCTGTTCGGGTACAGGCAGTTGCGGTGGGGGAGAGGAACGGAATCCAGCCGACTGTGATGATGAACGTTGCCGAGCATCACATCATCTAGCGCCGAATAGTTGGCGTTGATGTGACACAGCCCTGTCATGGGATGATGTCGTCATGAGTTCTGACTTCGCCCCCACCACCCTGATGCGCAGCTATCTGGAAGAGGTGGTGGGTCGAGGTCGGCTCGAACTGATCGACGAGTTGGCCCAGCCGGACATGGTCGACGAGGCCAACCAGGCTTTCGGCGGACCACCCGGCCGCGCTGGTTTGGTCGCCCATGTGAAGGGATTTAGGCGCAACGTCGACAATCTCGCCGTCACCATCGAACGAATCGATGGTGGAGGCGATTCGGTGATGGGTTGGTGGTCGTTCACCGGAACCCATGTCGGTCCGTGGCTCGACAAACCACCAACGGGAGAGACTATCGAAGGCACGGTGTTCAGCTTCTTCGATCTCGTCGACGGTCGGATCAGTCGTTATCGAGTGTGGCTACACGCTGGTTTCGATGAACCCGTTGTCTTCGACACATCACGGCTCTGACAGCCTCGGTCGAGGTTGACGGCCTAGGCCGGTCTACCGATGGCGGGCGGCTCGTAGTGGTATGAGGCCGGCGATCGCGCACACCCCGCCGATGGCGAACGCCATTCGCTCGTTTGTGAGCCCCACTACAAGTCCGATGACCACCGCTCCCGCGGCGAAGGCCAGATCGAAGAACATCGACAGGCTGGCGACGACGAAGGCCCGATCGTTGGGATCGGCCCGGTTCACAACCAGAGCGAGCAACGACGGAAAGTTCATCGACATCCCGGCTGAAAAGACAACAACCCCGGCATACAAACCGAAGGCGGTCGGGAGGGCGGCTACAACAAACAGACCCAAACCAATCGCAACCAGCGACATCGCCGACACGGGAAATGCACCGAATCGATCGGGTACCTTGGCGGCGAAGAGGCGGGCCACAATCACCAGCCCGGCGTAGGTCGTGAATACCAAACCGGCGCCGTTCATGCCGATCGAGTCGGCGTAGACCGCCACGAACGACACGAATCCGGCGTAGCCGAAGAGACCCCCGGTTAGAGCCAAGCCCGGCAATATTGCGGCCGGGTGAATCCAGCCCGTCTGCGCGCTGGCGCCTGAGGCTTTTCCCGACGGTGTCGCTAGACCCAGCAGCGCTCCGACCGCAACCATCGCCGCGGCCACGATCCAGACTCGGTTGTAGTCCGAGCCATCGAAGAGCCACTCGCCGATGGGTGGACCGGTGGCAACACCGCCATAGACGGCCAACGAGAAATAGTTTGCGGCCTCCCCACGGCGCTCGTCGGTCGTCATGTCCTGCACGGCGGTGGCCAAGCCGACAAAGGCAAAGGCCTCCCCTGCCCCGAACAACAGCCGCAGCCCGACTACCGCGGCCAACGAGTCGGCAACCAGGTAGCCCAACAACGAGACAGCCACAACGATCATGCCGCCAACAACAAGAACCCGCCGCCCGAAGCGATCACCTAGGCGACCGGCCAGAGGCCGCAGCAAGGCTGCGGTTATTCCGAATGAGCCAACGGCTAAGCCAATGGAGATGCCCGTGCCACCGAGTTCCTCCTCGACGAAACGAGGGAGCACGGGGTAGAGGATGGTCCAGCCGCTGAAGTAGGCAAGACCAGCCAGGGTGACCACGACGAAGCGCCAAGTAAGCAGACGAGTCGCGGTTTCGGGCATGGCGCGACATTATCCGCCGCAGGGCAACAGCTGAGAATGAACAAACACTACAAATCGCAGAACACCACGAGCGGTATCGGCCGGCCATCGAGAACGATTCGGCGGTAGCGAGAGCCCCGTGCGATGCTGAAACGATGGATTTCGACCTCTTCGTTTACGCTACTATCGGTCGGCGTGCCGAGCTTGAGGCTGGCCAGGCTGGCCTCCGCAACGACCTCTATCAGCGCATGCTCGGCGAGCTGGCAGATCTGGTGCGAACGGCGGACGCCTGCGGCTACTCAGCCCTGGGCCACCCGGAGCATCATCTGCAGATCGAGGGCTTCGAGATAGCGAACGATCCAGGCCTGATGTCGATGTATCTAGGTCAGTTCCGCGAGCAGATGAAGATTCTGACCTGCGGTTTTGTCTCGACGACGCACAACCCGCTGCGTGTCGCTGAGAACATCGCGACGCTCGATCACATGCACCAGGGCCGATTCTCGGTCGGCCTGGTCCGCGGCTACCAGGCCCGCTGGGTCGACAACTTCAAGCTGTTCGACGACATCGGACCGGTCGGACCCTGGAACAAGAACACCGATGCCGATGACCTGAATCGCCGCTATTTCGAGGAATACGTCGACATCGTCTACACGGCGTTGAACAACCAAACGTTTCGGTACGACGGCGAGTTCTTCACGTTCCCGAACCTCGACCAGAACCCGCATGTTCACGATGTGTACAGCACCTATGGCCTAGGCGTCGATGCAGACATGAACATCACCGAAACCGGTATCGCACCCCGGCCACTGCAGGCGCCGCATCCAAAAATCTACTCGGGCTTCACCGGATCGGCTCGAACCGCCGGATTCTGGGGCCGGTACGGGGGCAAATCGATCGTGCTCGGCGGCGGAGCCGATCTACTCAAGGCCATCTGGAGGGCCTATGACGAAACGGCAGCCGAATACGGCCGCACCGTCGTTCCTGGCGAACAGGCGTGTTGGGGCGGTTTCATGATCTGCGCAGAAACCGACGAGAAAGCGCAGGCGCAACTCGAGGACGCGGAATGGTTCTTCGACAACTGGTCAGTGCCCTTTGGCCAGCCGATGGCTCGCCTGCTGGTTGGCAGTCCCGACACCATCTCGGCCAAGATCGAGGCCGCGACCAAGATCGTGCCCATTAACGAAATCATGTTGTTGATCCCGCAAGGCATCCACGGTCCGGACCAAATCAATCCGAGTCTGGAGCTATTCGCCGAGAAGGTTATGCCTCGCTTCAGTTGAAGCCGCGCTGACGTTGGCTGGTTGCTTGGCGGCGGCGTTGCCCGCCGGGGCTTATACGTCGATTTTGTATAGGCGGGCCGCGTTGTCCTGGAGGATTTTCTTCTGCACGTCGGGAGCGAGGTCGTAGATCGCATCCCGGACCCGTTCAACGCTGTTCGGGTAGAGGCAGGTGGGATGTGGGATATCGGTCTCGAACATGATGTTGTCAGCACCGATGTGTTCGATGGCCGGCGCCAGGGTCCTGCTTTCGAACCAGAAGCAGCCGTAGAACTGCCGCTGGAAGTACTCCGACGGTTTCATCGACAGGTGCTTGAGGTGCTCGGGAGCGGTCTCGCCGCACTGGTAGTCCAACGCATCGAGGAGGAACGGAATCCAGCCGATGCCGCTTTCGACTGAAACGAAGTTGAGGTTGGGGTAGAGCTCGGGCACGTCGCTTACCAGCAGGTTGACCATCCATCGGAGTTGGCCAAGGAAGATGGCGGCTCCACCAAGGGAGATCTTCACGTCTCCTGGCCAGGTGTCGTATGGCACGGAGCCCGACCAGTTGATGTCGCCTTCGGAGGCACCGATATGAAAGTTGATCGGCATCTCCAGTGCTTCGCAGATTTCCCAGAAGGGCCGCCATTCGGGTTGGGCGAAGTTGGGCATGCCGGAGTCGTGGGGGTTGGAACACATGACGATGCCGCGGGCGCCGTTGGCATGGGCCCTGTCGACTTCGGCGACCGAGGCCTCGATGTCCCACCATGGCACGAGCGCCATGGGCAGAATCCGTCCCTCCGACTGGTTCTGCAGGTTGGTCATCCAATCGTTGTAGATCTCAACGCAGGCGATGCGGAGGTTCTTGTCTTCGACCTTCAGGAAGTTCTGATTTCCGAAGCCGCCGACGTTTGGATAGACGATGCCGTGGCTCACCCCCATCGTGTCCATCAGCTCGAGGCGGGCGTCGCAGTCGTACGACGCAGCGTGGACCATGTCGATGTCGTGCTTGAGGAAGTTGAGGCCGAGCATCTTCTCGCCATCGGGCAACAGGGCGCTGACCGCCGAATCGCCGGCGATGGGGATGTCGCCATTGACCACCCACTTCTTGCGGCCGCCGATCTCTTTGATCTGCGGCACGAGATCTTTGTACTTGCCTGGCGCCAGCGAGGTCCACAGATCGTGCGGCTCGGACCAATGGGTGTCGCTATCGATGATGCTAACACCCGGAAACAGTTCGCTTATTCCAGACATGATGATCCCCTTTTATCGAGTCGTCGGTGCGATTATGTGAGCGTTATCGGCAAGCCGAGAACACAGTCCATAGAGCAAAGCCTTGTCCACTTCGGCTCATGCCACAAAATCGTGGCCGGGAAAGGGATATCGGGAAGGGGTTATGTAGCGATGGGGATCGCGGTCGCAGTCGCCAGGTCGAGGAGCTGGTTGTCGTTACCGATGTCGAGAATCGAAACGTCGCTTGTCAGCGAACCGGGATCGGCTCGTAGCACGCTTGCTTCGACCTTTAAAGGGCCGGCTCTCGTTTGGCCGAGGTAATACACATGCAGGTCGGTGACACGCCCCGGTGAGCCGAAACGCCTTTCGATCGCTAGCGTCGCCGCCCGTTCGACCAATACGGCCGCCGCTCCGCCTTGCAGAGAGCCGAAGGAGTTGTGGATGCGCGGTGAATGGTCGAGTTCGAAGGCTGTTTGATCATCGGTATCGACAACGACGCGGTCGAGATCGATGCCGATGTAGTCGTCCAGATTCTCGCGCTCGCCTTCGTTGTCCTCGACATAGATCAGATGGCGGCCAACGCGAGACGCCACCTCGATCGGCGGCGAATCGTCGCGCCGAGGCAATCGGGTATAGGTGACCCAGCCCCGGGCGATCTCGCCATCGACATCGGCCACGATCGTTTGCGAAACGATGTTTCGGCGTCCCGCCCGCACCGTTGTTGTCCGACATAGCACTTCGTCACCCATGGCCGGGCGGCGCAAATGGATCTTCATGTCGGCCGTGGCGAGCCAGTCCGGCCGCACCATCTCATGGCAATACGTGCCAGCGGCGACGTCGATCAGGGTGGCCAAGGCCCCCATCTTGAGAGCGCCTCCCGCGTCGCGGACATCGTCGGAGATTGGCATCGTGCCGTGTAGCTCCGTCTCACTCCGCAATTCCAGATTCATGCGCAGGTGGCGAATGATGTGACCCGGGGGTGGGTAGGCCGGTCGGCCGGTTTCACTCATGAGCCGAGACCGTAGCGCCAAGTGGGGCCGAGGACGAAGACGGCTGACCCTTTCGGGGGGCCAACCTAAGTCGATCCTCAGATGGCGCCTGGACTTCCCTCGGGTTCGCCCGCCCGGGCTTAGAGCATTTTGCCGTGCTGGTCCCAGCCGTTGGTTTCGATGTCGGCGAGAGGTTGGATACGGCGCCAGCCGACGGCGTGGTCGCTCAAGAAGTTGGAGAACTTAAGCCAGAAGCCGTCCTTGTGGTTTTCGATGGAGTGGAGGTAGGCGTCGACGCTGCAGTGCCGATACATGCGCTTCCCGGCGAAGAGCACCATCATCGAGCGGGCGCCCTCCGGGGAGTAGTACGCGGCACACCGATCAGCGGTGTATTCCTGGGCTCGGGTGACGGTACGCCCGAAGAAGATGACTCGGGGCACGGCCA
Source organism: Acidimicrobiales bacterium (assembly GCA_050633745.1). GTDB lineage: Bacteria > Actinomycetota > Acidimicrobiia > Acidimicrobiales > SZUA-35 > JAHELU01. The sequence goes on from JBOEHD010000028.1 coordinate 21,283, forward strand.
TGATGGCCTGACGCCACAGATCGACGTGACCGCATTTAACGTGGCCCAGTTCGTGGGCGAGGACGAACCGCACGCCAGCGAAGTCGCCGTGTTCGTAGGCGATGTCGAGTAGGTCGCTCCAGATGACGATGTAGTGGCGGCGGAGTTGGCACTTGGAGGCGAAGGCGTTGATGGAGCCATTTCCATTGGCGAGATACAGGCGAGGTGTTTCTTCCATACCCATCTGCACGGCCAGCTCACGGTAGATGCGGTAAACGTCGGGGAGTTGATGCTCGGTGATCTCCACCCCGTCTGCAACGTTCTTCCAGTAGAGGTATCGGATGAAGATCACCCCGGCGAGGACCGGCGCGGCCAGTCCGGCCAGTGCTGCCGTTGCCCACGCCGGGACATTGACACCCTGGAGAGCGGCCACCGCGGCGACGGTTAACCCTGCCAGGGTCATCAGGCCAGCCAGGATCAGCGTCGGTACCTCTGCCCGGTGACGAAGCTCAGCCACGGTCGGGTCTCCGGTCCGCTGGGGGCTCTGTTGGATTGTTGCGCTCATTCTGATTCCCTTCACACAGTTGTGTTGTCGATCATGGCTGGTTGGTGGCAGCGACGGTACCGGACATAGGTGCTTTCGAACCCGGACCTTTGGCCGGGGTGGTCAGCACCTTTGGCCCGGAGACCGTGAGCAAACCGGTCTCTACACTGGGAGTTAGTGAAAGGACTTCGAGAGGCCCTGGACGGGGTTTTCGCACTGGTCCCGCCGGTTGATGGGCGGTTGGTTCGGCCGCGCCGTGTTGATCTGCTTCTCTCGCTTGGATTGATCGCCGCGGCCGTTACCGAGTTCGCGTTTGACACCCCAATCTTTCCCGGCCTCGTATTGGTATCCGGTCTGATCTTGGCTGTCGCTGTCGCCTATCGTCGAGTGAGCCCGCTTCTGGTTGTACTCGTCGCCACGGCCGTGCCGGTCGGATTCGACACGATCGCCGCCATCACCGACAAGCCATTACTCGGCTCGGTCGCCGGTGGGCTGGCAGTCGTCACGATTGTTTACAGCGTTGGTCGGTGGGCTCCCCGGAGAACCGTGGCCATCGCTGTGGTCCTTGTCGTGTTCGTCATCTCGGCAGCCGGGTTCCTCAACCCCGAGAACGATCCGGCCTGGGCTTGGTTCCTCCTGGAAGTCGCCCTTGGCACCGCGGTGATCGCGGTTGGGTTGGTCGTCCGTTCGAGAGATGCCCTCAAGACCGAACGGGCCAGGGCCGAACTGGCCGAGGAACGCAGCGAGTTGGCAAACGAGGTCCACGACAGCGTGGCTCACCACATGTCGGCCATCGCCGTTCGGGCCGAGGGGGCACTCCATCTCGTCGATCCCGACGAGCGGACCGAGGCCCTCAACGCAATCAAGGAGAGCGCGTCGGCCGGCCTGAGCGACGTCCGCCGTTTGGTATCGAGCATGCGCCGTGCTGACGATATGCCCCGTCCACTCCCCGGGTTAGGCGATCTGAACCAGCTCGCCGGAGAGGCTTCTACACCTTCGCTTGACGTGGAGGTCGTGATCGAAGCTGCCGCCGAGGTCGTTCCGGTTACCGTTTCGGCGGTGGTCTACGGCATCGCACGCGAGGCGTTGACCAACGTTCGCCGTCACTCGATCGGTGCAACCCGGGCAACCGTCCGAGCCCACAAGACAGGTCAGTACCTCGACCTGACCATCACCGACGACGGTTCGATACCGACGACGCGGCCGACTGAACCCGGGATCGGGCTCAAGGTAATGACCGAGCGAGCGAACTCGGTCGGGGGGAGCCTCAGCGCCGGGCCGAACCCGAGCGGCGGGTGGCTGGTTGCCGCTCGCCTCCCGATTGGTACGGAGATAGGCTCGTGACGATCTCGGTCATGATCGCCGACGACCAGGAGATGGTCAGGACCGGGCTTCGACAAATGATCGAGGCCGACCCTGAGCTGCGTGTCATCGGCACGGCAGTCGACGGCCAACAGGCCCTCGACCTGGCCCGAGAGCTCCGACCCGACGTCTGCGCTCTCGATATTCGTATGCCGAACAAGACCGGGCTCGACGTCACCCGAGAGTTGGCGGCCGATCCGGATCCGCCGGCGATCGTCATGGTCACTACATACGACCTGGACGACTACCTTTTCGAAGCGCTGGAGGCCGGAGCGGCCGGGTTCGTTCTCAAGGACGCTCCCGCCTCGGTCCTGCACAGCGCGATCCACGCCGCCGCCACCGGTGAAGCTCTGATCAGCCCCGCCCTCACCGATCGCCTCATCCAGACGTACCTTCAGCGCTCACCCCGACCTGGAACCGGGCTCAATCGCTTCACCCCCCGAGAACAAGACGTCCTGCGGGCCATATGTGAAGGTGCGACCAACGACGAACTGGCCAGGACCCTCAACCTGTCGGTCTCCACGGTCAAGGGCCACATCACAAGCTTGATGCAGAAGACCGAAACCAGTAGCCGGGTTAACCTGGTCATCTGGGCCTACCGAAACACCAGTATCAGCCCCTGAGCGCCGGAACCTAGCTCTAGAGGGAAAAGGTGAACTCGTTGTTGGTCATTTCTCGCCAGCGGTGGGGAATCAAGGGTCGCTGCGGTGGGCCACGACGATGCCGACGGCTAGGGCGAAGGCCGCGTATCCGGCGAAGATGAGGGCGTTGGTAGCTGGAGCGAAGGGCGCTCGCTCCTCCTCGTTGATGATGCCGAGCATGCCGTTACCGGCCACGAAGGGCAGGAAGCGGGCGTATCGGTCGTTGACGAAAACGGTTACGAGGCTCTCGACCACCAGCCACCACACCAGGAGTCCGGAGATCGCTGCGGCGCTCTGCCTGGCGATGAGGCCGATGCCTAAGCCAAGGAGGCCAGCGAGCGTGGCGAAGCCGACAGCCCAGCCAATGGTGGATGGGATGGTCGAGGTGTCACCGATCTCGATGCCGCCAATCCATGCCCCGAGTGCGCCGGCTACCAGGCCGGACAGGGCTAGGGCCACAGAGAAGACGGCCACGGTGAGGGTCTTGGCGGCGATGACGATGTGCCGCCGCGGTTGTGCCGCGTAGGTTTGCGGCAACGTTCGCTGTTCGGCCTCGCTGGTAATGGTGAGGATGCCGGCGACAGCGGCAAACACCGCGGTGAAGACAGTCGAGAAGGAGAAGGTTCCTGCGACGGTCAGGACTTCGTCGGTCACCAGTGCGGCGACGGCGAAAGCGGCGAAGCCGCCAACGCCGACGGTCAGTGCGGTGATGGCCCGGTACGAGCGGACCGAGGCCAGCTTTATCGCCTCGCTCCGTAGTGCTGCGGTTATGCCGGGTCGGCTGCTGGTCTGCGCTCTGCTGGCGACCATAGGGGAAGAGGGTTTGTCGATTGGTGTCGTAAGGGTGGTCATGAGCTTTCTCCGTTCTCGGTTCGTTGTTGTGTGGGCGTTCAGGCCGAGGCGAACTCGGCCGAGCTGTGGGTCAGGTCGACAAGGACGTCCTCGAGCGAGGCTTGATGATCGGTGAGCTCGTCGAGGCGGATCTGGTGGTCGAGGGCCAGTTGAGCGACCGCGGTCCGGTCTGCACCAGCGATGCTGAGCCGGCCGCTGTCTCGTTCGGCGATCAGTCCGTTCTGCTGGAGCAGCAGCTCGAACCGGTCCATCTGGTTTGTCTCGACGATGACGGCGCTTGTTGCTGCGCCAGCGATCGTCTCGATCGGTGCAGCGGCCAGGAGGCGCCCGGCGCCGATGACGACGATGTCGTCGGCGAACATGGCCAGTTCGCCGATGAGGTGGCTGGAGACGAAGACCGCTCCACCCCGGTCGGCGTAGCTTCGCAGGAAGGTGCGTAGCCAGCGGATGCCGTCGGGGTCGAGCCCGTTTGCTGGCTCATCGAGCATCAACGTTTCCGGTTCGCCGAGCAGTGCACCGGCGAGGGCAAGCCGTTGTCGCATGCCGAGGGAAAACCCGCCAACCCGTTCCCCGGCCGCGGTGGTCATGCCGACCTCGTCGAGCACGACATCTACCCGCTCGGCTGGAATTGCGCTTGCTGCGGCCAGGGTGCGTAGGTGGTTACGGGCGCTGCGGCCCGGGTGGGCGGCGGCGTCGAGGGCGACGCCGATGGTTCGTGCCGGCTGCGGCAGGGATTGGTACGGGTGGCCGTTGTAGGCCACGTTGCCGGAATCGGGTCGGGTGAGGCCGACCATCATGCGCATCGTGGTCGACTTGCCTGATCCGTTTGGGCCGACGAAGCCGGTGACTCGGCCGCCGGTCACGGTGAAGGAGAGGCCGTCGACGGCTCGGCGGGAGCCGTATGTCTTGGTAAGAGTGTCAACGGTAATCATCGGGCCGCTCCATTGGTGAGGGTGTTGCCTGGCTGTTCGGATGTGGAGCTGTCGCTGCGGAGCAGGACGACGCCGACCCAGGCAAACCAGATGATGAGGCCGAGCCCGAAGACAATGCCGACGTCTTCGAGGCCGGGAATTACGGTTATGAGTCCGGAGATGGCGCTGATGATGCCAAGGGCGTTGAGCGCTCGGGGTAGGGCGTTGGTTGCCCAGGCGGCCAGGCTGACAAGGAGTACCCACATGCCACCGACGAGCTCGTTTCCGCCGCCGAGGCCGTTGGTGACGGCGTCGATGCTTGACCACAGGGCCTCGGCCTGGACCGGGTTGGTGCTGGCGAGGTCTTCGACGGCGCTGATGCCGATGTTTGAGATCATCCCGGTGGCGAACATCAGTCCGGCCCAGATGTATGCAAATACGGCGCCGATGTCGGCTAGCAAGGGGCTAGCGCTGTGAAGCCGTCCGTGAAGGGCGCGGGCCAGGGGAATGATGGCGGCCCCGAACACTAGGAAGATCACCAGGTACCAAAGGAAGAAGATGGTGGCGTGGTCGCCTTCGAAAGCGACCGACTCCGCTGGGGTCGGATCGCCTGTGCTGTAGTCGCTCATGGTTGTGGCGAGCAGAGCGATGCCAAAGATGAAGGTGGCGGTGGCGATGAGGGCCCCGATACCGCCCGCTTTGGCGCTCCGCCGTTCAACTGACGAGTGATGCCTGCTATGGGTGAGTGTGCTGGTCATTGGTCTTACCTTTCATTTTGTTGGTCATTTTGTT
>JBOEHD010000029.1:0-70765 GCA_050633745.1 Acidimicrobiales bacterium
TCAGGTTCGAAACAAGAGCTTTAACTGCCGGGTCGTTCATAAACAGGGTGAACGGTACGACGGCGGCGCCAGGTACCTTCTGCTTGGCCTGAGTAGCGAGGCCCTTGTGAACGACGATCACGTCGGCCTCATCGGTCAACTGACCGACAGGCGAGTGGACAACGGCGATGTCCAACTTTGCTTTCTTCACCATCTTCTTCAATTGGTTGGCACCCATCAGGCTGCTTCCCATGCCCGCCTCGCAGGCGAACACGATCAACCTCACATCGGCGGCAGCTTTGGTTACTCGATCGGTCATACGGGCTCCCTTACTTCTTGATCTGGGCTTATCGATTTGAGCGTATTGATTTCTGATGGTGAGGTCGGAGCCGGGGCGGTCACCCATGGTGAACCATGTGTGACCGCCCGGCATCCCCGGGTTCGTCTAGGGCCCGACCCCGGTTGGTTTAGTTGGTTGCTAGCCCTGGAACGCCCTCCATGGCATCGGCCAACGAGGTGTCGTCGTCGATGTCGTCCATTTCCTTGACAGGGAACAGACGGAGCAAGATTGCTCCAACGAAGAAGGCGGCTATCGCACCTACGGCGATACCTGCGAACACACCAAACGCCGGTCCAGCTTCGCTTGGGAGGAAGCTGATGTAGGCGAAGATACTGCCAGGTGAAGGCGGTCCGGTTAGACCGGCGTTGAAGATGCTGAAGATGATGTCAGCGGAGATACCGCCGGCCCACATGGCACCGATCATTACCGGGTTCATGAGGACATACGGGAAGTAGACCTCGTGGATTCCACCAAAGAAGTGGATGATGATGGAGCCAGGAGCTGACAGCTTGGCTAGGCCGGTGCCTGCAAACCAGTATGCGAGCAGCAGACCGAGGCCGGGGCCGGGGTTCGACTCAAGCATGTAGTACACCGAGCGACCGGTTTCGGCCACGTCGGCGGTGCCGAGCGGAGTCAGCACACCATGGTTGATGGCGTTGTTCAGGAACAACACCTTGCCGACCTCGATTGGGATGTCGGTGAGTGGCAGGAGACCTGCGTCGTCGATGCCCTCGACCATGTTGCCGAAAGCCGAAGCCAGGCTGCCCATGATCGGGCCGATGATGACATAGCCAAGCATGGCTAGGAGAAGGCCTGCGATGCCCTGGGAGAAGTTGTTGAACAACATCTCGAACCCTGCTGGGGTTCGATCCTCCAGGTACTCGTCGATCTTCTTCATCACGAAGCCAGCGAGCGGACCGACGAGCATGGCGCCGAGGAACTGAGGCGGATCGCCTGCAGCACCGGAGCTGAGCTCAAAGGACGCACCAGCGATGACACCCATGACAGCGACAGCACCAAGCACGCCACCACGGTGACCGTGGATGAGCTTGCCGCCGGTGTAAGCCACCAGGACGGGCAGTAGGTACTTGATCATCGGTCCGACGATGTCGCCGGTGATGGTACCCCAGTCCCAGTCAAGGCTGGTCTTGGCCAGCCACCCGGTTGGTATGAATAAGGCGGTTATCAATCCCCATGCAATGAACGCACCGATGTTCGGTATGACCATGCTGGAGAGAAAACCGCCGACACGTTGCACTCTTTCGAGCATGTCGGGTCCTCCCCCTAGTAGACGCAATGCGAATTTAATCTTCTCGTCAGTTCAACCCTGTCGCCACTCCCAATAGGGCACTGACTACTTGTGACAACCTGTGACAATCATCACCCACGAACTCTAAAGTGTCGGAGTGGTTACAAAACCTCAGCTAAACCTGTACTGAAATTGCACTGAACTCGCGGACTCAGAGGTGAGTCGCAACACGGGCGACATCCCCGGCCGATAACAGCGCTCCGACAACAACGACCGGCGCGGCGTGTTCAGCCACCGCAATTGTGCTGATAACCAGGTCATAATCCCGGTGATCAAGCGCCTCGTAGCCGGTCTCGGAAAGCACCTCGACTAATTCCAACTCCGGGAATTCGGCTTGAATTCGGGAAACCAGCACCCAGACCGTGGCCATGCCGCTCGGGCACACCACCAGCGCTCGGCGCCTCGGTTTGAGCCGAGCACGCTCCATCGCTCCGCACAGATACATCGTAAGGAAGCCGACCTCGTCTTCGACGATGGTGGTGCCGAGCTCAGCCTCGAGAGCCTGACCGAGCTGACGGGCCACGATGTGCACGTCCTCGTAGCGAGTTCGCACCTCATCGAGCAGCGGATTGTGAACCGGCAGACCATGCCGGAGCCGAACCCGCAACCTGCCGACGTGGGCCAGCAGTCCGCGTCGCAGTTCGGCATCGTCGACCAACACCGGATGAAGCTTCAGACCGGCGATCGCCAGCAGTTCGTCGACCAACGACTCTTCTAGCGGTTCGGCAACCGCCGAGGTCAGCTGCAAGGTGTCTAGGCCGAGCAAGTACTCGGTGACCGCGCCGACCTCGGCCGCTTCCATCGGCCCTTCGATCAGCGCCTCGAACTCCGGGACCAATGCCGACACGGCTTCGGCAACGGGGTGATCGATGGCCGACCGCTGACGCCCCGCTTCAACGTCGATCGGACGACCAGCTCGAATCCTGGCGATCGAAACCGCGACATAGAGCGAGAAAACCATCTCGCCTCGCCCTGCCGCCAGGCGCTGGCCAAGCGGGCTAGCTCTCACCGCTAGCGCCGCCTCCCGTAGCGGCAGCGCTTCGAGTCGCTCTCGCATCCCGACAGCGATCCGGGCCGAGCGTTGTTCGCGGATCGTGTCATCGCCGCCAAGGTACGCCTCGAGCACATCTTCGGGGATCGTCTCCAGCACTAGCTGCACGATCACCTGACGGATCCGTCTCTCGGGGCCGACCACCATGATGCCCTGGCCCGAGCGTCGGACCAGGGGCAGACCGTTGCGTTCGAGCCACGGTTCACAAATCTGCAGATCGCGGCGGGCTGAGGTCTTAGAGACCTCCAACTCCTCGTGGATCCTGTCGAGGGAGGTGATGTCTGGAGCGGCCCAGAGCAGCGCGGCGATCAGCATGTTGCCGCGTTCTTCTGGGGCGTAGACCCGCGGCGCTTCAGAGCGGCTGTTCAGATCGGCGACGATGGCCGAGCGAATACTGTCATCGGCCACGACGTACAGGCCGGCGCCGCGGTGGCGGTGCAACTCGGCGCCCCACTCCCGCAGATAGTTCTCCGCAGTGGCCAGGCGATAGCGGACCACCCGTTCGCTCAAGCCGAGGTCGCCGGCCAAATCAGCGGTGCTGCGGACTCCCGGCTGATCGACAAGCCACCGAACGATGCGAATCACTCGGCTGTCGAGCGGGGCGCTCATCCTGCCAGGCGCCAGTCGTTGATCGCCGCTCGAGCGGCAATCGCCGAGGGGCTCTTTATGGCCACGTCGACGGCGGCGAGACCCGGTCCCGGGTCAAGGGCCGAGATCGACGACTTGATCTGGTTGACCATCGAGGCGCTGACCGACAGCTTGTCGATCCCCATCGCCGCATACGCAGCCGCGGCTACCGGATCGGCGGCCGATAGGCCACAAACCGAGACCGACAGGCCTGCGCGTTTTGCTCCCACTGCCACAAGATTACAGAGCGCCAGCACCGAGGGGTGAACCGCGTCCTGCAGGTGTCCTAGTGCTTCGTTGGTTCGATCGGCGGCCAGGGTGTACTGGGTCAGGTCGTTGCTGCCGATGCTCAGGAAGTCGAGGTGTTCGGCCACCGCATCGACGGTGAGAGCGAGGGCCGGCACCTCGACCATGGCTCCGAATCGTGGCAGCCGAAATTGCTCAGCTGGCATCTCGGCCGCCATGTCGCTGGCCACCCGCTCGACCCAGGCCCGAATGTCGATGACCTCGTCGACGGTGGTGATCATCGGCACCATCATCCAAACATCGCCGTGGGCTGCGGCTCGCATGACGGCTCTGAGCTGGCTCTCGAACACCTCGGGGCAGTGGTGATACAGGCGCGCTCCCCGGACCCCGAGAAACGGATTCTCCTCGCCGGGTATAGTCAGGTAGTCGGCCGGTTTGTCGCCACCGATATCGATGGTGCGGATAACCACCGGAGCGTCGAAGGCCTTCGCCGCTTTCGCGTAGAACTCGTACTGCTCGTCTTCGCTCGGTGGGGCTGGCCGATCGAGGAACAGGAATTCGGTGCGGAGCAGGCCGATCCCGTCCGCCTCTTCGGCGATGGCCCGATCCAGGTCGGCCTCGTTTGCCACATTGGCGGCGACCACTACCGGCCGCTCACCGAAATGGGTGGTCCGACCTCGCCAGGCGGTGGCCGCTTCAACCGCCGCTCGGTGGGTTTCAGACCGCTGGGTGAACTCGGCCACGACGTCGTCGCTCGGTCGGAGAACCACTTCGCCGGTGGCGCCGTCGAGTGCCACCAGCTCACCGGACGCCACCTCGGCCCCCTCGCCGGTACCAACCACCGCGGGTACGCCCATCGAGCGGGCGATGATCACGACATGGCTGGTCGGTCCGCCGGTCTCGGTCACAAAGCCGAGTACCTGCTCCGGGTCCATCTGGGCGGTTTCGGCCGCGGTGAGGTTTGCGGCCACAAAGATCGAAGGCTCGCCGCCGTCCAAGCGACGGGGTGCGATCCCCGCCAGGTGGCACGACACTCTGTCGACGACCTCTTCGACGTCGGCTGCTCGGGCCGCCAGATACGGGTCATCGAGCGATTGCAGCATGGCGCTGAGTTCGCGTCCGGCCTGGCTGATGGCTTCACCGAGTCCGAGCGATTCCTCCAGCTTGGCTTCGACCGCCGATACCAGCATGGGATCCTCAGCCATCAACGACTGCGCCTCCAGCACCGATGCAGCTTCGTCTCGGTCTCGGTTTCGGGCGTCAGCGGCCAGGCCAGCTAGCTCCTGAGAGACGACCTCGGTCGCTGCTTTGAACGCTTCGGCGGGCTCGGGTAGGTCGGGGACGACCACCTCGACCCGGTCGATGATGACCGCCGGTCCGATCGAAACACCGGGAGCGGCGCCAATACCCTGCAACAGGACCTGTTGGCTGTTCTGCGGCGTGTCTTTCTGAGTGTCGTTCTGGGTGTTCTGCTCAGCCATCGGGAAGATTCACCTTCAGTGTGTCGTAAAGGGCGGCACCGGCAACGAGGGTGATCGACGTCGTCACCAACAGCAGCGCCATGGTGAGAGCGATCGTGCCCGGGTTCACGCCGTAGCCCAGGGGCAGTACGGCGAACATGTTAAAGACCGCGAACACGGTCAGGATGGCGAACAGGGCGATGCGCCGTTTGTTGCCGAGACGGACACTGGTGCCCAACGCCTTCATACCGCCCATGTCGCTGCGGTCGACGACGACATAGCCATAGAAGGCGTAGAAGATTCCGGCCAGGATCGAGGGGATCCCACCTAGGTACCGGGTGCCGAGCATCACCGCGGCCCAGAACCAGAACGCGGCCACGAATTGGGCCAGAAACCGAGCTGGGATCTGCAGTGGCTTCATGAACGACTCGGGCTCACCCCGGGAGGCCGAAAGCGCATAGCTAAACCAGGGGTAGGCGGCGGTACCTGCCATCACCGCACCAAATAGATCGAGAGCGATACCGAGTGCTCGACGGCCGTCGTCTAGGGCGATCTGAGCGGGGATCCGGAACGCCGCGTAGACACCAAAGGTGACCGCGCCCGCAAGCAACAGTGTTAGCGGTTGACGGCGAAATCCGGCGATGCCCTCACGGAACATCGCCACCGGCGTAATCGGGAATGGTTCAGTCATTCAGCCTCCCTCGATCTTCATTTTGGGTTCGATCGACGCGGTCAGCGTCACCGCGGCACGATCGCGTTCGTTCACCGGCGGCGCTCCGGTTCCAGGAGAAGTAACCGCGGCATGGGCCCAGGCCAAAGCCTCAGCGAGGGCCCGCGGTCCGCCGTCGCCCACAGCTCGTGCTGCCAGGTAGCCGGCGAGTGTTGCGTCGCCTGCTCCGACCGTGTTTCGCACCGCATCGACCTCGGCTCGGCCGTGATGCACGCCTTCGTCGTCGATCAGTAGCGCCCCGTCGGCGCCGAGGCTTACGAGAATCGCAGCCCAGCCACCGTGGTGGAGTTCGGTCGCCGCCTCGATCACCGCACCGAGTGAGCCCAGTGAGGTTTGCACCAGAGATTCGAGTTCCTCGAGGTTCGGCTTGGCGACCGCACACGGTGCGCCGACCATGGCTTTCAGCGGAGCGCCGCTGGTGTCGAACGCCAGGGTACGTTCGGGCGATGTCATTCGTTTTGCCAGCTCGGCGTAGGTGCCGACGTCGGCTCCGCTTGGCAGGCTGCCCGCCGCAGCAACGATTCCATCGACCTCGGCTTCGGCCGCCGCTTGCAACAGTCCATCGAGCAGCGCCGGATCAAGTGCCGCTCCCGACTCGTTCAGCTTGGTGGTTGTGCCGTCCTGTTCGGTAATCGACAGGTTGGTTCTAGTCCGCTCAACGCGATCGAACGGGCTGCAGATCGCCCCGAGGGGTTCGAGCTCGGCCAGAAAATCCGGCTTAGCTGCAGCGTCGATGGGAAAGATGGCCCTGGCCGCCGTCCCGTTTGTCGAGAGAGCCCTGGCGATGTTGATGCCCTTGCCTCCCGGTTCGAGCCGGTTGTCGAGCACCCGCTGGACCTCACCGACCCTCAAGACGTCGAGCATGACCGTACGGTCGATACTCGGGTTGAGCGTCAGCGTGGTGATCACGACCCTGATGCGGCAGTGTTGTTGGAGTGACTGTTGTCGGAGTGACTGCCGTTGGAGCTCCGCTCTGCTGCGCCGTACTTTTCGATGAGCACCCGTTCGGCGGCGATGGTCCACTCGCCCTGGTCTCCAAGCGCCGCGGCTACCTCTGGCAGTTGCTGGCCAAGCTCGTCCAGACCGGTGAGCGGCACGCCGCTGACCTGCGGGAAGATAACGACCTTGCCTGCGAAGCGACCTTCAAGCACCGCTTGAATTCCGTCTCGGCCAGCTTCGATCCCGCCGATTGCTGCCAGGTTGAGCGCCGGGGTTAGCGAACCTGCCTTGGCCTTGGCGATCACCGCAGCCTGATCGGAGATCGAGGAGCCCGATGTTCCGGTGTACTGAGCGTTGTCGAGATAGACCAGGCTCATGTCGAGCGGGCCCTCGGTGCCGTTTGCGATACCGGCGAAGAACACCAGCATGCCGTCGGAGGCCATCAGGGTTCCAGCGTCGGCCATTACCGGCGCAACGGGAACCGATACCACCACATCGTCGGCGCCGTGGCCGTCGGTGAGCTCATCGATGACCTCGCGTGCTGAGCGGGCGCCGTTCGGATCGACGGGGATCAGTTTGCGACCTGTGCGTTCGGCGATCGGCTTGAGCTTTTCCAGCAGGGTTCCCATGCGATCCTGGTCGGGGTCGATGGCCACGATGGCCCGCGGCCCGACTTCGCTTTCCAGTGCCCGCTGAATGTGCATCTGCCCCATCGGACCTGCAGCGCCAACAAAGGCAGCAACGCCACCGGGACGGAGGTCACAACGATTGCGATCCTCGCCGTAGGCGTCGGCGATTCGAGGGCCGCGAGTGCCGACGTAAGCGGTGTAGTCGTAGTGCAGTCGACCGAAGTCGATATCGGCGAGTCCGTCGAGTTCGGTCTCGCCAACCAGAGCCATCGTTCCTCGGAAGGCGATCAGTCTGGCGGCGGCCGCGACCTCGGCTGCCAAGCGGGGGTCGAGCAACACGATGTCGTCGAACCCGGTGTCACCGGTGTGGCGCTTGGCCAGCTCGGCGAAGGTTTCCGGACCATCGAGCGTTGATCGCTCGATTTCAGTTCCCGCCGGTACGGCTTCGCTCACCTGGGCGGCGACCGCATCGGAAACATTGGTTAGCAGCACCTTGCCAGGGTTGGTGAGGGTGCCTTCAAAGTCGTAGCTGCGCTCATCGGCAGGGCGACCGTGAATCCAGATCGTGCCACCTTCGAGCGGGGTCAGTCGGCGACGCTGGGTGTAGGCCGCTTCGACGCAGGCCCAGGGTTCGGACAGGGCGGCCGAGGCGTAGCCAAGATCGTCGTCGATGGGGATGACGTAGGCGCCGTCATCGGCGTCGAGCACCTCCGGGCCGAGCAGGTGATACTGAATCAGACCACCGGGGATCGTGTAGCCGTAGGCGGTGCTGCGCCCGTCGACGTGAATGTCGGGCTGGATAGCCAGACGGTCGCCCGCTGAGTACTGGCTGTCGAGTTCGTCGCCAACAGCGATAACCGTTACCGAGGTCTCATGGCCGAGACGGGTCGGTTCCTCTGACAGATCCCGGCCGTACAGCTTGGGATGCTCACCACCGAGCCGGATCAGCTTGACGTCGGAGAAGCACAGGCCAACCGCATCGACCCGAACCAGCAGCTGGTCAGCGCCGACGTCTTCAACGGCGATGGGCTCCGGCCGCCCGTCCACGCCGACTAGTTCGATGCCCTTGCCGTAGGTGTTCCACCCAAGATTGGGCTCGGGGAGTGGCGTGGTGCCTTCCCAAAATTGCTCAAATGTCCATGACTGGTCAGCCGACATAGCTCCCCCTCGTCCGTAATTAGGGGCACCCCACCCCTAGGGCACCAATGTTCGGGGAACACCGGGCCTGCAACAACTGGCAGATTGACTTCGACCTGCTCCGACAATTATGGCGAATGATGCGGCCATTGTCGTTACGTTCGGTTTGATTACCTAGCTACGGCTGAGCCGATGTGACCAGAACCACCGCGCAATGGCAGACTTTGCAGCGATGACCATAGACACTGCCGACCTGCCAAAACCAACCGCGGCGGCGATCGCCGCACTCGCTCCCACCGGGACCTTGCGGGCCGCCATCAACCTCAGCAACTTCCTGCTGGTGACCGGCAAGAGCGACGCCGGAAATCCGGAGGGCGTGTCGCCAGACATGGCGGCAACGCTCGCCCGTTGCCTCGGCGTCGACCTTGAGCTGCTGCGGTACAAAACACCGGGCGAGGTGGCAGACGACGCCACATCGGGCAAATGGGATATCGGCAACATCGGCGCGGAGCCGAAACGGGCCGAACACGTTTCCTTCACCTCGGCCTACTGTGAGATCCAGTGCACCTACCTCGTGCCTGCCGACTCCGACATCACCTCGATCGACCAGGTCGACCAACCCGGTCGCCGTATCGCCAGCGCGGCTCGGGCGGCATACGACCTTTGGCTTGAGCGCAACATTGAACGAGCCGAACTGGTGCAGGTGTCTGGGCTCGATGGCTCGTTCGATGCGTTTGTCGACCAAAAGCTCGATGCTCTGGCCGGCCTACTGCCCCGGCTGCTCACCGACGTTGAGCGGCTGCCGGGAGCTCGAATCCTCGATGGCAGTTTCACCGCCGTACAACAGGCCATGGGCACACCAAAGGAACGAGACGCCGCGGGCTTCGAGTACCTGAAGTCATTCGTCGAGGCAGCGAAAGCGTCCGGTCTTGTGGGCTCACTCATCGAAACCCACAACGCAAACGGGCTTTCGGTTGCCGGACCAGCGGCAGACTAAACCTGGCCATGCCTGCCGCACCGGTCCCGGCCAATTTCGATGAGATCTCGGCCGACTGGTTGAGTGCCGCGCTATCGGCTTCAAGCACGGCATCCTCCGATGCTTCCGGTGTTTCCAATGTTTCCAATGTCTCAGTTAGCGCTGTCGAGGTCGCTCCCCTCGGCCCTTCGGTCGGGCTGCTAGGCGATCTCGCCCGGCTTCACATTTCGTACTGCGGCACACCGGGGCCAAGCTCGATGATCGTGAAGCTACCGACGAGCGACCCCGGCGGACATCAGGTGGGGTCGATGCTTCGAGCGTGGGCCAGAGAGGTTGCCTTCTACACCGAGGTGGCTCCGGCGTCGCCCGGAGCTAAAGTCCCGATCTGCTATCACGCCGATGGCGACCCAGCGGCCGAACGATGGGTGGTTCTCCTCGAAGACATCGCCAGCGACCCGGTCGATGCCAACCTCGGAGCGACACCGGCCCAGGCCGAGGCCGCGGTGGTAGCGCTCAGCGAGTTCCATGCCGCCTGGTGGCAGTCGCCAGACCGGTTCGGGTGGATGCCGGGTTTCGATGGCGGTGGCGTCGGCGGCCTGCAAGCACCGTGGATCGATGCGCTCCCGATCTTCCTCGACCGCTACGGACATCTAGTACCAGAACCGGCCGGGGAGTGGATTCAACGGTTCGCCCCAACGCTCGGCCAATGGTCGGACCGGGTAGCTGGCGAACCGCTAACCGTGGTCCATGCCGACTACCGGATCGACAATCTGCTGTTCAACGATGACGGCGTCACAATGATCGACTGGCAAACCGCGCTCCGCGGACCGGGAGCGATGGACCTCACCAGCTTCGTCATCACCAGCCTCACCATCGAAGATCGACGGGCCAACGAGGAGCACCTCATCGCCATGTATGTCGACAGTCTCGCCAGTGCTGGCGTCGACGTCGACCGCGACTGGTTCCGCCGCAGCTACGACGAGAACCTGCTTTGGTGGATGGGCCAATTCGCCAACAACCTGGCCCGCCTCGAACCGGAAGACCCGGCCATCCAGCGCAGCCTTGACACGATGATCGAACGCACATACACCGCGGCGGTCGATCGCGATGTCGGGCGTTTACTGGGCTAAATACCGGCAAAAGCGAGATAACCCATGCTGGGTGAAGCTGGGATATCAATCATGTCGCATCTGGTTGTCTATGTTTCCATCGACTGCGTTGGAAACAAACTGTTCATCTAGTGTTTCCCCGCTCGCCGAAGAGTCGTGAAACCCTTTGAGGATGACATCACCGAACAATCAAGGCATCTCGTTGGATCCCGGCCCACCGACCACAATTGTCTTGTTCGGCGCGACTGGCGACCTCGCTCAACGAAAGCTGCTGCCCGGCCTTTTCAGATTGGTCGAGGTTGGGCTCCTGCCCTATGTGCGGATCGTCGGCACATCGCTCGACGAACACACGCAGGAGTCGTTCATCGATCTTGTGCGCGACTCCATCGCCAAATTCAAACCGAGCGAAACGAGCGTCGAAAACTTCCTGAAACGTGTGATCTGGGCCCCTGGCGGTACCGCCGAATCATTGAGCAAAGCCATCAATGAGATCGAGGCCGACCTTGAGGGTCCCCAAAACCGGCTGCACTATCTTTCGGTCCCACCAAAGGGAGCCAAGGCGGTGGTGCAGACGTTGCGTGAGGCGGACCTGGTTGAGAACTCCCGGATCGTGATGGAGAAACCGTTCGGCACCGACCTCAGCAGCGCGAGAGCGCTCAATGCGGAACTGCACGAAGTATTCGACGAGTCACAGATATTTCGTATCGACCACTTTCTTGGAAAAGAGGCGGCACTAAACATCCTGGCATTCAGGTTTGCCAACGGGCTTTTTGAACCGATTTGGCACCGAAACATGATCGACCACATCCAGATCGATGTACCGGAAAAGCTCGGCCTCGAACAGCGGGCCGATTTCTACGAGGCGACCGGCGCCTACCGCGACATGGTGGTGACCCACCTGTTCCAAGTCATGGCCTTTACCGCCATGGAAGCGCCAACCTCGCTGGCCCCGGCGGCCATCACCGAGGAGAAGAACAAGGTCTTCCGTTCGATGCTGCCGATCGAGCGGAACGACGTGGTTCGAGGCCAGTACGCCGGGTACACCGACGAGCCCGGAGTCGCCCCAGACTCCGGGACCGAGACGTTCATCGCTATGCGGTGCTTCATCGACAACTGGCGCTGGGCTGGCGTGCCGTTCTATCTGCGGACCGGTAAGAACATGGCTGAAGGTCAGCGCATCATCTCGATCGCCTTCAAGGAACCGCCGAAGTCGATGTTTCCCGAGGGTTCGGGGATCGGCCAGCGGGGGCCCGATCATCTCACCTTCGACCTAGCAGATGAGTCGAAGATGTCGCTGTCGTTCTACGGCAAGCGTCCCGGACCGGGCTTTCGGCTCGACAAACTATCGATGCAGTTCTCGGTTGAGGACACCGATCGGTCGGGCGATGTGCTCGAGGCCTACGAGCGTTTGATTCTCGACGCGGTTCGAGGCGACCACACCCTGTTCACCACATCAGCCGGTGTCGAGCGGTTGTGGGAGGTCTCCGAAGACCTGCTGAACAATCCGCCGCCGGTTCGCCCCTATGCTCGGGGCAGCTGGGGTCCGAACCAAATTCACCAGATGATCGCCCCACACGCTTGGCGATTGCCGTTCGAGCGTGCGTGGCGCCAGTGACGCCGTAACACAAACACCGGCCACGCCACTCCCAGCGACATGATAAGTGTCGCAGGCTATACAACACTGACGCTACGACGACGGAAAGACTCACTATGCAGCTAGCGATGGTCGGACTGGGCAGGATGGGGGCCAATCTGGTCCGCCGTTCTATGACGGCAGGGATCGATTGTGTCGTCTACGACGTGAACCAGGAGTCGGTGAGCGAACTCGCCGGCGAAGGGGCTGTTGGAGCGACCTCGATTGAAGACCTGGCGTCAAAGCTTGAGTCGCCCCGCGTGGTTTGGGTGATGGTCCCGGCGGGCCTTACCGGTCAGGTGGTCGACGAGGTCGCAGGCCAACTCGACGCTGGTGACATCATCATCGACGGCGGAAACAGCTTCTACCGCGACGACATGGACCGGGCCGCCGAGCTAGCCAAGGACGACATCCACTATGTCGATGTTGGAACCAGCGGTGGGGTGTTCGGGCTTGAGCGCGGCTTCTGCTTGATGATCGGCGGCGAGCCCGAGATCGTCGGCCACCTCGACCCGATTTTCAAGGCGCTGGCCCCCGGCCTCGACGCCGCCGAGCGATCGGCTGGTCGCACCGGTGAGCCAGCAAGCTCAGAGCAGGGCTACCTGCACTGCGGCCCGGTCGGCGCAGGCCACTTTGTGAAGATGGTTCACAACGGGATCGAGTACGGCATGATGGCGGCGTACGCCGAGGGCCTGAACTTGTTGAGCCACGCTGGTATCGGCAAACACTCTCAAGAACACGACGCCGAAACCACGCCGTTGCGGGATCCGCAGTACTACCAGTTCGACTTCGACATATCCGAGGTGACCGAGGTGTGGCGGCGGGGCAGCGTTGTGGCCTCATGGTTGCTCGACCTGACCGCTGAGGCGTTGCAGCAAGACCCTGACCTCGATGCGTTTAGCGGCAGGGTCTCCGATTCTGGCGAGGGCCGCTGGACAGTGGCCGCAGGAATCGATGTCGGTGTTCCCACCCCTGTGCTCTCTTCGGCGCTGTATGAACGCTTCGCCTCACGAGGTCAGGACGACTACGCCAACCGAGTGCTTTCGGCTATGCGCAGTCAGTTCGGCGGCCACAACGAAAAGCCTGCCGAGTAGCTCGACGGTATATGGTCAGTCGGCTGACCAGACCGTCTCGGGATCGATCGGCCAGCGTGGGCCATCGGCCCGGGGATGGTCAAAGTTCTCTACCCGCAGTGTGGTGAGGCCAGCGCTATCGGCGGTGATGATATCGGCCGCCAGGTCGCTGAACCCGGCCCGAAAGTGTTGGCTGCTCTTGAGAACCACAAGGTCGTACTCGCTGACGTCGATCCCGTGCAGCGCAAATACCTCTCGGTCGAAGACCTGCGACCGAGCCGAGCCGACGAGCACATCGAGACCGTTTTGCCCGCCGATCTGCAGCCTGGCCATCGACCCGTAGTTGGCCTTGGCTCCAGCCAGCATCGGGCTCGAGTAGATGAACCGGCCGTCGGATGTGGTCTTGACGTAGGCGCTGCATTTGATGGGCTCGCCATGGATGTCGTCGTGCTTGCCGCCGAGTGCCACTTCGATGATGGCCCCGGCCCCCGCCTGGTGCGCCTGGTCTGCAACCGCCGGGTCGTAGATAAACCCGAAACAGGCCAGCCCCGCAGGGTTGGCTTCGATCAGCGCCCGCAGCACATGGGTGGCGTCGCCAGGCGACCCTCCCCCGCAGTTGTCGGCGGTGTCGTTTATGACAACCGGTGCGCTGGCCTGGTCTGCCAATCTGATGGCCTGGTTGATGGCGATCTCCGCACTCAGCGATTCCTGTACAAACTCTTCTCTACGTTCCCAAACCTCTGCCGCTATGCGCTGGGCGGTTTGCCGAGCGAGGCCTTGATCGCCGTTGGTCGTCACCACAACCGAGGCTCCGGTGGCCGGAATGTCGGTGAACGGAAACCCATGGAAGAAGGCGCATCGCAGAACACCGGGTTCGCCCTCAAGGTCGAGACAGCGCTGACGAATGTCCTTGGCCGGAGACACATCGGTGGTCGACGTCGGGGTGAGCATGGGCAGGCGTTCGACGTGGGTGGTTGGCTGCCACTCCCCCGAAACCAGACGGGGCACCGCTTCGATCGCCTCGATTCCCCGCTCAAACATGTCGACGTGGGGGTAGTCGTAGACCCCCAGCATCAGATCGAAGACCTCGTTCATCTCCTCGGTAATGCTGCCATGCAGGTCGAGCGTGGTGACGAGCGGGATGTCGGGACCTATGACCAGGCGAATCGCTGCTCCGAGGTCGGCCTCAAGGTCATCGATGTCGACAACAACCCCTGCGCCATGGGTGTCGAGCACCACTGCGTCAACCGGTAAGACACCGGCGATCCCTTCGACAAGCTCGGTCTTCATCGAGCGATACGTCTCGGCATCGATAGTGCCGGAAGGCTGCGCTGAGGCGTGTATGACAGGCACCATCTCATAGCCCTGATCGCGGCAGGCCTTAATCATGCCGCCCAGGTAGGTGCGGGTGTTTTCAGACCGGTAGATCGCCTCGCCGCGGGCTATGCGGAACGAGTCGAGACCGGTCGGGCCGAACGACTGCGTGGCATAGGTATTGGTCTCGTGGACAATGCCACCGATGGCGATTCGCATGCCTGAAGGCTAATGACGCTTTGCTCAGCGGCCACGGGTGCCGGAACGCTCACCCGATGTCTTTGACCCCTCCCCCGAGCCGGTAGATTCTCCGTCCGAGGCATCCTTTGGACTCTCGGTTACTGGGGAACCGCTGTTACTCGATGCCTGTCTCAGGCCGGAAAGGGCCATGATCATGCCCAGTATCGCCAGGCACGCGGCCGTCCGGAAGGTCCATCGCCAGCCTGCGGTGAAGGCCTCCCCTGCTGGTACGGAGTCGGCGATCTCACTCAGCGGAATATCGAATCCGCGGGAAGCCATCACCCCGACGACGATCGCCGACGCCAGCGCCTGACCGGACACGTTGGCCAAGTTGCGGACCAGGTTGGTGAAGGCACCGATGACCCCGTGACGGCTGCTGGGAACCGCACCCATGATGGTGCTGTTATTTGGAACGTTCCACAGCCCTGCTGACAGCCCGGTGACAAATAACATCGGCATGACAAGGGCCAGAGGGGTCGACTTGGTGAGCGTCGAAAGCGACGAGGCCATAACGACGAACAGCCCAAAGCCAGCGACCGCGAACCGATGAGCGCCGAAGCGGTCGGACAGTCGGCCCGAGATCTGAGCGGCAAGCCCCATCCCCAGAGCGTTGAGAAACAGCACGCCGCCGGCGGCGGCCGCGGCCATCGAACGCAGGCTGATCAGATAGACCGGAGCCAGGAATAGCACCACCGTCGACCCCATGAAGCCGAACAGCCGGGCCAGCACCGCAGTGGAGAACATCCGATTACTGAACAACGACAGCTCCAGCATCGGGTCCGGGGTGCGACGCTCCCACATCACCCAAACGGCGAACAACACCGCCCCCAGCACCAGACCTCCACCGAGCAGCGGCGATGACCAACTCAACGCCAGCGGATTGTTGATGGTCAGTACAAGCACGATCACCATCACCGCCGACAGCACCGCGCCACCCCAGTCGAACCCGACCGAGCGCCTGGCGTTGACCGGGCTGACCCGCTCCTCGTCGAGCTCGATGAACCCGACGACGATGGCTATCGAGATCGGAATCAGCAGCAGCAAGAACATCGCCTGCCAGGGGAAGACCTGGAGAATGAGACCACCGATGATCGGGCCGGAGGCCGCGCCAATCGCCACCGCGGTGGTCTGGCTTCCGATCGCCTTGCCACGTTCGGTCTCCGGGAAGGTGGCGACGATCATGGCCGTGCCGACCGATTGACCCATGGCGCTGCCGATCGACATCAGAACTCGAGCGGCGATCAGCAAGCCGAAGGTCGGGGCGAACGCCACCGCTGCGGACCCGACACCGAACAGGGTCATGCCAAGCAGATGGATACGCCGTCGGCCAACCATGTCGGCGACCCGCCCCATCGGCAGCATAAGAGAGCTGATGGTCAACGATTGGGCGATGACGACCCACGCCACCGACCGGAGAGTCACATCGAATTCTTCGGCGATCGACGGCAGCGCCACGAAAACCATGCTCATGGCCATGACATTGGTTACGAAGGCCACCCCGATGGCGGCGAATGCCTGCCACTTACGGTCATACCGCGATGCTTGATCCAATGTGATCTACCTATTGTTCACGTACGGCGATCTAAATGCACAAAGGGCTCGATCGAATACGGCGACGACGTCGAGTAGGAGTCACCCCGGGCGGCCCGTAGAGCCGATCGCGGAACCCGACGTAGCAGTGAGACAAGACCGGCGTGTGTTACTGTCTCGCTGGTTTAGACACAAGAGTACGAATGACCACACCACTTAAACATCCTGGAAATCGGCTGCTCGGCCTATTTGCGCACCCCGATGACGAATTGTTCTGTGTCGGAGGTACTTTTGCCACCGCCGCTCGACGGGGTGCGACCACCGGCGTGTTGACGTTGACCCAAGGTGAGGCCGGCCAGATCCGCCATGCCGCCCTGGCGACCCGACGAACCTTGGGAGCGGTTCGCGCTGGGGAACTACATGCTGCCTGCGCTGAACTTGGCGTAACCAGCAGCGAATGCCTCGATTTTGGCGACGGCCAACTTCTCGACCTCGACCCGCAGATCTTGGCCGCCGCCACGGTCCGGGCCATACGAGACTTCAAGCCAGACACTCTCTACTCTTTCGATCGCACCGGGGCGTACGGTCACAGCGACCATATTGTCGTGTCGCGGGTTAGTGTCTTGGCTGCCCGTGCCGCCGCCGATCCTAACTACCTTCCAGAGCTCGGGCCGGCCCATGATTGCCAACGACTGCTACACGCAACGTTCCCCCGCAACGAACGTCTGCTTCTGCATCTGCTTGTCGAGTGGCTGGTCAAGCTACCCGACCGCTTTGTAGGGTCGCCTGAGTTTGTCGCCGCACTTTTGATGTTTGCCGACGGTTCATCGATGCTGGGCTACGCCGCCGATCGACTTCGAGTCAAGTGGTTTCCGGCCGGGGCATACATCATCGAACAGGATGCCGAAGACCGAAATCTGTACCTGGTCTTGAGCGGTGAGGTAGAGATTATTAGCGAACAGAGCGACGGGACGCTCAGCCAACTGGCAAGGGTTGGTGCTGGCCAGTTCATCGGCGAGACAGCTATCGCCGAAGACGGTCGTCGCAATGCTCACTGCATCGCCGCTACAGACACCACCTGTTTTGTGCTTTCCCCTCACGATGCTGACGATGGCTACCGCGCCGACCCGCAGGAACCGACACCTGCCCTGGCACCTGTCATTGCGGTGGGGGCAGAAGCAGGGCGACCTTTGACCGAAGATGACCTCGAACCGAAAGACGAAGACAATCTTGTGGTCAGCGATGTGCGGTCCGTTGTGCCGGACAAGGTGAGAGCCCTTGCAGCCCACAGCACGCAGTACGCTGTGGCACCTGGGCTATTCCCTGACTCGATGATGACGGCGTTACTCGGCACCGAGTACTTCGCCGAAGTCGACTACAAGCAAGGGTGAGTTGAGTGGGAGATCGTACGTACGAGGAATTTCTGGCGCTGAATCCGTCCTGGACAGAGACAACGGCACTCGATGAGTTACGGGCCAGCGAGTACGCCCGTCTCGATGAGCAGGATCACGTCTACCTCGATTACACCGGCGGCGGTCTCTACGGCGAGAGCCAGGTCCGCAACCACTGCGAGTTCATGGCCAAGGGGGTCTACGGCAATCCCCATTCCGGCAACCCGGCATCGATGCTGATGACCGAGCACGTCGAACGAACCCGAGCCGCGGTTCTCGACTACTTCAACGCATCGCCAGATGAGTACACGGTGATCTTCACCCCGAACGCCAGCGGCGCCCTCCGCCTTGTCGGTGAGGCCTACCCGTTCCGAGGCAGCGGCCATTTCGCCCTCACCGCCGACAATCACAATTCGGTCAACGGGATTCGCGAATTTGCGGCCCATAAGCACACCCCGATCACATACCTCCCGATCGAACCGGACGAGCTTCGTCTCGATATGGGGGCGTTCGACGCCTGCATCAATGATCAATCGGCCGAGGGCGACAAGTTGCTGGCCTTTCCGGCGCAGTCAAACTACTCGGGGGTCAAGCACCCGCTGTCACTGGTTGACCGGGCCCAGGCGCAGGGATGGGATGTGCTGGTCGACTGTGCGGCCTTTGCCCCATCGTCGCGGGTCGACTTCGCCGAGTTCTCACCGGACTACGCCTGCTTCTCGTTCTACAAGATCTTCGGTTACCCCACCGGCATCGGCTGCCTAATCGCCAAACACGACAAGCTACACAAGCTGGTTCGCCCGTGGTTCGCCGGCGGAACCATCCAGGTGGCATCGGTGATGGCCCGCTCCCATTTTATGGCCAACGGCGAAGCGGCCTTCGAAGACGGCACCATCAACTATCTGAACCTCCCAGCCATCGCCTCCGGGCTGGAGCTGATCTCGTCGGTCGGGATCGACACCATCTCCAAGCGGGTTATGTGCCTGACCTCGTGGATTCTGAAGCAGCTCACCGAGGCCGTACATTCGAACGGCCAACCGATGGTGCACATTCACGGGCCGACCACAACCGTGGACCGGGGCGGCACCGTTACCTGCACCATTGTCGACCCCAGCGGCGAGCCGTACTCCGGTGCCCGCATCGAAGAGTTGGCGGCCGAGGCGAACATCTCGATACGGACCGGTTGTTTCTGCAATCCAGGCGCCGGAGAGGCGGCATTCAAGCTGCAACGGGAAGTGCTCGACCAGTGGTTCCAACGTCCAGCCAATATCGGCTTCCAGGAGTTGGTGAGCGAGGTGCGAGCCAAAACCGGCATCGAACTCAGCGCGCTGCGCATCTCCGTCGGGCTGGTGAGCAACTACGCCGATATGGAACGGCTGATGGACTTCGTCGACGGTCTTCGTGATCGCACCGTGGAGTCACTCGGCTCGGCCGACGCCGAAGCCCACATACGGGATACGGCCTAGCAGGCCCCGGTACACGGCCTGAAAGGCCCGGTACACGGCCTAACAGGCCCCGGTACACCGCCTGAAAGGCCCCGGTACACCGCCTAACAGGCCCCGGTACACGGCCTGAAAGGCCCCGGTAAACCGCCTAGCAGGCTGGCCGATTCGTATAGAACAAAAAGCTTGGGCGTGCTAACTTTCTATTTGCATTAGAGAAGTGACACACAACGCGATCGAGGGAACCGTTGATGAGTCTGCCGCTCGTGGTTGCCGGACCCGTTTTACGGCGGGTTGAACCAAATTTGGTCACGGTCTGGGTCGCACTCAGCCGCCCAGGCGACGTGCATATTTTTGTGCATCTGGGCTTGCAAGACGCCGCAAATATCCAGGGCGAGGTGGTCTTCTCGTCCATGGCGGCCACGAGAGCCATCGGACAGAATCTCCATGTGGCCACGGTCAGCGCCACACCCGACACCAGCCCAGTCGATCCGCTTGACCCAACCAATGCGCTGGCCCCGAACACGACCTACTCATATAACTTGGTCGTGTCGGAACCGGATGGCTCGCTCCACAGTCTCGAATCCATGGATCTGCTGGTTGATGAGGTCGACCTGGCGAACCGGCTAGACGGGGTTGCGCCAGAGGCACCGATGAACCTGGCGTTGGGATATGCCGATGGCCAGCTGCCGAGCTTCCGCACCTGCCCGGTAGACCTCGAAGATCTGGTGCTCGTTCAGGCCGGTTGCCGCAATACCGGCTCAAGTGAACAAGACGCTGCCGGGTGGATTGACAAGGTAATCGGCGACAACATCGCCGACGACGGGCGGCCCCATCAGCTGTTGATGACCGGCGATCAGATTTACGCCGACTCGGCCAACACTCTCATTCTCCCCATGATGAACGAGATCGGGGCCGAGCTCCTAGGCCACACCGAGACGCTGATGGTTGTCGATACCGAGGTCCCGGTCACACTGGGAAACTTTCCTGCATACCGCCGAGGCTGGCTCTGCAAAGATCGCGCCGGCTTCACAACGGGATCAGCCAATCACGTTCTTAGCTTCGGCGAGTTTGCTGGTGCATACTGTCTGGCATGGAATCCGTCGATCTGGCGCAAGCTACCGGAGCTCGATGAGATTTTTACCGAAAACGATGGCTCTCCCGATTCGGCTATCGAAGCTGACCTCACACCGTGGGACGAATTCAAGAGGAAAAAGAAGGGCAGCGATGAGCTGATAAGCGACGAAGAATGGGTCGCTCGCAAACAAAAACGTTATGACGGATGGAAGGCTGGTCTCGAAATGTATCGGGCCACCATTCCCCAAATTCGGCGGGCGATGGCCAACTGCCCCACCTACATGATCTTCGACGATCATGAAGTCACCGACGATTGGAACATGTCCCGGCAGTGGACACATCGGGTCTACAGCACACCGCTCGGGCGACGGGTGCTCCGCAATGCGTTGAGCGCCTATGCCTACTTCCAAGCATGGGGTAACGACCCGGTCGCCTGGTCCGGTGGAAGTAAGAAGGTGCTGCTCGACAAGATCGTTGAGGCTTGGGAGGAGCCCGGGGTTGATGAATACCCCGAGGCGCTGGCGGCCCAAGACATCGACGTCGCCCTCGGCCTTCCGACCAAGTTCCCCACCGGTATTGAGCCTGTCACCTGGCACTACAGCGTCGAGGCTCCAGCCCACCGGCTGGTGGTTATAGACACCAGAACAAAGCGCACATACGCAACCCACGTCGGACCTGCCCGGCTACTGGGCACTTCACTCAACACCATGGTCCCGAGCAAGCCGGAGGGTGACGAGCGGTTGCTGATTCTGATGGCCGCCCAGCCGCCGTTGATGCCTGCACTGTTCGATCAGATAGCTCAGCCGCTGGGAACAGCCGTGGTCGACATGTTGAATCAGGCTCAGATCGAAGCCGGTCGCCGTGAGGGCGAGGTCGTTGCCGCCCACGAGCTGGAAAGCGGTGGCGAGAAGCTCGAAGCCGAGTCGTGGGGGCTGGAAGAGTTTGGGCTCGAACAGCTTCTGGCGCGGTTAGCGGGCTACAAACGAGTGGTCATCCTGTCTGGCGACGTGCACTTCTCCTGCGCCCTGTCGTTGGACTACTGGAAGAAAGGTTCGGCAACTCCGGCCCGCTACGTGCAGCTGATTATGAGCCCGTCCCGCCACCAGTGGCCCGACATGGTTCACGACCTGATGCGCACCACGTCGTTGAGCGAACGATTCGCCCAGCTGGGTCACCCCGCTGAACGATTGGGTTGGAGTAGCAGCGACAAAACGCCGCTGGCCCCTCAGGCTCCGCCGGGCATTGCGGCTAGGGCGGCGCGCTCGCCCGCGCTACTTCCGGCAAAGGGGTGGCCTGAAGGCACGACCCTACGCGATGACCCCGATTGGACATGGCGAATGGACCTCGTTGCCGACACCAGGCTCGAATCGGAGCGCCCGCCATCGATTCGCCTTCCGGCTCTCCCCGTCACCGACCTCGACGAACCAAATCCGGCCGACCCCATCAGCAGCTACTACGCGTTGGCCGCAACCCACCAACAACAGACAACCAGGCAGTTCAGTCATCTGCGGCGACTTGTCTTCCCTACCGCCATCGGCATCGTTACCTTCCCAAAGCCCGACCCCGACGGCGAGCATCAGGTTCGACACGACATCTGGACCGCCAACCCCGACGATCCCTCGGAGGTCAACCTGGTCGTTGGCACCGGGGAACCGAACACGGTTCACGTCATCGATCTAGCACCGACCACCGACCCTCAACCTGGCTTGCAAATCGGCAGCCCGGGAGTGCACTGATGAGCGACCCTCCACCGCAGGTCATCGACGACGAAGTTCCACCGATCCCCAAACCGGTGAAGAAGCAGAAGGACCCGGGTTGGTGGCAACACGTCACCGGGTGGTTCGTCGACGCCTACGACTGGCTCGAGAAGCTCATGACCGACCCGGAGGCCGTTCGCATGCTGCAGGCCGACCTTGGTCTGGCGGTCACCGAGTTCGAACCCGGCGAGCACCCGCCGCTACTAGAGCTACAGGGTCTGCGAGCGTTCGCTGAGGGGACCGACGTAACCGCCGAAGCGATCGCCGCCACCGTTGAGCAGTGGACGGTGGTTATCGAAGCCGCTCTCTCTCTGGTCTCGGTTCTCGACGATGACGCCGAAAACGACGATCAGGTTTGGGAACTGTTCCGTAAGATCCTGGCGATTTACGCCACCGAGACCGTGCGGGCTCGCGATCCGCTGTCCCATTCGATTTTCAAGATGGCCGGGGTATTCACCGAGCAGTTTGGCCACGTCGACCGGCTCGATATCGACCGCTTCGCCGATCTGTTCGCCGATCGAAGCTACTCGGCCTGGGATTGGAATGGATTCGACTCGTACCGGGCCACCCAGTTCTCCGACCTGTTCACGTTCGTGTTCCAACAGGTCCTGATGAACGTGGTCGGGATACTGCCGGGCTGGATCGACAGCTACTACGGCTGGGATACCCCGCCAGATCAGATGTTCCGGCAACTTCCACCGGACCCTGCCGATCCGACGGCACCACCGGAACTGGTCAGGCGAGCCGACACCGGCGCTCTCGAGCGCATGTGGACTGTCTTCTTCCGATCCGATCCGAACAACCTGAACTCGGGCGGCCTACTGCTGACCTTCGCGTTGGTCCCCGAAGAGCACGGCGGCCCCGGCATCGTGCTTTCGCTTGGGGGCACCATCAACCTGTCGCAGGTCATCGATGACCATACGCTCAGTATGCGCACGACGTCGGCCGGGGCGCTCAACGCCTTTATTGGCTTCACCGACGAGGCAAAAGACTCGGAGTTCGACACAAGTTTTGGTGACCTGAACCAGACGGTCGACATCGCCTACCGTCCGCTGCCTGCACAGCCTGGCCAGGCCGACGAGCCGCGCAAACCTGCGATCCTGATCGGCAGCTCCGATGGTGTCCACATGGAGATCCAGCAGCTTGGGATCGGGGCGCAAATACAGTCGGATCTCCTCGCCGCTCAGCTCGATCTGATCGACGGCAAACTTGTCGTGCCTAAGGGATCGAACTCGCTACTCGATCAGCTGATCCGTAAAGACCTCTCGCTGGAGTTCGAACTCGGTCTTCGTCTGGACAACCACAACGGTTTACACCTGACCAATGGCAGCGGGCTTCATACCCTGGTGCCGCTGAACCGGACCGTCTTCGGCGTCACCGTTCACTACGTAGAAGTCGGATTCCAAGCGCCTCAGAACAAGAGCCAGGCCCTGGAGTTCTTCGCTACCACTGCGGTCTCGGTCCAGTTCGGATCGTCGGTGAAGGCCCTGGCCGAACGCTTCGGCTACCGCCAATTCGTGACCTGGGGCGACGGCAATCGCAGCTTCGACAGCGGCTTCCAACCGCCAAAGGGTATTTCCATCTCGGTAAACGCCGGAGCGGTGAAGGGAGGCGGCTACCTCTTCATCGATCCAGACAAGAACGAATACCGTGGCGTGTTCGAGCTGACGTTCTCCAAGTTCGCCCTCAAGGGAATCGGGATTCTCACCACCGAGGTGCCGGGCCGTCCCGGCGACTGGGCCCTCATCGCCCTGATCACCTTCGAGTTCCCGCCCTGGGGTCCGATTGCCGGCGTTGGCGGCATTCTCGGAGTACACCACGGGCTGTCGATTGAGAAGCTGCAGTCCGGCATCCGTACCGGCGTGCTCGATTCGATTCTGTTCCCCAAGGATCCGACCGCCAACCCGGCCCAGGTCATCAACCATATCCGGACCGTGTTCCCGCTCACTCCCGGTGCGCTGACCATCGGGCTGATGCTGAAGCTCACCTTCGGCGGTGGGGCGCTCCAGGTCCTGCTCGGTCTGCTGGTGCAGTGGGACAACGCCATCGGCAACGGCGACGGCTCGGCCAGCCTCAGCCGCATGAGCGTGATCGGCAGGTTGCAGATAACCGTGCCGGCCGAGGCAAAAAAGCCGAAGGTCAAGATCATCCTCGACGTCGCAGGGAGCTACGACTTCCCAGGGCGGCTGCTCTCGATCGACGGCAGGCTACGCAACTCAAAACTCGGTTCGTTCTCCATCACCGGTACCGGATCCGCCAGGCGGCAGGATCACGTGGCGCCCGCTCCAGGCGTCCAGGAGCGGTTGCCGTCGCAGGTGGTGACCATCGGCGGCTGGCACCCTCGTTTCAAAGATATCCCTGCTGGCATTCCAAAGCAGGACCGGTTCGGCTTCTCGCTGAAGAGCAAGAAGGGGGCCAAGACCAAGTACGAAGTGTCGGTCAAGGCGTACTACGCCGATACCCCGAACACCCGCCAGATCGGGATCGCAGCCAAGGCCAAGGTGTCACGCTGGGGCTTCACCCTCGAAGCCTGGCTCAGCTTCGACGGCATCTGGTACACCAATCCCGACTACTTCGAACTCGACTTCAAGATTGGGGCATCGGTCAAGAAGGGCAGCCGCACCCTCATGACCGTCGACCTTGAAGTTCACCTTCTGGGTCCCGGCTACTGGATTCTCAGCGGCAAAGCGAAGGTCAAGGTTCTCTTCTTCTCCAAGACCATCTCGTTCCACGAAGAGTGGGGCACCGGTCTGCCGCCGACGACCGAAGAAACCGATGTCGAAGCTCAGCTTGAGGCAGCGCTGCAGGATCCCCGGAACTGGAACGCCGAACTACCGTCGAGTTCAGAAATGCTGGTCACCCTTCGAGGTACCTCGGCGGCAGGCGAAGTGCTGTCTCACCCATTGGGAGGACTGTCGTTCACCCAGCAGGTCGTACCGCTGGGGATCGAAATCGACCGACTGGGGGCGTTCGTACCAAGCGGCGCTTCCCGCTTCGAGATCACCGATGTGACGGTCGGCGGCAACCCCGAAACCACGGTCCCGCTGACCTCGTACTTCTCTCGGTCCGAGTTCCTCGATCTGACCAATGAAGAAAAGCTCACCCTGCCTTCGTTCGAAGCGATGGAAGCGGGGCACCGGATCACGGTGGACGAGGACGGGCTCTCATCAGAACGGGTCAGCGCTGAACCGGGCTACGAAGTGAAGTACCGGGGCAGGCCAACCCCGAAAGTACCGCGACCCCCACGGACCCATGTGTCGGTGGCGTTTGAGATGGTGTCGAGCCGAGCAAAGATGAAGACGACCTCTGGCAAACGCATCGGCCGGAACCACTTCGCCGGTCGGGCGGCGACCGCCAAGGTCCGGGTTGTTGACCCACCGTTGGCCATCGCCACCACCGACACCTTCGAACAGGTGGAGGGGGTCGTCGCCGGCTCCCACACCGCAGCTGGCCAAGCCATCACCGACCCGAAACACCAGGTGGTCGAGGCTCATGAGTTGGAGACGGTGTCGTGACCTACCGCTATCTTCCCTGGGTACGTCGAGGACTGGCGGCATCCATAACCAACCCGGACACGCTCGACGATCGCACCGCCGCGACCGCTTCATTCGAAGTGGCGACGACGATCAACAACGCCGCCGATCCGGTAACCACCCCGCTGCGGTTGAACGGGCCGGGCGATGTGACCGGCGTCGATACCAGGGTGATCACCAGGACCGATCCGGAACGGTTCGTCGCAGACTTCGAGCCGAACAATCTGGCAACCATCGAATTCGACCAACCCGACTTCCCCTGGATGTTCACCCCGGCCAAGGCAAACGCTCAGGGCCGTCTGCGGCCGTGGCTGGTGCTGGTGGTCGTCGAAAATCATCAGGGAGTCTCGATCTCGGTGCGAGGCGATTCGCCGCTGCCGGTGCTCGACATCGGTTCTCCGGCGGTGGCCGCAGACGAACTGCCGAACCTCGCCGACTCCTGGGCCTGGGCTCACGCTCAGGTGATAACCGAAAACGACAACATGGGCGAGATCGCCGACGAAATAGCCACCGGTGACGAGCTCAATCTTGCTCGGCTGTTCTGCCCCCGTCGGCTGCAACCAAATCGGCGATACTTCGCCTGCCTTGTCCCTGCGTTCGAGGTTGGCCGGATCGCCGGCACCGGTGGGACACCCGACCCCGCCATCGACCTCGCTCCGGCCTGGGACTTCACAAACGGCTCGCGTGCGGTGAGCCTGCCGGTCTACTTTCACTGGGAGTTCGGCACAAGCAGCGGCGGAAGCGACTTCGAAGACCTCGTCGATCGCTTGCAAGCCCGCGAGCTCGACGAGAGTGCCGGAACGGTAGCGATGGCTGTCAACGATCGGTTGCTTGGCGCCCAGGACGACAGCTCGACATCGGTGTTGGGATTGGAGGGTGCGCTGAGACCGATCTCCACCGCCGCCCAAACGATCGCCGATGTACCCCAGCAGATCCAGGCCGCCCTGCGGCAGCGGCTCAATGCCTCAAGCGAAGGGCTCACCGGTGGTACGCCCGAGGACGAGCCACCTATCGGTCCCCCAATATATGGTGCCTACCACGCCGCAACTCACGAGGTCGGCCAGCGGGCAGGACCTCAATGGTTGGACCAGCTCAACCTGGATCCCCGTCTGCGGGTGGCTGCAGCCCTTGGGGCCTCGGTGGTTCGTGACCATCAAGAGGAGCTGATGGATGAGGCGTGGGCCCAAGTGGGAGACGTGATAGCGGCCAATAACGTACTCAACCAGGCAGCTCTTTCTGAGGCTGCGGCCGCCAGCGCTTTCAAACGGAACATCGAACCTCTGCGGGACGATCGGCTATTCACCGTCACCTCCCCTGCGCATCGCAGAACCGCCGACGGCAGAGGCACGATTAGACGCACCACCGATCGCAGCCGTCTGCCAAACGCCACCACCGATCCGGCGTTTCGACGGGCGACGTCACCGCAAAATCGGGCCCTCAAGCGGGCGGCACGCCGACAGGGTTCCGCCACCCACGATGCCGGTTCGGTCGATGAGGCGATTGTCGCCAGGATCGACGACGGATCGCTACCGCTTGAGGATTTCAGCACCGTCCCTGACGGGATCTCCCCAACCGAAGCGCTCCAAGAACTGGCAATCGGAGGAGCCGTGGTCGATATGTCTCCGATCGGCGGCGTCGGTTCGGTGCCCAGCGCTTTGGTGCAGCTGACGATGGCCGAGGCTCGCAACATCGGAGACGGCGCCGGGAAGGATCTACCGCTCGCCCCCAGAGCAGACCTTTTCGAAAGCGGACTATTGACCGATGCCCATATCGGTGGGGTGAGCGAGGCGTTGGGCCGCAACAAGTCACAGCTGCTGGCCAGAGTGGCTGAGACCATAACCACGTTGCGAGCCGGGGCCGGAGACACCGGGATCGAACTGGTGATCGGGCCGGAGGGCGTGTTCCCCCGACCGGGCAAACTCGGCCTCGACCCAGAACCAGATGACAGCAGCAGAACCGGCGATGACAAGACCGTCGACGACACAACAGACGATGGCAAGAGCCGCGGTAAGTTCCTACCGTTCCCCGACCGCTCCCAACAAACGACCAGAGCATTCGGTCGGGCACTCACCGAATTTTCTAGGGCATTCGAAGGCAGGCTGTCCGACGATGAGGGCGATCGCCTGGACCTTGGCGGGCTGCGGGGCGATCTCCTGCGGGCAAACAACCCGACAGCGGTAGCGATCAGAAGAACAAAGAGCCGGGTAGACCGTGGAACTGAGGAGCCAAACGAACCGTTCGACCCGATCATGGCTTCGCCGCAGTTCCCGACTCCCCTGCACCAGGCTCTTGCCGACAAGTCCCGAGATCATTTCCTACCGGGCATAGGCGACTTGCCGCCAAACTCGTTTGTCATCGTCGAAACCAACAACCGCTTCGTCGAGTCGTTCCTGGTCGGCGCCAACCATGAGATGAATCACGAACTGCTGTGGCGGGAGTACCCGACCGACCGACGCGGCACCCCCTTCCAACACTTCTGGAACCGATTCGACGGATCTCCAGACATCGACGAGATCCATACCTGGAACCCTCCGCAATCGATCGGCGAAAATCAGCTGGGTGGTCTTGGCAACCAGATCGTGCTCCTGATTCGGGCCGAGCTGCTGCAGCACTACCCGAATACCATCATCTACGCCGCTCCGGCTCAGCCGGGAAACTTCGAACTCGACACCAACCCGAGCCGCCGCGTCGACCCGACGATGATCGGGCGACTCGACCCAGACGTGACCTTCGTGATGCTGCCGATCAACAAGGAGCAGCTGCTGGAGGGCGCAGGCCACTACATCGTGTTCCAAGAACAACCGACCGAATTGCGCTTCGGTCTCGACAGTCCGAGTTCGCAGCAACCTGACCTCGCGGCCCTAGCCGACTGGAACGATCTGACATGGGGCCACGCAGATACCGCAGCGGGGCAACATCTGTCGATTGGTGGCAACCAGGTAGAGACGGTGGCCGCAATTGACGGAGCGAAGTTTGGTCGCAACTCATCGGACATGGCCAAGATACTTCTGCAACGGCCGGTGATGGTTGCGTACTACGCCTCCGCCCTCCTAAAAGTTCCTGCCGAAGGCGACCAGACATGACCGTTACCGGCGAGCCGCCTATCGCTGACAGACCGACCGACGATGACACAGAGTTCGATCCGCGGCTTCTCATCGAAGCCATCCCCGCCGAGCCGATCGCCATGTTGCCGGTGCGGATCGAAACCCGATTCGTCAACGATGCGGCCGAACTGCGAATACGGATCTTTCCCGACGCGCTCCACATTCACACCCACAACGAAGCCATCAGTCCCGAGGAACATCAGGCTGGAGTGCAATATTGGAACGACCGGCTGAACGGTTCGGCGGATATCGCCTGGCAGACCCTGCTGCAACGAACCCCGGCACCACGTGCGGCCTGGATCGCTCGATCTTTAACGCCGTCGAACCTCGAGCAGGCCGAAGCGGGGGCTAAGCCGGAGTTCATGAACCCACCGATTCACCAGGCACCATGGGCCGAGCCGCCCCGCGCCGTCGCCCTACCGGCTCACTGGATCATCGCCGGATATCGAGGAGGATCCCGGGTCATTCTCAGCGTCGGCAACCCGGTCCCTTCGGAGTTGCCTCTCGGACCGGCCCCCGACCCTTCGACCGACGATGAACCAACAACCCAGGATCTGCCGCTGGATGAACAGTCGGACCTGCCGATCGATGAACCTCTGCGATGGATGACCGAGTACGACAGGGCGGTAGAGGTGGGCATGGCCGTAACCGTCGACGCTGCTTCGGTGCCTGGCGGCTTCGACGGCGGACTGGATCGGCTCATCGCAGTCGGCGTGCCCAGAGGCGACAACGAAACCGTAACCGAGCTGTTGCAGGCTCACCGCTACTCCGAAGGCCTGACGTTTCTGCGCCAGGGCACACCGACCAACAACACGGCCAACGTGCCGTCGGGCTTCCACTCCGCAGAGGGTGACCTTGCCGACTCGCTCGACCCGGCAACGATCGCCGCTGACCCGTCAGCCGAATCCGCAGCGGGCGTCTTAGCAGCAGCGCTGGGTATCAAAGGTCACTCCCTGGCTGCGGCGTTCGACGCTGATCTGCAGGAGAGCACACATGCAGGCGAGATGAACAGCCTGATGTGGGAGACCACGTGGGGCTACTTCCTCGACAACTACCTCGACCCGATCGTCGACGACGACGATGCGGCCGCGATGCGGGAGCACTTCATTCAACACGTCCGAGGCCGGGGACCTCTCCCGGCGATCCGAATCGGTGATCAACCGTACGGAATTCTCCCCACTATCTCCGGCGCCCATCTCGCTCCAGAAGGCAAGGTCGAGCGAAGCCTGCATCAGATTCTTGGCCAGGTCACCGGGCTGTGGGGCCACGCCATCGGGCGATCACCGTTCCTGACCAGGGGCCAGCGGCCATCGGACGACTTGCTGGATGTGCTTGAAAGTACGCCCCACTCGGTCAACCTCCGAGCCAGGAGCATCGTCGGGCCAGGCCTGGCGGCTAACAGCCGCGACCTAACCCGGTTCGCCGCCCACCAGGAAGCGATGGGCAACTGGATCTCCGAGATGGTCTTCAAGGGGCAACGGGTTCGGGGAGCAGCATTTACGGCCAGAGCCGAAAGCCGAAGACTGCGGATGCCGTTCGTGACCACCGCTGAACTGAGCGAAACCGACAGCCTCGTATCGAACTACCTCTTCCGGCTGATGGTCATGCTCCGCCGCGGTGGAGCCTTCGCCGCCATTCACGCTGAGAAGGAACCGACGGTGCTGAATCTGTTGGCTCGCCAGGCCGCGCAGTTGGAAGTGGCGAAGGCCGCAGCCCGTTTGGTGATCGATCACCAGGTCGCCACCGGGGCACTCGGTCGGCGGCCAGCGAAGGCCGCCCCGCTCGAACCGGAATTTGTCGACCTCACGCCAGATGACCCGACCACGCTTATCAACTACGCGCTGAAGCCATACTCTCCGATCTCCGGCAACAGCACCATGGTCGATTTCCTGGCCAGCCGGTCGGTCGAGCAGCTCGCCGCGGACCCTCTCACCGCTCAACTGGCGGAGTTCATCACCAGTCTCGAGGCCATCGCCAACCTACCAACGGCGGAACTTCAGCGGTTGGTAGGTGAGACTCTCGACCTCTGCTCTCACCGGGTCGATGCCTGGCACACCTCGTTGGCAAGCAAGAGGCTGGCGGTGATCCGCTCCGCGAAACCGGAGGCGGTCCACGTGAGCGGCTTCGGCTGGCTGGAGGACATCAGGGTCGAGAACGAGCCAGACAGTCTGGGCTATGTGCATGGGCCTTCGGTGGCCCAGGCGACAACGGCCGCAATTCTGCGTTCGGGGCACCTTGCCCACAAGCACGACGGCGATGACCTGCTGGCCCTCGATTTATCTTCCGAGCGAGTCCGTGACGGACTTGGGCTGTTGGAAGGGGTCAGAGCCGGTCAGTCTCTTGCCGCTCTCCTCGGCTACCGGTTCGAGCGCTCTCTCCGTGAGCGCAATATAGAGTTAGCCAAGTACATCCTCGACTTCCGACAGATGGCGCCCCTCGTCACCAGCGCGGGACCAAATCAAAGCGAGCCGCTTGAAGCGATGGCCGCCAGGGATGTGGTCGACGGGCTCAAACTACTGAGGCTGGCGGAGGCCGACGCTGTGACCGTGGCGATCGATCCAAACCATCAGCCGCAGGTCAGCGGGGTGATCGCCGACCTAGCTCGGCTGCTCGATGCTGTCTCCGACCTATTGGTGGCCGAAAGCGTGCACCAGACGGCCGCTGGAAACGTCGAGCGGGCAGCTGCCGCCCTAGATGCCCTCGATCGCCAGGGGCCACCGCCAGAACTCGAATTCATCAAGACGCCACGATCCGGCTTTGGCGTCAGCCATCGGCTGCTGGTTTCGCTTGCCGACCAGGCGGTTGTGGATGGCTGGCAGTCGGTTGATGACGTCCGTGCGTCCGCCGATCCTCGACTGAACGCATGGGTGAGCAGGCTGCTGGGCGACCCGTCGCGTTATCGCTTCGCCGCAGAGGTGGTCGATCTCTCGCCCGATCTTGGTGGCGTAGTCGAAGTTGTCGAGACCACTTTGGCACAGGTGGCGATCTCGCCGCTATCGGTCATTTGGTCAGCGGTCGAAGGCGGCGCCGATCAGTTATCGGAACTCGATGAGCGGATCGCTCATGAGTTGATGGAACAGGTGACCGCCACCGGCGACGAGCTCGAACTTCGTATCCTCGACGGTAATCAGGCCGTCGCAAGCTGGCCGGACGACACGATCGGTCTCGCCGGGCTGCACACCATCACCGAGCAGATCAGCTCCATGCTGGCCTCGGCTCGACCAAGCGAACCGGAAGACTTCGTCGACCCGAACTCCGATATCGATGGTGTGGTCGATGTGGACGAGCACGCTGAACGTGCATCGGTTGCCATGGCTGCGCTGCATGCCGCCGTGGTTTCGCTTGAACGGTTGGCTGAAGTGGCTGACCCAGATCTCACAGAGCTGCGCGCTGCGTTACAGACCGCTTCGTCGTTCGGAGTCGGCGGCGTCCTCCCTGGATCAGACGACGAGCTGGAAGCCAAGTTCGCCGATGCCCAGCGAGTCTTGACCAGGAGGCTGGCCGCGGTGGGCGAAGCGCAGGGGCCGAGCGAAACGCTGGCCGCGGTCTTCGGCAACGGTTTTGTGAGCCTCCCCACGTTCGCCCTCCCGGCCCAGGCCGAGCTGACAGCTGGACTCGCTGACCGAGCGGCACTGCTCGGCGGCGATCAACTGGCGGCCACCACGTGGTTGCAGCAGTCGGCGTTGGTCCGACCAGGCACCGCCCAGCTGTCGACGGTGCTGACAACGGCCGAGTTGATCGACGGTGGTACCGGCCCTACCGCACTCGACGTTGTCCAGCTGCCGCATGAACCAGGGGAACGATGGCTTGGACTTCCACTCGACAATGCACGGCTCCCAGCGGCCAATGTCTCACTGGTGATCCATGCCCCCGGTGGCTTACAGCCTTCGGTGCCTCAGGCCGGTCTGGTCATCGACGAATGGCACGAGGTCATCCCCAGCCCGACCGAGACCACCGGTGTGAGCATGCACTTCGACGCTCCGGGAACCCGAGCGCCACAAACCATTCTGCTGGCGGTGCCGCCCAGCCAGCGGCAAACGACATGGACCCTCGACCAGTTACTCGACACCGTTGGCGAGACGCTCGACCTAGCCAAGACCAGGGCCGTCGACCCGAGCCGGGTATGGATGATGAATCGGGCGCTACCTGCGATCTACCTGGCGGCAAACGCTCGCTTCGAAACAACAACGGTCAACGTCTTCGAGGCTGAGGCCAGCTACCGAAGGTCGGCGGAGGCCCAACAATGACATCGATCACCGGATGGATACGACTCGAACCGCTGCCAAGAACCAGGGACCTTGAGGTTGCGCTGGAGGCCAGAATCGCCGACCCGATGTGGCTGCTGGCCAGACAGTGGCAGATCGGCGAGTTTGCGGGCGAGGACGCCGGTTCGCCAATCGTGGCTCAGCTCCAGGCCGACGTCGGACGGATCAGCCGGTTCCATGCCGGTATTCCACCGGCCGACGATGGCGTGTCGGGTTCGATCGACTACATCGACAGCGCCACGCCGCTTGAGGTGCTGGTCGAGCGAGAAAACATCCGAGGCCAGCGGGCCGCGAATCAAAGCATGGGAGTTGAGGCTGGCCTGCACTTCGGTCGCCTGCTCGACGTGGCTGGCCTGGCGAACCTGCGGGCCGCCTATCGAGCCCACTATCCAGTCGATGACACCGCAAGTACTAACGGGTTCGATCCCGATGGTGCGGCGACGGCCAATTTGACCAAGGGTCGGG
Source organism: Acidimicrobiales bacterium (assembly GCA_050633745.1). Lineage (GTDB taxonomy): Bacteria > Actinomycetota > Acidimicrobiia > Acidimicrobiales > SZUA-35 > JAHELU01. The sequence goes on from JBOEHD010000029.1 coordinate 33,354, forward strand.
TCATCGACGGCGCTGCGTTGCACGCCGATCTTCTCGCTCACCGGGGTAGCGACCCCGAACTCACGTCACTCCCGGCCGAACCGGCCGTGACGGTGACGGTTGAGTTGCTCGACGCGGTCAACACGTGGATGGAATGGTGGGCTGGCTTTGTGAACGAGCCGGGCGAAGCGCCGCCTTCGTGGAAGTCGAATCGGCTCGAATACGGCTTCGCTGTTTCGGCTGAGATGAGTCCACCCCAGGCTCCGATCGAGCACCCTCATGTCGTGCTCCATGCCGACGAGTATCACGAAGGAGATCTCGACTGGTACTCCTTCAGAGCTGAAACGCTGCCTCAGCTTGGTCAGCCTGCGGAACCGGCGCCGCCCCGAACCATCACCCGGACCGTGATACCGACACCGGTCGGGTATTCGGGGCAACCGGCGAATCGTTTCTGGGGTTTTGAAGATGCCAAGGTCAGCTTCGGCGGACTCAATTCGAGCGCCGGAGACGTCGGCCGATTCCTGCTTGCCGAATTCGCCCTACTCTACGGAGACGACTGGTTCGTGATCCCGGTCGACCTTCCGGTCGGTTCGGTGTCGGTTATACGATCGCTGACGATCACCGACACGTTCGGAATCGTCACCGACGTGCCGTCATCAACCGACCTCGACCCCCGCTGGAGGTTGTTCAGCGTGGCTCAGGGCGAGCCGGCCTACGTGGCGAACACGTTCTTCCTGCCGCCAACTCTGGTCTCTCCGGTCAACGGCGATCCGGTCGAGCAGGTAGCGCTGTTCCGCGATGAGATGGCCAACATGGTTTGGGGTGTCGAGCGGCGGATCCAGGGCGATAGCGGCGCGGTGATCGATCGTTATGAAGAACATCAGCAGCGGCTCGGTTCGCTCCCCCGACAAACCATCGACGGCGACCAGGTCGACGCCGAGGTGATCTATCGCCTCAGTAGTGAAGTTCCCGACCACTGGATCCCGTTCCTGCCCGTCCCGGTGGAGGACAGCACCAGCCCCTCGCCTGGGATACAGCTCGATCGGCGGACCATCGTGCGGTTCGAGTCCGACGGACCTCGGACGATCGAGCCCCGAGGCCAGATCCTGGAACCCGGCACAAAGCTGACGCTTGAGGAAGAAGAGGTACCCCGAGCCGGCGTGTCGGTCGAGCGTGCCATGCAGATGACCCGGTGGTTCGACGGTAGTCGCCAGGTTTGGATGGGACGCCGCAAGAAAACCGGCCGTGGTGAAGGTTCGAGCGGTCTCCACTTCGACTTCACCGAGCCGCTATAGCAGCAATCGGATAAACCTAGATATGGCCCATCCCCTGCTGAAGATGTTTATCGACGCGGCCGACGGGCGTTTCCCGGCTCCCGATGGCGGCGTGACCTTTACCGGGCCGCTGCCGGGCGGAATGCAGGCTGTTGTGGGCTTTACCGGGCACGCTGTCTTCGCCACCCCGCTTGGAGCCGCTGACTTCGACGATCTGCAGCTCGACGGCTTCGGCGCTTCGTTGCACCCCGAGGTGCTGTTGCGCCTGGCCGGAGGCGGCACCATATATAGCAACGACGTGACCCTGGTGGCTCGGGGCACGGGACTGGACCCCGCAGCACAGCCGGTGCTGACGGCGAGCGATCGCTGGGAGGAACACCCCCGGGTTCAATTTGCCCGATCGCAACGCTCCAACGTGCAGGTCTACGGCGACGAAACCGGCTTCGTCACGCTCAGCTCAGGACTGGCGGAACGCAGAGAGATGGGAGTCGAAATCAACCCGGAGTTTCATGGCTCAGGTACTGGTAGACGGTTCATCGATGGCGCCAGACAGCTCGTCGGCGTCGACGAATGGTTGTTCGCTGCGGTCGCTCCAGGAAACGCCCGCAGCCTGCGATCGTTTCTATCCCAGGGTTTTGTGCCGATCGCTACCGAGATTCTTATCGGCCGACCATCGACGCCCGAAGCGAGCTGAGGACCATCTTGTCTGGACCGGCATCGGCCACGTTGTTGCAGCCGTAGCTACCGGGGGTTGCGTCGAACAACAGCGCTAGACAGCTGCCGTTGGCCCGTTGCCCGTAGGCATTCGGGTGCAGAGACTCCTGCATGTCGCCCTGCGCAATACCGAGAGAGACGAAGCGTGACCACTCGGCGTTATCCGGACGACCCTGTGCTGTGGTCTTAGAACAGGCTTCACGGCCGTCGAGTGCATCCTGCATGTCGAGGAACTCAATACCTCTGGAGTCCGACACTGCCCGCAGGCCGCTGCTCAACTGTGGCACAAACGAATCGCGAGCCCAGGTGGCATCGGCGTTCCAGAACGGGCAGCGTCCTTTGATCGTGCGAGACAATTTTGACTCGCCATAGCGGAACTCGTCGCCGCTTGGAACCGGCGAGGCGTAGCTCTGCAGTACCAGCCGGTAGTCGTCGGTGCCGTACCCGGCCTGGCCCATGACGGCTCGAATCTCATCGAGCACTAGGCCGACACTGGCCATCGCGTCGTCGATCTCGCTATCGATATTCTGTTGCTGATCTTCGTTGCAGGTTCGGGGTCGACGTGAGGTGCTGGTCAGATAGTCGATGGCGCAGTCGACGATGATGCTGCCGAAACCCAGGTCGTTCCCCCCGATCGAGACCACGATCATCTCTACGTCGTAAGACTGGGCTACCACCGCCAGCTGATCAGCCTGTGACGGCTCTCCGTTTTGGCCGACACCGCCATTTTCGGCCCGTATCAGGTTTTTGGTCGCCGCGCCGGAACACGCCAGATTGATCAGCCGCTCTACGGCTATCTCGCTTGAGAGCACCGGGGCCACATCCGACCGATGACAGCCGTTGCCGTCGCTAGCGCTGTATACGAGCGACCGGTCATAGCGCCACCAACCCCGCCGCTTGTACGCCGCTCGATCGGTCCCCCGTCGATCCCCATAGGACCGGGAGCTGTTTCCTTCCCAGCGGCCAGCCTCACCAGATATGAAGGAGTCGCCCATCGACACCACCGCGTTCGGAGACTCAGATGAGGTGGCGTCAGCGGCGACCGGACCGGCCATACCAACCACCGCTACAAACGCCATGACCACTACAGTTAGCTTCAGCATCCGGTGGTCTGAGTTCATCGGTTCCCCCTGGGAAAGAACAGTCCGAGTCCATCCTAGACTCGATCGCCCCACCCGGCAGTGGTCTGATGCCGCACCCACCGCGAGAAACTATCTAGCCTCTTGCCGAAACCACCTGCACTGCCATGACACCGCAAGATGTATCTGTTAAACTATTTTAGTACTTTTGCGAACCCCAGGAGAGATCTCATGTCGACCTTTAACCGCTCACTATTGGCCCTAGTACTTGGCTTCGGCCTCATCGCCGCAGCCTGCGGCAGCGACAGCGAGGACGCTGCAACCGAGGAAGAAACCAGCACCGCCGAAACGGAAACCGAAACCGAAGAGGCGACCACAACCACCGAGGCTGCCCCCGAAGAGACCGCTCCCGCCGAAGCGATGTCCGATGGAGTGGTTGTCGACCTCGGCAACCCCGCCGATGGTGAGTTCAGCCTGGTTCTTTCCGAGAACGCATTCACCGCAGGCGAGACGGCCTTCAGCGTTGTGAACAACGGCGAGAACCCCCACGCTTTCGCCATCGCTCGTGGCACCAGCTACGAAGATCTCCCGCAGAAAGACAACGGCGCGGTCGACACCGAGGCCCTGGGAGCTGATTACCTCGGCACCACATCTAACCTGCAGTCCGGTGAAACCGAAGACATCAGCTTCGGCTTGGAGGCAGGCGACTACGTGTTCTTCTGCCCCGTCGAGTTCGGCCCCAACTCTCACGCCAAGGCCGGTCAGGTCCTCAGCGTTTCCGTCGGATAAGTAGACTGCCAGAGATGGAATCAATTGCCGGCCTGCCCACCCATGTCCTGATGGTGCATGCGCCAGTGGTTCTAATGCCACTGGCGCTGCTACTGAACATAGCAATGGCCATCCGGCCCTCATGGCGCCGTGCCACCGGCGTGTTGCAACCGGGCGTGGCTGTGGTGGTGTTCCTAGCCACACTGCTGGCGGTGCTATCCGGCAACAAGTTCGACGAGGTGGTCGGCGATCGGGTCGACACCTCCGACCACAAGTCGCTAGCGATGAGTTCACTCTGGCTGGTCGGTGGTTTCGCCTTGGCCACCATTGGAGTGGCGGTCCTCGATCGTCTCTCCAATGGCACCGAGGCGACCTGGCACAGGCCTGTGGCCAGGCTGGCTCTCGTGGCATCGGTTGTCCTGGCGGCGCTTGCAACTCTGTGGATGGTCCGGACCGGCGATGAAGGTGCTCGCCTGGTTTGGGACGGAGTCATCTAACCAGAGCTCCTGCCCCATAGGCAGTTCCCCCCGATCGCTGCGAACAGGGGGGTACCTCTTATAGGCCCATCTAGGCTCATTGATGGGTGTCAGGCCGTACTACGTCGTGACATTGCCCATGGGTGGTGAGATTTGCGGCGAAAAGGCGGAGCGAAGGGTGACGATCCGACCAACAGCGACGTCATCTCGGCCGCTAAGCGCGGCGAAACCGATGCCATAGCTGCGCTGTATCGCGAGCACGTTGCGATGGTCAGAAGCTATCTGAAGGTCTCGGGGATAGCTGAGCCCGACGACGTCACCTCGGAAGTCTTCGTATCGATGGTGCGCAGCCTCTCTCGATTTGAAGGAGGCCGCGAGCAGTTCCGCTCCTGGCTGATGACGATCGCCCATCATCGCATGATCGACCACCGACGCCGACGTCGCCTGGACCTGACGATCGCGGTAGACGAGATTGAATCGGCCGAGGCAGCCGAAGAGCGGGCCGACGTTCACGGCCTGGTTCAGCCGGTGCTGCTCGACAGCCAGCTAATCGAGGCGTTCTCCAACCTCACAGACGAGCAGCGGGAGGTGTTGGCCCTACGGTTTCTGGCCGACCTCGACATCGAAACGGTGGCAGCCATTACCGCTCGTCCGGTCGGAGCGGTTAAGTCGCTGCAGCATCGGGCGCTCCAGGCCCTCCGCAGGCAGAGCGTAAACCCGGACCTTCACAAGGCATCCGGCTGATGGCTCCGCACAACGACGTAGACCGACGTCACGAATCGGCGATTAGCGACTTCCTTCACCGGCAGTTCTGCGCGCCTCCCTCCGCTGAGGTTATGGATCGGCACCTCAACGTGCTGCAATTGGAAGCGGCCCGGGTTCGAGCTCACGAACGTCGCCACCCGGTTCGAGCCATCGTGCTAGCCGGCATCACATCGGCGGCGGTGATCGCTCTACTCGTGGTCAACCAGGTACAGCCGACCATGACAAGGACCGACGATGGCCCAACCCTTGCCGACGTCACCCCGGCTGCCGATAGACCGGCTGACTCTGGCCAGAGCACCGATGCAGAATCAAGTCAAGATGTATTCGAACCCCTCTCGCCGCGTCCGACCGGGCAAACCAACAGCACGATCCAGGCCACTGGCAGCGGCGACTCGGGCAACGACAACCCAGCCGATGTCGGTGCCGGGTCAACTACTTCGAGTCCCGCAGGGGCTGACTCGGGAGAGCCTCAAGAAGGGGACATAGAGCCGGGGGCGTCGACTATCACCACACAGCTGGCTGGCAAGAACGAGACCGCTGCGAGCGCGACGTCAACCATTCAAGACGGCAGCCCCACCGTGCGATCCACCACGGTCACCACCAGGCCGACAAGCACGCTGCGGACGACCACAACCCGACGTACGAGCACAACGCAGGGAGTCACCACAACCCGGCGAACCACGACCACCCGGCAGACGACAACGACACGGCGAACCACAACCACCCGCCCGACCACCAGCACGACTCGTCCAACTACCACCAGGCAAACGACCACCACTCGCCCGCCGAGTACAACGATCTCGATACCGAGCCCCGTCGGCCGACCGTTCCAAGAGAAGCTGTTCGATGCGACCTACGACATGAACGCTTGCATGGCCAGCGACGGATTTGTCTTCGTCGGTGTTCTGGGCGAAAGCGACCATCCCATCGTTTCCAACATTTCGTACCTGATGTCGGTGGCCCGCTGTGACCCAATCAGCGGTTTCAGTCTGGTGATAGCCGATCACGTCACCTGGGAACAGAGCCTCACCGGGGCACAAAAGGCCGCGGTGAATAGTGAAGGCCAGGCGGTGTTTGAGTGCGTGTCCGGACGAGGCTGGGATATCGGTTCGATCATCATGAACGAGCGTGGCTTGATTTGGTTCAGCCGCTTCCCCAGGGTCACTCAGGCTCAGTATGACGACGGGTCGTTCAAATCCGACCTGACGCAATGCGGCTGGTACGACCTGCGCCTGGGCTAAACCGGCGAAGTTGCGCCAACCGGCCCCAGGAACAAATCGATCAAGCGGACCTCAATCACTAGGTAAATATGCCTAGTATCGCGTGAAGGGCAAACGTGCCTCCGAGAGCTCATCTCGGCAGAGCCGCCACCAGCGACAACAGATTGAGACAACGACTAATGGCGAGTACTTGGAGATTAATACGTAGACGCGCCGCCGGTTTTGGGGCCGTTTTTGCCCTGACCGCTATGGGGCTCGGCATAGCAATGGGTGCACCGGCAAGTGCTCAAACCGAACCACCGAACCTCGATGTCACATTCGAATCGGTGTCCCTCCCGGAGTCGGTCGAGGTGACCGGACAGGTCATCGAGTTGACCGAAGCGGGCGGTGCCAATCGGTATGTGGCCTTCGACGCCGACATCCTGATGGACGACCTTCAGGCTGCTGACGCAGTCAACCTCGAACTCTTCGCTGGCGTCACCTTCGCATTGACGGTCACCGACAGCCGTGATGGTGTAGCGGGCAGCCGCTTCTGGGCTGCTTCCGGCGATGGGGCCATGGCCACCTTCACCGAGCTGAACGGGGTTCTCGACGGCCGCATCGCCGACACGACTCACGGCGCCCTCTATCGCATTATCGGTGTCGGTGGTCAGCTGCACTTCGTCGCCGAGGACACCGTGGCCTACCCGCAGGAGCTAGACATCGAAACTCCCCAAGCTGATGAAGCGGCAGCCGCCGCCGAATCAGGTGACTCGGCAAGCGGCGAGGCTGCCGCTGACATCACCGCAAACGGCGGGCCACAGGTCGATGTTCTCGCCTGGTATGACGACGACGCGGTCTCGTTCTTCGGGTCGGAACCGAACGCCGAAGCTGCCATCGCCGGCGCCTACAACACCGCCAACAGCGCAGCAGCCGCCTCTGGCGCTGCGGTGACCCTGAGTCTTGTGGAACTCGAGTACGTCTCCTGGACCGCTCCAGTAAGCGCGGTCGATGCCATCGTGGCTATCCGCAACGAGACCGATGGCACTCTCGACGAGATTCATACCGCACGCGATGCGGCTGGGGCCGACCTCGTTGCGGTCATCGGCGACCTCAACGGCGGGTGCGGAATCGCCTATGTGCCCCAGGACCCACCCAGCAGCGCTCGACCCGACCTTGGCTTCAGCTACACCGATGCGATGTGCGTCGGCGGCAACCTTACCCTGGTCCATGAGACCGCCCACAACTTTGGAGCCGGTCACGATCTCGGAGCCAGCCAGGCCGGCCCCGCGCTATATCCGTACTCCCAGGGTTACGTGAATCCGCCGCAGGGTTATCGCACCATCATGTCGTACACCACCGTCTGCGCTGGCTGCGTTCGAGTGCCGTACTTCTCAAACCCCACCGCGACCTACGAAGAGAACCCCACCGGCGACCCCGGTAAGGACAACGCTCGTACGCTCACCGAGTCGGCAGCCGGAGTGGCCTCATACCGAATCGGCGGCGACGTCACCGATCCCGACGCGGCCATCATCGATCCCGCCCAGAGCAGTATGGTCGCCGGTGATCCAATCGTGCTTTCCGGCACCGCCGAGGACAACGTCGGCGTCGACAGAGTCAGGCTGACGATCTACGAAACCGACGGCTACACCACCTGGAACGGCAGTGCCTTTACTCCTGCGTTCAGCACCGTCGATGCCACCCTGGACCCAGCGGGGTCGCAACTGGCCGCCTGGACCTACAACATGAACAACGTTCCCGACGGTCAGATTGTCTTCACCGCCGTTGCTTACGATGCTGCCGACAACAACGACGCCAGCAACCCATGGCGCTTGTTCACCGTGGCCAACGACACCACCCCACCGGACGGAACCATCAACAGTCCGGCCACCGGCGCGACGGTTTCGGGCGAGCAGATACTCCTCGAGGGAGTGGCCGACGACAACGAGAGCATTAGTCGAGTTCGGCTGACGATCTATGAGACCGCCGGATTCACAACCTGGGACGGCAGTGCCTTCACTGCGCCGTTCAGCACCGTTGATGCCGACCTGCTCGCCGACGGTGGGTTCGCCGACTGGATCTATGCAATGGAGGCTCCGCCAGACGCCGAAGTGGTGTTCACCGCCCTGGCCTACGACGCCGCTGGCAATACCGACCCGACAAAGCCGTGGCGACTGTTCACCATCGATAACAACGCCGACACGATCGCTCCGGACGCGGTCATCGACAATCCGACTCAGGGTGAAGTGGCCGCCGGATTCGTAACTCTCGACGGCACCGCCACCGACAACGTCGAGATCAGCAGGGTCAGGCTGACCATCTACAACACCGCCAACAACCACACCTGGGACGGAGAGGAGTTCACCGAACCCTATTCCACGGTGGACGCTACGGTGACGCCAGATGGAACCGGGGCCACCTGGTCATACAACATGGGCGACCCGGGAATCGATGCTCAGGTTGTGTTCACCGCTCTGGCTTACGACGGCGCAGGCAACATCGATCCGACTCGACCATGGCGGCTTTTCGAGCTGATGGCCTCATAGCCAACAAGTCGTAACGTCGACCAACACCCTGCGGGGTGTGATCTGACGGTCACGCCCCGCAGCTCGGTTAGGCCAAAGACACAGGCTTAGCCCAAGAACATCAGCGCTAGCCCAGCGACACGACGTCGTTGCAGTGACTCAGCAGTCGCGGGTCGTGAGAAGAGACGACCACGCAGGTACCGGTCACCGCCATGCCGAGAAGATACGACAAAAGAAGCTCAGCGGAATCCTTGTCGAGGTGAGCGCTTGGCTCATCGGCCAACAGGACCTCGGCCTGGCCGATGATCGCTCGGGCCAGAGCGACACGTTGCTGTTCGCCGCCACTCAGCGAAGAAGGTCGATTCTTGAACCGATCGCCAAGACCGAGCTGCGAAAGTATGTGCTTCGCCTGCGACCTGGCCAGCTTCCACGACATACCTTCGAGGGTCAGGGTGAGCGCTACGTTGTCGACAACATTGAGCGCTTTAACCAGCCGGTAATCCTGAAAGATGATGCCGGTCTCTCGAAGTTCCGACGCGGTGGCGAGAGTTTTCGGCTTACGGCGCTTGCCACCGACGACAACATGACCGCCCTGGAACTTTGCCACGCCGGCCAGACAGGAAAGAACCGTGGTCTTGCCACTGCCGGACGGGCCGGTCAGAGCGGTTATCTTTCCCGGCAGCGCCTCGAAACTGAGATCGTCAATTATCGTGCGCTTCTGTCGCCCATCGGCCACCTCGACCAGCATGTTTTCTACTGAAACTCCGCTGTTGGCCATTAGGTCTCACCTCTGAATGCATCACTCGGAGCCACTCGCCGCAGCTGCAGGGTGCCGATGATGGCCGACAGCAGTGAGACCGCCGCCGACAATCCAACGATCTGGCCGGCGGAAGTCCACGAAGACTCGATGGCTAGTGGGAACAGCGGCGATATCGCTAGGCCGGCCAGGCAGCCGCACACCCCGCCGAGCACGCCGACAAGAATGCTCTCGAATATCAGCGAGGCGCCGATCGCCCAGCCGCTGATCCCGAGACACTTCAGTGTGGCCAGCTCCGGCCTGCGATCGAGCAGGTTGAGCCGGTTCAGAATGAAGACCACGCCGGCGACCATGATCCACAGCAACGTTCGGGTCAGGATGATGGTTGAGATCGCACCCTGGACCGCTCGGTCAAGGTCGATCTTGGCATCAGCGGCAGACAGAATCTGCAGCCCTTCTGGCGGTTCGACCGCAACGTCGGAGGTGAACGCTGAGGCCACGGTTCCCGAGTCGTAGTAGATCTCTTGGATGTCGCTGTTGGATAGGAACGCCACCGGCCCGCCGCCATAGACCCGGATACCGGTCATCAAACCGACGACCTCAACATCGCGCCCACCGAGGGTCACGACATCACCAAGCTTCAACTTGGCGCTTGTGTCGATCACCAACTCGTTCGGGGCGCTGAAGGAACGGCCGGCGATCAAATTCATCGAGTCCGGCTCAACACCAAAGAGGTTGACGTCGACGTTTTGTTCGGGAAGAGCATCACGGGAGAAGACGATCGGCGAGGTTCCTTCCGGAGCCACCGACTGGTCGATCCGCCCGCTGATAAGGCTCGATACGCCAGCAGGGACGAGGAAGTGATTGCCGAGTTCTCCGAGGGTTCGATCGGTCTCAGCTTGGAAACCTTGCGTTACTCCCTGGAGAACAAAGGCGATCGAGATGGCGATGCTGGCACCTACGATCGCAGTAAGGGCACGACTCCATCTAGTCCTCAGGCTCTGCAGTGCAAGCCAAGTCAATGTCTTCTACCTCCGCCGTTCAATTTCACTTCTGATCGCTAGGCCAGCCCCGCCAGGGACAACCTCACGCCTTCCTCGTACAGCTCGGCGACTTCTTCAGGATCGGGCGGGCCGAGGCCGACGAGTTCCAACATCACATGGCCGTGCACGCTGGCGTAGACGTGATATGCCTGGGCCAGTGGATCTTCGGCCCCTCTCCGTTCGAGCACATCGCTGAGGGCCATGAACGAGCTGAAGGCCCGCTCCTTGGCGACGTCGCTTGGCTCGTAGTCAGGAACGGCGCGACCGAACATCACCTGGTACTGCATCCGGTTTGCTAAGGCCCAGCGGCGGTAAGCGGCACCCGCCTCGATGAGATCGTCGGCCTCGTAGGCCGCGCTCAGGGCGCGGTCGAATGACTCGAACCCGTCGATGTAGATTGCTTCGATCAGCCCGTTCTTGCCACCAAAGTTGGTGTAGATCCCGGTGGTCGAACAGCCGGCTTCTTCGGAGATCCGGCGGACGGTAAGCGCAGCAGCGCCATCGCTCTGCAGCACAGCGAGCCCTGCCTGCAGTAGCTTCTGATGCATACCGGAATCGGTTTGCACAGCGTTGGAGGTTGTTGTTTCGGAGGCGATGTAACTAAGTTACACCTGTAACTAAGTTATTTCCACTCCTGACTTGTCCGAGCCCAATCAATCGTTTCCGCCCAATCCGCCATTTAACCGATTAAGGGAGTTCAAGAATGTCGATTCTCGAAACGAACCGCTATCTACAGGGCAACTACGGACCAGTCGAGCAAGAGGTGACGGCCTACGACCTCCCGATCCAGGGAGAGCTGCCGGCCGAGCTACGTGGCCGCTACGTCCGCAATGGTCCGAACTCGGTCACCGAGCCCGACCCTGAGTCCTATCACTGGTTTATGGGCGACGGTATGGTCCATGGTCTTCGCATCAACGAAGGCCGGGCCGAGTGGTATCGAAACCGTTGGGTCGGTTCACGAAAGCTGGCTCAGCTCCGAGGCCAAGACGACGTGCCAGGTGCCCAGTGGAACGGCGGCCCTGTCGGGGCCAATACCAACGTCGCCGGATTCGCCGGCACCACCTGGGCCACCGTCGAAGCGGGCGGCTGCCCGGTAGAGCTTAACTACGAACTGGAGACGGTCGGCCGAAACGACTTCTACGGAACGCTCCCCGGTGCTTTCACCGCCCACCCAAAGCTCGACCCCGACAGCGGCGAAATGCACGCCATGGTCCACAACTGGCCCCGCTGGGGAGAGCGCATCCAGTACGTCGTCGTCGGCGCCGACGGTCGAGTGAGTCGAGCCGCCAACATCCCGCTGGCCGGCATGACCATGCTGCACGACATGTCCTTGACCAGCCGCTTCGCTGTCATCTACGACCAGCCAGTCACACTCGACTTCAATCTGGCAGGCGAAGGTATGTTCCCGTTCCGCTGGAATCCCGATCACGGGAATCGGGTCGGGCTGGTTCCTCGCAACGCGCCGTTCGAGCGTCTGGTCGACGAGATCGTCTGGGTCGATGTGCCGCTCGGGTTCGCCTTCCATCCCCTCAATGCCTACGACACTCCTGACGGCAAAGTTGTCATCGACATCTGCAATTACCAGCGCATGTTCGACGAGGACCGTTTCGGTCCGTTTGAGAGCCTGCCGGGTCTCGAACGATGGGAGCTCGACCCGAAACGTCGCACAACCTCGACCACAGTGATCGACGAAACGCCGAACGAGTTTCCCCGCCATCGTGGCTCGCTGACATCCAAGCAACATCGCTACGGCTACTGCGTTGCCCCCTCCAATGACCCAAGCGAAGGCTGGCCGACGATCAAACACGACCTCGCCACCGGAGCGCGGCAGGTCTTCGATCATGGGCCTGGTCGTTGCGCTGGCGAGGCGGTCTTCGTCCCCCGAGAAACGAACAATGCCGAGGACGACGGCTGGCTACTGTGTTTTGTGCACGACCTCGCTCGAGCCAGCGCCGAGTTTGTGGTCATGGATGCTCAGGATTTTGGCCGGGGATACGTGGCCCAGGTCCAACTACCGCAGCGGATTCCATTCGGCTTTCACGGAAACTGGATCAGCGACAACGCGGTAGCCCCACCGCCGCCTCGGCCAGAAGAAGACACCTCAGCTGGTGCCGCTGATGAAACCGATGGCAGTGCGGACTGACTGCATCAGTTCCTGGGATGGCTGCTCAAACTGATAGTGGTTGCCCGGCACCTCTTGGTAGAGCCAGCGATCCCCGGCCAAACCCTCCCACCGGCGAGCGCCCTCATCGCTGATCAGACCATCCTCGACACCGCGGATCGTGGCTAGAGGAACCTCCAACGGGAAGAGCTTCACCTCGTCGGCAACGGCGTGGGCGGCATCGATGTCGGCCAGGATCGTTTCGGCGGCCATCGGCATCTTGCCCGTGGGGTCTAGGCGCGCCGCGTCGGCCTTCAACAGTTCCATCACCTCTGCCCTTGGTCGTCTGCCGGTCGCCCCTGGCGCAGCGGCCACCGTGATCACGCCGATGACCTCGGCTCGCATCGAGTCAGCAAGCTCGCTAGCCAGCCAAGCCGAGGTGAGAGCCCCGAGACTTTCGCCCATCAAGATCCAGCGCTGATATGGCTCAGCTTCGATCCGGTCGATGAAGTGAGAGAAGTGCTCGGTTAGGAGTTTCAGCGAAGGCTCAGCGAAGCGGATCCCTCGGCCTGGCAACTCGAAGGTGCGAACCTCAACAAGGTCGACGAACTGCTGGCGGGTGCGTTCAAAACGCGCCGCCGAAGCGCCCGCTCCGGGGATGCAGAGCAGGCGGGGTTGGTTGTTCAACGCAGCGACCCGGTCCTTAGCCTTCTGGCCGCAGGATTACCCCGGCCTCAGCGGCGAGACGAGCGGTCACCTCTGCAGCTTTGATCAGGTCGTCTTCGGTGTGAGCCGCCGATACGAAGAATCGCACCCTAGCTGCGTTCTCCGGCACGACCGGATGGAACAGACCGTAAGCGATGATCCCGTTCTCCCGGAGCATTGCCGACAGCAAAACCGCGGCAACCGAACTACCGGTAATCACCGGCACCACGCCGGTCCCGAAACTCGACAACCCGGTATCGAGGCCATGCCGCTTGAGCTCGGTCCGGAAGAGGTGGGCGTTTTGCCTGGCCATCTCCGGAAGCTCGGGGCGGGCTTTCATCGCCCGCAACGAAGCCAGCGTGGCCGCGGCCTGCGAGGCAGGCATCGGAGCACAGTAGAGCACCGCTCCTGGAGCGAAGTACCGAACCGCCTGCAGCAACGCCTTGTTTCCAGCGATATAGCCACCGACGCTGGCCAGCGATTTGGAGACCGTGTTCATCAACACGATGTCGGATTCCGGCTTGATGTCGAAGTGCTCCATCACGCCGCGGCCGGTCGGGCCGAGCACGCCGAACGAGTGGGCCTCATCGATGTACAGGTCGGAGTTGTGACGACGAGCCACTTCAAGAATCTCCGGCACGCGACCGATGTCGCCGTCCATGCTGTAGATGCCCTCGATCATCACAAGACAGACGCTGCCGGCCTTGCGATAGCGGGTCAGCATCTCGTCGAGGTGTTCGGGATCGTTGTGTCGGAATGAGAGTCGCTTGGCTCCCGAGAGACGGGCCCCGGCGATCATCGAGTTGTGGGACAGCTCGTCGTGGATCACCACGTCGTCCGGTCCAACGACATACCCCAGGAACGACACGTTGGTGAGATAGCCACTCACAAAGAGCAGGGCCGCCTCGGTGCCATAGGTTTCGGCGATCTCAGCTTCGAGGGTGTGATAGAGATCGATGTCGCCACCGACGCTCCTGGTTGCTGAGAGCGATGCCCCGTAGGTCGCCACCGCTTCCCGAGCGGCGTCTTTCAGTTCCGGCAGATCGCCAAGCCCCAGATAGTCATAGGAGCTGAAGTTGATCATGATCTCGCCGCCATCAACCTCGGCTCGACCATGGCCCGCTTTGCGCTGCGGTACGAAGTAACCACCGCCCTTCAAACCGTTCTCGTCTGCCAAACTGAGCAGCGCATTGATTTCGGCGATGCCCGGGTGGTCGGTAAGACGCTTCGGCGGCTTGGCCACCGCCTGTTTTGCTCCCTTGCCGCGGCCAGCCAGCAGTTTGCCTGCCAATGCCGCTTTGTCGTCGTTACTCACTGGGAACTCCTTCGCCGTCGCCGGCGCCATCGATTTCGATCACTGCTTCGTCCAGATACTCCGAGATGCGCCCCGCCAGCTGCCCGATGTTTCCGTCGGGGAGGAAGAGGCGGGCCATCGGTACTTCGTGTTGCAGCATCTCGTTGATGCCAACTTGAATCTCGACGACGGCCAGCGAGTCGATGCCCATGTCTGCGAAGCTGGCATCACCGGTCAACGAATCGTCTTCGATGCCAAGAGCTTCGGTGAACAGCCCGACCATGGTCATGGTCAGCACCTCGGTGCGATCGTCCTGGCTGAGCATCATGAGTTGCTCAAGTCCGGCTTGGTCGCCACCGGCGGTGGCCTCGGCAACGATGTGCCCGATCACCGACGAGCTTGAGTTGCCCGGCTCGGAACGACCGACCCGCTGCCAGTCGACTTCTGCGGTCATCAGCGTCGGGAAGTTGTTGGTTACGGCCAGGTTCAGAATGCCGAACAGGCGACGAGGCGAAACCATCGAGAGTCCATTGGCGGCGAAGAATCGAGCGTTGCGCTCATCGTCAGCGGCCATGCCGCCCTCTTCGATCGGGCCAAGCTGCATGGCGCAGGCGTTGACCCCTCGAGACCGCAGACTCTCGGCCAAGCCATCGAGGCCGGTGTTAGCCGCGGCGTATGTTCCTTGAATCGACACCCCGAGGGCTCCGGACATCGAAGAGGTGAGCAGGAAGAAGTCGAGTTCGTCCCAGGCGCCGTCGATGGTGTCTAGGCCGGCGACCAGGTTGTCGGCACCGTCGACCTTTGCGGCGAACGAGCGGCGGATACGATCCTCGTCGATCTCGGTGAAGCCGCCATCGGCGATGACGCCTGCGGCATGAATGACACCCCGGATCGGTCCGTCTTTTCGCAGTTCCTGAAGCAGCTCGACGGTTGGGTCGTGGTCGGCCACATCGGCAGCAACAACCCACACGTCTGCCCCAAAGGCATGCAGCATGTCGATCGATGCCTGACCCCGCTCGCTGGCCTTGCCAGACCGGCCGGTCAGTACGATCTTGCGGGCGCCACGGCTGGCCATCCATTGAGCACACATGAGGCCGACGCCGCCGTAGCCGCCGGTGATCAGGTAGATGCCGTCGGGATCCATAAGTGGTGCGGTTCGGCGAGCATGCTCAACCGTCGGCTCGGGATCGAGCTCGACGACGAGACTGCCGACTGTGCCGCCCCGAGCCAGGTCGAGGATGGCGTTTGAGAGATCGCCGATCGTGTAGCGGGTGATCGGCGTGTGATTGTTCGGGTCGTTGACCTTGGCCAGCGCCCGATCGATCAGGTCGTTGAACCACTCGCTGTCGTAGGCGGCGATCTGGTCGGTGTCGACTCGCGAAAGCGAACGGTTTCCGTCGATCGCCACGGCTAGCTGCACCTCGTCCGGGCCGGCGGCCTTACCGAGATCGATATAGCGACCGCGGGGGCGCAGCTGGGTGAAGAGCAACGAGCGCCCCTCACCGTTGACCACTGCGGCGATCAAATCGAAGTCACCGTGTCCAGCGGCCATGAGCGCACCGGGGATGTCGGCTCCCCGGGCGACGACAACTTCGACCTGGTCACCGAGCTGGTGGCGTATGGCCGCCACCTTGTCTGGCGCACCAACGCTGGTCACGACATGACAGCCGGAGTCGACAGCGTGGCGGCAAAGCACGGAGCCAAGGGCCCCGGCACCCGACTGGATGAACACCCGGTCTCCGGCCTTCACCCGACCGATGTCGTCGAGGGCGGCTAGCGCGGTCACCCAGGGCATCATCAGCGTCAGCTGATCAACGGGATCGACCTGATCGCCGATCGGTCGGATGTACTCATCGGCCACGTTGACCATCATCTGACGCCGGAACGGGCGCCGGACTGGCCCACCGACCAGATCGCCGACGGCAAACGGAGTGTTGGGCCCGGTCGCAACGACGCGACCGATGGCGCCAAGCCCAAGATGCTGGCCTGCGAAGGTGCTCAGCGCGTCTGCGCCGATGGTGCCCATGACCTTGCCGACGTCTTTCCACGTCAGAGGCACCGCGGTGTTCTCCATGATGATCTCGCCGGAACCGGGCTGGCGAACCTGCTCGACGGTTGCGGTCATACGGGTTGCCGACGCCAGGTCGTAGGCCACCGTTGTGCCTTCGGCCCGCTCGCGGGGATCGCAGGCCTGGACAACATCGGTCTGAACCTGCTCTAGCCGGCTCAGTCGAATGTCGCCATCGAGCAGTACTTCGTATTCGGAGACAGCGGCGATCCACCGCGTCATGTCTTCGGCCGGTGTCGACTCGTTAGCCAGAACCGCTCGGACTGGGAAGCCGAAGGCATTCGAGGCGGAGCGGCGCAATCCTAGAAGCCAGGGCTGGTCCATCGAACCGAGCAGCGTGAGTGTCAGCGTTGGATCTTGCAGGGCTGCCACCTGGTTGACAAGGTCGAAGGTGGCGATGGCGTCTTCGGTACGGGACGTGCGGGGCACCGGCCACAGCAGGTGGGCCTGTTCCCCACGGGGCACCGAGTCAAAGTCTGGCGCCTCTTGGTCGAGAGCTACAACCGGGAGCGCATCATCTGAGCCGAGCCAGTGTTCACCAAGACCATCGGCATCGGCGTCAGATAGGTCGCCAGATAGCTCCTCAGAACGTCTCGATGCCGAGCCAGCATCGGCGCCGGGGAGGATGAGATCGAGGTCGCTGGCGCCAGCGTGGAAGTCGGCGTCGAGATCGAGTTCTTCGTCTTCCTCCTCCTCGGGGATGAAGCGCTCGAGGACCTCGGCTGGCGTTACCCCATGCAGGGCGTAGGAGTTGCGGTCGAGGTAGTTGGTACGGGCGACGTCATCGCTCTGGTTGCGCACACAAACGACGTCGCTGAGCTCGGCCACGAGGACACCCTCGGTGTCGTAGTAACGAATTGTCCCGACCAGTTCGTGCTCGGTCCTGGAGGTAACTACAGCTCTGGCGTGATACGGCTTGGCGTCGGCCATCGACCGGTGCAGTGCCACCCGACCGAGTCGGTATGGAAGGTACATGGCCTCTCCGAGATCGCGGGCCGCGGCGATCAGCAGCTGCAGTCCAGCATCGAGGATCCATGGAGCGTGGTGGCCTGCGGTGAACAGTTCGCCACCGTCGATGGTGGCGCGAGCCACCAGCCCGCCGTCGGCCGAGTCGCTGGCATCGAGCGTCACGTTCGTCAGGTTTTGGAACGCCCCCGAATACTGCAGACCCTTGAGTCGGAACAGCGCATAGAGGGGCTCGGTGTCGAGTCCCGGACCGACCGGTATCTCAAAGTCGGCATCGGGCTCGGTAGGTATTGGCGTCGAGGCGCCGATGGAGGCGATGGCGTTGAGCGCCCAGCTGGCCGATGGATCGCCGATCGGGCGAGACACGCACTTCACCGTGCCGCCAGCGACCTTCATACGAACCAGGGTTGGGTTGGAGAACACCGGCAGCCCCTGCACGATCGTTAGATCGGTCAGGGTGACGCTGCGGTCCTCGCCGTGGGTGGCTGCCAGTGCGAGCAGCTCGGCCCACATCGTGGCCGGCACAACCGCACCGAGACCCTGGGCCTGGTGACCCTCGATCCACGGTTGGTCACTGAGGGCCAGCTCGACGTCGAACTCATCGGTATGGTCGGGCACACGCTTGCCGAGGAGGGCAACCCCATCGGCTGCGAGGGCGTTCAGGCGGTCATCGTCATACCAGCGGTCTTGGTCCCAAAGGCGGGTCGGGGTCCGCGTCGGAGCTGGAAGCGGAGCAGAGTGCACTCGGGCCGGACGGCCGATTCCTTGCAGGGTCAGCTCACCGAGGGCACCGAGGAAGGTTTCGTATTCGTCGTTGCGGCGAGACAGCAACGGCGTGGCGGTGATGCCTTCGTCTCGGGGTGCGAGCGCTTCGATGCTCTGCGACAGAACCGGGTGAGGAGCGAGCTCGATGAAACACTTGCTGCCGTCGGCCATCGCCTGCTTTGCCGCCTTGGCGAACATCACCGGCTGGCGAACGTTACGGGGCCAGTATGGCGCGCCCCATTCCTCACCGCTTGAGAGGGCGCCAGTTACGGTTGAGTACAGCGGTAGCTGAGCGGGCTTCGGCTCGATGAAGCTCATCTGCTGATGAAGATCGTCGGCGATCTCGTCCATCACCGGGCTGTGATAGGGGACCTCGACTCGCAGGATCTTGGCGAAGATCTGATCGGTCCGCATGCGCTCGTCGAGTTGGGCGATCTGCTCGGCGTCACCGGCAACGGTCACCGCTTGATCGTCGTTGATAGCGGCCATGGAAACGCCGTCGAAGTCGGCGATGAGGTCCTTGGCTTCATCTTCACTGACGCCGATAGCCAGCATTGCTCCTCGGCCTTCAAGCGTGGCCTGCAATCTGCCCCGCACCACGGCGACCTGAGCCGCTTCGGCCAGGGTGTAGACACCTGCGGCATATGCCGACGCGACCTCGCCTGCGCTGTGGCCGACAACCGCGTCTGGCTTAACACCCTCGTCGAGCAGCAGGTTGTACAGCGCTGCTTGGAGTAGGAAGTTTCCAGGCTGAGCAAGACCGGTCGGCAACTGGCCGCCAGCGTCGTGGTTGGCCAGATGATCCCAGACCGACTCGCCGTAGTGCTCGATCATCAACTTGTCGACTTCGACAACGTGGTTGGCAAAGCCGGGAAGGGCGGCAGCCAGGGAGCGACCCATGCCTGCCCACTGTGGGCCCATGCCACTAAAAACAAAGGTGGCGCGCCGGGGGCCAGACTTGTGCTGCCCGGAAGCTATGCACGTTCCTTCGAGCACAAACTCGGCCAGCGAGGCCACTATCTCACCGCGGGTGCGGCCGGCAACGATCCACCGGGACTGGCCGCGAGCTACTCGCCACGCGGCCTCGATCTCGTTAGCGAAACCGGCGTCGCCTGCAGCCTGGATCGAGTCGATCAGATGCTGAGCGCTCTCGGCAGCCCGCTCCTGGCTGGCTCCGGTCAGGGGGATTCGATAGATGTTGGGCTGACTTTTTGTCATGACTTCGCTCTTTCTATGACCTCTGTCGTGCCAGAGATCGTCGCCTCGATTGGATTTGTCGACGTGCTTTCGATCGCTCGACGATCAGACATGGTTGGCTACCACCGCGTGGGCGTTGGTTCCGCCGTAGCCGAATGAGTTGACTACTGCCACCGTCGGCTTTCCTGGTCGGCCGATGGCCGCCGGTCCGTCCTGGAGCACGTGCAGCGGAGAGTCATCGAGCTTGAGAGCCGGGTTCAGCTCTTCGAGCCAGGCTTGAGGCCCGACCTTGCCGGATCGAACGCTGACCGAAGCTTTCAGCAGGCCAGCGATTCCCGCCGCCGCTTCCTGGTGGCCGATTCCAGCCTTGACCGAGCCAAGCACGATCGGCTGATCAGCACCATGGGCATCGAGCACCTTCTGCATCGCTGATACTTCGAGTGGGTCGCCGATCGGGGTCCCGGTTCCGTGGGCCTCGAACTGGTTGATGTCCTTGGCTGAGAAGTCGGCCTCGGCGTAGACCTTCTGCATCAGCTTCGCCTGCGCATCGGCGCTAGGAACGGTGATGCCTGGGGTTGCGCCATCCTGATTGACGCCGGAGCCGATGATGACCGAGATGATCTCATCGCCGTCGGCCTTGGCATCCGACAGGCGCTTAAGCGCAACCATGCCGCAGCCTTCGCCGCGGCCATAGCCGTCGGCGGAGGCGTCGAAGCTCTTCGACCGGCCGTCCTTGGCCAGGAACTGCGCCTTGCAGAGCATCATGATGGTGTTGGCGGTCATCATGTAGTTCACGCCGCCCGCCAGACACATGTCGGCATCGCCGGCCTGCAACGCCCGGCAGGCCAGGTGGGTGGCGACCAACGACGATGAGCATGCGGTGTCGAGGGTCAGGCTCGGACCTTGCAGGCCGAGCGAGAACGAGAGACGGTTCGACAGCATGGTCATCGTGGCGCTGGTGGCCGAGTGATTGGTCATACGTTCACGGGTGGTGAAGTGGGCGTTGCCCGTCAGATGGTCGAGCATGAAGCCGCCGATAAACACGCCGGTTTCCGAGCCGACGAGTGCGTCGAAGTCGACCTTGGCGTGGTGGAGAGTGTCGAGAGCCACGTCCATAATCAGGCGTTGTTGGGGGTCCATGATCGACGCCTCGCGGGGCGATATCCCGTACAGCGCGGCGTCGAACTCTTGGTAGTCCCAGTCGAGGAACGCGCCGCGTTTTACATACATACGACCTTTGGCGGCGGGGTCTTCGGAGTAGATAGCGTCAACGTTCCATCGCTCTGGAGGCATGGGACCCACAGCGTCTCCGCCTCGAGCCATGAATGCCTCGAACTGGTCAAGTGAGGCTAAGTCACCCTGGTCGCCCGGGAATCGACAGCTTGCTCCAATGACAGCAATCGGTTCATACATCGTTCTAGTTCCTTCACTTACTTGGTAGGTATTCGACTCTTACTCAGACTTCAAGTACTTCAGAGCGACACGCTGCGATTGTTGATTGCCTTACTTATCTCGTCGTATCTCAACCACGTCGGGGTTGAATTTGACTGCTAGATGATCGAGTTCGAGTTCTACATTGCGCTGAAGCCATCGCTTGAGCAACCGGCTGACTGGCCACTGCAGCAGCCCCTTGGCCTCAGCCTGATAGCTGCTGGCGACAAGGGTTCCTTCATCGAGGATCTCGGCGCGAATCTCGCCTCGGAGCTCGAAGAAACGGCTGGTCAAGCGCCCACCGGTCTGCCGGAAAGTGATCGACTTCCAGCGGTCCAGGTGAACGTCCAACCGCAACTTCGGGCGCAGCGGTCCGCAAATTTTGACGCGAACTAGGAGCCCGAAGTCAC
Source organism: Acidimicrobiales bacterium (assembly GCA_050633745.1). GTDB lineage: Bacteria > Actinomycetota > Acidimicrobiia > Acidimicrobiales > SZUA-35 > JAHELU01. The sequence goes on from JBOEHD010000029.1 coordinate 54,870, forward strand.
CGCCGGCGGTCGACGGTAGACACTCATAGACTTTGATGATCTTGCGATCTATTTGTAGGTAGCTCTCTAAGTCGAGACAGAACTCGAGAACTTCTCGCGGTTCAGCATCGACCGCCCGAGCCGCCTCTGCATGCACCATCTTGCGCGCGCGATCTGACGGGTAGTCGGTAGTTATAGGTTTGGGGGGTTATTCCTGGAGGGGATATTGCGGTAGTTGGGAGGGGTAGAGAGTTGGTAGTCCTGTATTCCGGCAAGCGAGTTTGGTAATAAACGCGTGCATGACAAATGAGAAGCTCGGCCCATATTCGCTCGGTAGATTTAGCGCCATCTGGCACGGGCCGCCTTATACACAGAAGCAATCGTGGAAGAGGTGCCACGGGATACGGCTTTGGGAATATTTGCCCACAATTTCCCCGCAACCACCTGGGCAGCTGCTCTGCCAGCAACACAGGCTGGAACTACCGGGTGAAGTTGCTCCAACCCGGTGAAAGGTGTGAAAGATCTGTAAGATTTCCACAGGGGGAACGGCGGTGTTGTTTCAGGATGGGAGTCCCCAGTGGGAATTCGGCGGAAAAGGCAGTCCGCTAACAGGCGGCCCTTGTTAGCTGGCACCATTGATGGAGCGCGTCGGGGCGATCAGGAATCGTTGGAGCTGCTCTACCGAAACCATGTGGGCATGGTCTACGGCTACCTCCGAGCATGCGGCATCGCCGACGCCGAGGATCTGACTTCTGAAGTATTCGTGGGGGTTCTGAAAGGTCTGCCGTCATTCGTTGGCGGACCAAACGAGTTTCGCACCTGGTTGATGACCATCGCCTACCGCCGGATGGTCGACTACCGGCGCCACAAGAGCACAGACAAGACGGTGGTGCAGCAAGCGGTGGAGGTTGCCGAGCTCACTCCCGACGACCTCAGCGACCCCTTCGCAGTGGAGATCGACCCCCGCCTGATCGCTGCCTTCTCCACTCTTACTACAGCGCAACGAGAAGTCGTCGCTCTCCGATTCGTGGCCGACCTCGGGTTGGACCGTGTCGCTCAGATCACGAATCGTCCGGTCGGAGCAGTGAAGAGTCTGCAGCATCGTGGCTTAAGCACACTGCGTAGCGCTCTTTCAGACCTCGGTGTCACCAGCGAGGTCCTGATCCGATGAGGCCTACTGGAGAAAGTCTGGGCGAGCCGTACGACGTCGACGAACTTTGGCCAGACGAGGCCGAACTCGGATCGATGCTGCGGAGCTATTACCGCAAACACCCAAGTCCCGAGGTAATGGCCCAACACCTTTTTGAACTTCGCCAGGTCGCCGAAGCGGAGAAGGCATCAAAGGCGGGCGCACGATGGGTTCGCACCGCCCTGATCGCCGGCGCCGCCGCTTGTCTGCTTCTTGCCGCATTTATCGCCATCGGACCGGCCCGCTCTCGCACCGAGGCCAACCTCGACACCGATCCGGCGGATACGTCGATGGCCGAGCGGGAGCAAGACGTCATCGTCCCGACGCCCTCGACCGCTGCCCAGGGCCTGAGCGGCGATGAACAGGGCCCTGTTGTCACCGGCCGCATCGTGTCTGAGGCACCGGCCACAACGCCCGACTCCCCCGCACCCTCAACACCGACGACGCTAGCGACCGTTTCGACAACCCGAGCACCCGAGTCCGTTCCGGCCTCAGTCCCTGCTGCGGCTAGCCAGACATCGGAGGCAGGTGAGCTATCGGCAGCGCCTGCTGGCCCCACGTCCAGTCCGCAGTCCACGGCGATGCCGGTCTCGTCGACCACGAAGCCCGCTAACCCGACCGCGGGGCAACAGGCCGCCAGTGGCCAACCATCGACGACGGTTGCAACACCCAAACCTCCAACGACGCTCCAGGCGAGCACTCAACCGGTCTTGACCCGGCTCCCAGCAACGCCGACAAGCCAACCGGTGACAAGCCAGCCACCGACGACTGCGGCCACGACAACTACCCGACTGACGACCACGGCGGCCCCAACGACCACCGCTCCGCCGACTACTACTACTACACCGCCGACCACTACACCGCCGACGACACCGCCACCGACGACGAGCCCTCCCACAACCAGTCCTCCGACGACGCGGCCACCGTTGATCTGCACGTTGCCGATCATCGGCAACATACTCTGCTTCTTCTAGCCGTACCTTCTAGCCGCAGCTGCTAGCCATGTCTACTCGCCGCATCTGCTCGCCACGCTTCTTGGCACCACGTTGTCGCTGGGCGGTCTGGGTCGGGAGACCCTAACCGCAGCTCACGGGCTGAGCCCTCCGGCTCATTAACTGCGCACCCTTAGCGTCCGTAGAAGAGGGTTGCATCGGTTCAGATCTTCATATTCTGATGCACAGCCGGCCAGCCAGGCCGACGTTTTGCCGCTGGAGTGCCGACCAAATGACACGACATGTCGCTCGGATAGTCATCGGGACGTTGCTGTGGTTCACCTCTCTGACGCTGGCTTCGACCAACGAGAGTCCTCCAACCGAAACGGCTGAGCCACCCACCACATTTGTGGCGATCGAGTCGTACGAGGACTATCAGCGGCGCGACGGTCGCTACTTCATGGGTTGGCAATTCACCGTTGATTCGGCGAAGACCATCTCGCAGCTCGGCGCCCACGACGCCAACCGGAACGGCAAACTCGACAACGTCGGCCCCACATCGGTGGCGCTCTACGACAACGACTCGAAAGAACTCCTGGCCGAAGCAGAGATCCCCGAGCGGACCGAAGTCGAAGACGGCTTTGCTTACGTTGCCCTCACCCGCCCGGTCACCGTTGTGCCGGGACGAACCTACATCGTGGCGTCAGAGATCTCCGGCGAACCGTATGCCTATGGCGGCTCGATCACCTACGGCGAGGGCATCCACTACGCCGGCTACGCCTACAAGATCGATTCCGTGCCAGCCTTACCCCTGCTCCAGGGCGCTGCGGGCAACAACTACTACGGAGCAACGTTTCGAGTCGACGCAATCACCACTCCGATCATCGATAACCCCGGACCACAAACATCACCGATCGATACCGAGTTGACCCTCGACCTAGTGATCAATGGACCGGATGACGGCGCTCTCACCTGGGCGGCCGATGGCCTACCTCCCGGCCTGTCCATCGCCCCCGAAACCGGTCAGATAACCGGCGTGGTCGACGCGGCAGGCACCGCCAGCGTGACCGTGACAGTCACCGCCGAAGAGGGGCCGAGCAGCGATATCGCGTTCATCTGGACCGTGCTCGATTCTGAGTCGCCGACCGTCGAGAGCATCGAAAGAAAGCTGCTGCTTCAAGGGGCCGCAGCCTCGATTCAGGTCGTGGCGGAAGACGCAGACGGGGCACTGCGCTTTACTGCCACCGGGCTACCGGAGGGCATAACGATCGACGCCGACACCGGGCTCATCGATGGCAGAGCCGTCGCCCCCGGTACCCACTCGATCACCGTGACCGCAACCGACACCCTTGGACTCAGCGCAAGTGAGACGTTTGAGCTGGCAATCATCGCCGTCGAGCAGTCACCAGCGATCGAGTCATACGGCCGCTACAGCCTCGGATCGGGAAACTACTTTATGGGGTGGCAGTTCACCGTCGACGAGGAACAAACCATCTCACAGCTCGGAGCCCATGACAGCAACCGAGATGGGAACGTTGACAACATGGGCTCCACCGTGGTCGCCCTGTTCCAGCTCGACACCGAAGAGCTACTTGGCACTACGGAGATCCCCCGGTTCACCGAGGTGGAAGACGGGTTCGCCTACGCCGGTTTGGAAGACCCGGTCGTGGTGCAACCAGGCATCACCTACTTCGTGGCTGCCGAAGTCTCCGGCGAGGCCTACGCCTTCGGGGGCGACGCCAGCTTTGGCGAGGGTATCAACTACGTCGGCTCCGTCTACAAGATCGGGTCGGAGCTCGGCTGGCCCACTCGCTTCGGCACCGAGGACACCAACTATTACGCCGCCACATTCCGGGTACAGACGATGCCAAAGCCCACCCCGCTCGATCCGGGGAATCAGGCCTCACCGTTAGGCGAACCGGTAACACTCGATCTGGTAGTCAACGTGCCAGACGGCGGCCGCTCGACCTGGAGCGCCTCCGGACTACCCAGCGGCCTAGCTATCGATGCCGACACCGGCCAGATCACCGGGACGCCGGACACCATCGGTGCGAGCACGGTGACCGCAGCCATCACAAACGAGCTTGGTTTTTCGGGCCAGATCGAGTTCAGCTGGGCCGTCCTCGGTCAGTCCGGACCGACGCTTGTACCGATTGGGGACGTAACCGTCGTCGAGACAGACCCGGTTTCGATCCAGGTTCTATCCGATGTCGTCGGCCCGGCCGACTACATCGTCGATGGCCTTCCGCCGGGGCTTTCAATCGACGGCACCACCGGTTTGATTACCGGCCTCGCCGAGCCCGATGGTGTTTACGACATCACGGTCAACATCACCGATGGACTCGACCGATCCGACTCGATCGGCTTCCAGCTGACGGTATTGAACTGGGGGGCCACTCCCGCTGTGACCTCCTACAGCAACTACCTTTCACGGACCGGCGACTTCTTTATGGGATGGCAGTTCAGCGTTGACGAGACCATGACCATCAGCGCCCTCGGAGTTCACGACTCCAATCGCGATGGCAAGATCACCAACGCCGGTGGAACCACGGTTGGTCTCTACAACAAGACGACCGGACGACCGGTCGCCAGCGTCGAAATCCCGAATGGCACACCGGTCGAGGATGGATTCGCCTACGGCACGCTCAGCGAACCGATGGTGGTCGAACCGGGTACTACCTACATCGTGGCAGCTGAGATATCTGGAGAGCCATACTCCTTCAGCGGCCACATCGACTACGCCACCGGCGTCAACTACGAGGGTTACGCCTACCGCTCTGGGTCCGAACCTGGCTGGCCTGGCTATCAAGGCACATCAGGCCCCTACTATTTCGGCGCCACATTCCGAACTACAGCACCTCGCCCCACAATCCCCTAGGCCTGCTCACGCCTGCTCAAGCTTGGGCTGCCTGCTTAGGCCATGACCATGCGTAGTAGAAGATCATGCCGAGCAGACCAACTTCGAGAATGCTGCCGAGGATGAAGTAGTACCACTCGCCTATCGCCGACGGCACGATCGTCAGCACATACAGCACGCTGATGATCATGTTCGACATCCTGGCGATCCGGGGCCTGAGCACGACGGTGAGAAACACCATCAGGCTGGCCACGGTTATGTAGCCGGTGGCAAACAGCAGGAAGGCCTCGTTAACGGTGAAGACCGAAATCTTGTCTTCGGCAAGGTCGGCCCTGAAGTCCGGCCGGTAGAGGGCGAAGAGATCGACGTAGGCGAAGATAAATAGCATCGCCGCCCACAGCGCCGAGATCTTGACCCTTACGTTCACGGTGCAGTCCGCGAGCTGCCCCTGGCCTGAATCTTGGGTTGTCGTATGAGTAGTCATGTCCATCAACCTAGACCGATCGCGCTCATAACGCAACGCTCCGTAGCGTTATGAGACCTTCCGGCTTCCCCTGATTTCTTCCGAAAATCCCTCTGCCTTCAACTAAAGATGGCATTGATGAGCCCTGGGAATGGATTGGCGGTACGCTTCGTAGCGTTATGGCACGACCTCCCAGCCAAGCGGCCAGAGCAAAAATGCTCCGGGCCACAGCCGAGATCCTCTTCGAGGAAGGCATCGGCGCGGTGTCGGTTGAGGCGGTGGCTCGGCGGTCAGGCATCGCCAAAACAACGCTCTATCGCCACTTTGGGGGTGTTGATGGTCTGGTCTTTGGCACCATCGCCGCTGGCGTGACCGAGAAGCAGGCGCCCGACACCGGTTCGCTCAGCGGCGACCTGCGAGAAATCGGGCGCAACTATCTGGCGGTCGCCAGCACCGCCAAAAGCCGCGAGCTATTCGCCTGGATGACCACCCGAGCGATTCAAAGTCCTGAGGCCGCAGCGCTATTCAAGGAAGCCCGTGTGCAGCCCCAGGGTCCAACCGTGCTGGCGCTGCAGCGAGCGATCGGGCGCGGCGAGCTGCCACCGACCATCAACATCGAGTTGGCCATGCACATCATCCAGGGACCGCTCATCTCGAAACGCATCGTCGACAACTCCGAAATGACCGATGCCGAGTTCGAGGCCGTGCTCGAGATGACCGTTCGAGCGCTCGGCGCCACTGAGGTTTAGATCTCGATGACGGTTTCGGCGGTGCCGTCGGAGGCGGTCGCGACCACCCGCAGGCGCTGCGATTTCAGATCAGCATCGAGTCGACACGACGAACCTTCGAGGGTCCAGGCCAGTGTCAGCTCGGAATCGCTGCCACTAACTTCGAGGGTGCCGTTGAACGCGGGGTGGGTGTTTCGTAACTCCATCAACCGAAGCTGAGCCTGCGTCGTCTTGGAACGTAGGGCGACCATCACTTCATCAACGCTGTAGTTGTGGCGGTTGACATCGCGTCCATCCAGATCGGGATGGCGCTCGACGGACAACCCGTTTAACAGCCCGACGTAGTAGACCTGTGGCGTGCCCGGGGCGAACAGCTGAATGGCTCGTGCCATAACCATGGCATCGTCGGAGCCGACGGCGGACCGGTAGGTAATGTTGAGCTGGTGGGCCCTGACCTCGTCGCCTGCGCTGTCATCGTCGTTCAACAGCACGTTTATGTTGGCGCCGTTGTCGACGCAGAACGTTGTGAGTTCCCGCTGACCTGCGGCGTCGAGAACCTCGTCGAGGTCGGGACAAACCGGGATGCCGTCGTGGCAGTCGAGCATGGTGACCTGCGTAGTCGGCGCCAGCGACAGGTGCTCTCGAAGCAGGTCGGCACGACCGGTGGCGATCGCATGGACCATCAGCCCAGGGAAGGCAAAGTCGTAGCTGAGATAGCCCATCTCCGCTAGTTCACGGTGGGTCGATGCGCCGTCGTGCACCTCGGTTAGCAGCTCCAAACCAGCGGAACGGGCTAGCTCCTCGAGTGACGTAAGCAGCTCCCAGATCGCCGGCCGATTCATGAAGCAAGCGGTGCCAGCCGCTTTCGTTAGATACCCGACGGCATCGAGCCGAACGCCGGAGACACCATGCTCAGCCAGAGTTGAGAACCAGCGTCGATAGGCGTCCCAGCTGACCTGGGATGAGACATCCAGATCGATCTGTTCTGAACCGAAGGTGGTCCACACGGTTTCGTCTTCGCCTGCGGCGGTGGTGTAGGTCGAAAAGGGGTGATCGGGCTTGCGGAGGAAGATCTTCTCGACGTCCTCATCGCTGACGCCGTTCGGCCAGAACTGCTCGGGGAAGATGAACATGTCGGTGTAGACCGACGCCCTGCCGTGCTTCAGGAAGTCTTGGAACTCGGTGCTGAGTCGGGATAGGTGGTTCACCATGATGTCGAGCGTCACAGGCACGGTGGAAGCGATCGACGAAATGTCGGACCACGTGCCGAAAGATGGCTCGATCTGGTCATAGCCGGTCGGGGCGAAGCCTCGATCACCGGATGACGGGAATGGCGGCAGGATGTGCACCCCACCTGGTACGTAGTGGGCTATCTCTGCGGCGAGAAGTTTGTCCAGCGAAGCCAGGTCACCACCGAGCGAGTCGGGGTATGTAATAAGTTGAACTGACACAACATGAACCTCTTACCCTGAAAACGATTGCGGCCGAGCGTACCGGTGTCCATCAAGAACCGGGGCCCGCTCTCCATGACCCGGGCGAAGATGCTCATCGCCTAACTTCGAATCTGAAGCACCCGGCCCAGTGACGGAAGTTTGCTCAGTGGATTAGCGTATGTAAACGCTTACATTGACTGCAACGTTCGACATCAATCATCCACAAGAGCGCTCCGTTCGATCGCCCCAAACTGCGGCCGAACGGCGCATACCGACGGATCTTTCCGTTGGCTAGCCTCCGGTGGCTAGCGCCCTCCGGCTTGCTGCACCCCTTCCCCTCGTGGGCACAGCAAGTCGGTTCCGGCGCGCCTGAGAGGTGGTCAGGATGGTCGAGGCGAGAGCCAGGACGACCCGACCTACCGTTGGCTACACGTTCGAAACATCGACGAGCGGTGGCACGTCGCGGCTGCGACAACCGACGGCGTGGACGTGAACGGGCTTCAGCGCATGCTCGCTGGTGACATCAACCACACGCTCGGGCGGTTTCAAGCAACCGGATACTACTATCCGACAGTACGGACCAGACCTACACAAACGGCGATGCTGAACCTGTATTGAATGGCGCCCTCGGCCGGAGGGAGTTCATAGCGCTGGTCTCGGCGTTGATCGCCACCACGGCGTTGTCGATCGATCTGGTGTTACCAGCGTTCGGCGAAATCCGCGAAGCGTATGACATCTCAGCCGATTCAAATTCGGTGACCTGGGTCATTACCGCCTTCTTCATCGGCATGGCGATCGGCCAACCGATCTACGGACCACTCACCGACCGATTCGGCAGGCGGGCCACGCTCTACTTCGGGCTAACACTGCACGCCGCAGCGGCAATCGCCGCCGCGCTCGCCCCGTCACTCACCTTCATGATCATCGCCAGACTGATCTGGGGTGTCGGGTCTGCTGGCATTCGAGTCACCGCCACCGCAATGGTCCGAGATCGCTATCAGGGTTCAGAGATGGCCAGGGCCATGTCGTTCATCATGAGCGTGTTCATGATCGCTCCGGTCGTGGCCCCGACGTTAGGTGCGCTCATCCTCACCGTTGGATCGTGGCGATGGACCTTCGCCGCCGGCGCGCTGGTGGCCTGCATAGCGGGAATCTGGAGTCTCAGAATGCCCGAGACACTCAGCCCCGATCAACGAACCGAGCTGCGGTTTGGCCCGGTCCTCGAAGCGGCCAAAACCGTGATCGGTACCAAGCAGACACTCGGCTACACACTGGCCCAGACCTTCGCCATGGGTGGCTTTCTGTCGTTCATTGCCAGCAGCGAATTCATCTTCAGCGACCTCTACGACCAGAAAGATCGTTTCCCCCAACTGTTCGGGCTGGTCGCATCGACGATGGCGGTCGGCACCCTGACCAACGCCCGGTTGGCCAACCGGGTCGAGCTGGACAAGCTGATTCGCCGCAGCCTCACCGCCTTCGTTGGCTTCTCCGCGCTGATGTCGGTCCTCGCGCTAACGAACGATGGACTACCTCCCCTTTGGCTCTTTGTCGGCAGCCTCCTGTTGATCGTTGCCACGCAGGCCATCCTGGTCCCAAACTTCTCGGCTATGGCCTTGGCCCCCGTCGGACGCATCGCAGGCATGGCATCAGCCATTACCGGCACGATATTTACCGGCGGTGGCGCCATCCTGGGCTCGATCCTCGACAGAGCCATCACTACTACCGTCACCCCGCTGGCAGTCGGCTTTACCGTCTACGGAACTATCTCGCTACTGTTCGTCCTGCGGACTCAACGAGCGACCGCGGCCTGAGATCCAGCCCCTTCAGCCGAACGCTGATCAGCGCAGCGTCAAGCCACCATCGATGCGGATGACCTCGCCGGTTACCTGACCGGCGTTTACTGAACAGAGGAATGCCACCGCGTTTGCGATGTCCTCGGGCTTTTGATCCTCGCCCATCGGCATCGTCTCCTTGATCATCGCGTCGTAGGCCACCTCGTCCGGCTGCAAAGCCTCCCACAGGCGGGTACGAATAATGCCCGGAGCGACCGCGTTGACCCGGATTTGTCGAGGGGCCAACGCCTTAGCCATCGAACCGGTCCAATGGATTAATGCTGCCTTGGCTGCACCATAGGAGATCAAACCACTCGGGCCCTGACCTGCGATCGACGCGGTATTGCAGATCGCCGCGCCGACCTGCAGATCCGGGCCGATCACCCGGGTAACGACATGAGCCGAAGTGAAGTTGAGATCGACCATGCGACGAAAGTCGTCAACCGGGGCAAAGGGGTCGAACGAGGATGGCTGTCGTGTATCAGCGCCATCGCCAGCTTCCGCTTCTGCTTCCGGACGGCGCTGAATCGCATCGACGTCGCCTCCGCCAGCGTTGTTGACTAACACCGTCGGCACTTCGCCGACCTCGGCGTATGCCGCGGCCACCGATGCTTCGTCGGTCACGTCGCACCGATGAACGGTGACACCGGCCGGAACCCCACCCGGGGCCGATTCCAATGCCTCGGGCTGCAGATCGAACACCGCAACCCGATCGACAACACCCTGTTCCAACAGTGCCTTCACGATGGCCAGACCAATTCCCTGGGCACCGCCGGTAACAATTCCAAGTCCAGCCATGGCGCCGACGCTAGCGCGCCTCGATCTGATCGTGCTATTGGCTTGAGGCAATCCTCTACTCGTACTGGTCGTGACGGCGGAGCCACGCCATTCCGTAGGGAAGGTCGCCCTCGTCGCGACCCTTCGGGGTCAGGTCGAGCATGTGGTAGGTGCCGTTCAACATGTCGAGGCCACGGGCGAAGGTCTGATAGGTGAGGAACACCCGCCCGTCGTCCGACCGGGCAAAGATGCTGATGCCGGGGCTCTCATCAGCAAACGGGGCGATGGTCTCGTAGTTATAGAGCTTGGCCCCGTCAGCCATCTGCTGCTCGGTGAAGCTGGCCCCCATGTCATAGTTGAAGCTGCTGCCAGCCGACGAGTACCACGGAAAGCTCCAGCCCATCCGTGTTCGGTAACGCTCGATCTCTTCTAGCGAGCCTCGGGAGATAGCGATCAAGGTGGTGTCTCGGGCTGCCAGATGCATCTCAGTACCGCTGTAGTTGTCGGCCCAAAACGAACAGGATGGGCAGCCTTCGTCCCAGCCGGGGCCGAGCATGAAGTGATTCACCAACAGCTGGCTACGACCTTCGAACAGCTCGGCCAGACTCCTTTGGCCATCCGGACCCTCAAATTGATAGTCGGCGGTGATCTCTAGCCAAGGCAACCGACGACGCTGCTCGCTCAGCTCGTCGCGTTGGCGGGTGAACGCCTTCTCCGCTTCCAGGTGAGCGACCCGAGCCGCCATCCACTCTTCACGACCGACCACCGTTGGCTCATCTACTAACTCGTTCGCTGACATGACCTTATGTTAGCGAACACTTACCAATGCGTCTACTGCTTCTGCCGCAGCTGCATCGACCGGGCCTGCAGCGGAGAGCTATGAGTTTGAGACTATGGACCGGGCCGCCCGCACGCCGGACAACATCGCACCGTTTATCGATGGATCGGTGCGGTGGTCGCCAGCCACCACAATCCCTTCGGCTAACTGTGCCGACGCCGATCGGTCGGTCCCGGGAGGGTGGGCCGGCTGGGCCCGAGGGATCTCGTCGACCCTGAGTCGCTCCCACCCTGGGGCACTGGGGAACCACGATGCCAGCTGGCCCTCGATCGCTGCGACGAGGCCATTAACCCCAGAAGCAGCCCCAGAAGCAGATCCAGCAGGCGAATCCACCGAAGGGGAGGACACCACGACCAGGTGTTTGCCGCTGGGCGCATAATCGCCGCTCACTTTGCTCATCACCGCCAGGTTGTTGATCGGCCCGGCACCGGTGCCGTTCAACATCACGATCGGATCATCGATCGGAGCTTCGTCTGCGCTAAACCAGATGCTAGTCACCCCATTCCAGGCCCGATCGTCCAGCGACGTCAGCTGGGCTGCGGTCGAAGCATCGGTGGCCACAAGGATCGATCGGGCGTTCAGCACTTCACCGTCGGCCAGCACAACGGAATCGGCAGTGACCTTTTGAGCTTCAGCCCCGTAACGAATCTGATCGCCAAATCGATCAGCCAACTGGCGACCGATCTCCCCCATGCCTTTAGCCGGCACCGCAGCCTCACCTCGGGACAGCATGCGGAATACAAACTCGAGCGTCCTACTCGATCCGGAAAGGTCGGCATCGAGGGTGATTCCGGCGAACAGCGGCTGCAGAAATCGATCGATGATCTTCGCCGAGAAGCCGATTTCCTCAAGGCGTTCCCTGGCCGTAGTTTCATCGCGGTTCCATAGCTCCTCGACAGAACCTTTGTTGACCGCCTGACGAAACTGCAGGATTCGGGCCTTGTCGATCACACTGCCGACTGGGGCTCGCATGGTCGGCAGCAGATCGGCTGGACGGCGAAACGGGTCGCCGAGCCTGGCCAGGCTATCTCCCGCTCCAGTCCCGGTCTTGATCAATGCGCCGGGCAGGAACGGCTGCAGATTCAATGCCCCATAATCGAGTAGACGCTGTGCCTCGGGGTATGCGGTAAGAAGCACCTGAAACCCGCGGTCGAGCCGATACCCGTCGACTAGGTCGGTCCGAACTCGACCACCCGGGCCGTCGCTGGCTTCTAGCACCAACACATCCCGCCCGGCTGTCTTCAATTCGATCGCCGCCGTCAGTCCGGCGACACCGGCGCCAACAACGATTACGTCCATCACCGGGGTACTGGTCATGGTGGAAAACTAGGCCGAAACCGATGCGGGTCGGCGGATCAGCCGCCAAGAGACAAGGCCTGGTACGTTCACCGCGGAAAGCATCGCACTCAGGGCCGTACGAAGCGGTCCCGGTATCGGCGAACGGGAAAACATGGCTGCAACAACAATCGATTTCGACCGGGAGACCGTGCCGGTCACCGACGGCAAGCTCGGCAAACTCCGCCGGTTCAACTTGGTTATGGGCGTCGCCCATCTCATATCCGGCGCCCTCATGTTGATTCTGGGCAACGACTTCAAACTCGAGGTCAGCGCCTTTAGCCTCAATGGGCCTCCTGGCACCCCACTGGCCGACGGCACCATCAACTCGGTCTTCGATGTGCCACTGGCCGCCGCCACCGCAGCATTCCTGCTGCTCTCGGCACTGTTTCATTTCATAATCGCCGCGCCGGCCGGCTTCGGTCGGTACAGCTCGGAGATCCGCCGCGGTCGTAATCGGTTCCGCTGGGTTGAATACTCGATCTCGTCGACGTTGATGATCCTGCTGATCGGTTTGGTCACCGGCATCACCGACTTGGCAGCGCTCATCGCCCTGGCTTTCGCCAACGTGTCGATGATCCTGTTTGGTTGGATAATGGAGATGGTCAACGCCGCCGATCGCCGCACCTGGTGGACACCATTTTGGTTCGGCTGCATCGCCGGCATCGGGCCGTGGGCTGCGATCGCCATCTACATCGTGGTGAACGTCAATCAGCCGGGCGGGCAGGGGCCTCCCGGGTTTGTCTACGGCATCATCTTCAGCCTGTTCTTCTTTTTCAATACCTTCGCCATCAACCAGTGGCTGCAGTACCGGCAAGTCGGGCGATGGGCCGACTACACCTATGGCGAAACGGTCTACATCGTGCTCAGCCTGGTGGCCAAGAGCGTGCTGGCGTGGCAGATCTTCGCCAACACCCTGATTGGCTAGGCGGCATCGTTGAGCGGTCGCCTCATCGGCGGCAGAAGAAGATCGTTAAAGTTTTTCACCACAAATAGCCGATGAGCCTCATAGAGCATCGACACGAATTGGCGGTCGATCTGTATGAAGCAAGGAATCAGGCTAATCAACGCTCCTCAATTTCTACGCGTAGCCATAGTCATGACGTTCGGCATCGGCGCTACCGGCTGCAGTGCGGCCGGGGGCTCTCAGGAGCCGACCGCCCTTGCTTACGTTCCGCCACCGCCACTTGTCATAGAGCTAGAGGACCAGAAATCACCGGAACCGACCGATGAGTTGGTCCGAGCTGTGGTCACCCCTCCCACCGCAGACGCAGCCGAGCCAGTCGATGGCACCGACACACCTTCCATGGCCGAATCGTCTGCCGGAGATAACGAGCTCTCCACCCCAGAGACGTCTGCCCCAGAGGCTTCTGTCGAACCGGCGACCTATATGCAACCGCTGGCATCGGCGACCAGCAATGAATCGTCCGACCCACGTTTGACCATCGATCCGGAACTTCTGAACCTGATCGATGACGATGCTCTCCTGGTGTTCCGAGACGGAGAACCGGGTTTCATCAACCAGGATGGAACCTGGGTTTCATTAGCCCTTGCGCCATCGACCGTGCCGCCGCCACCTCCGGTCCTCGAAGGTGTTGGACCGAACATCCCCCAGGCGAACCCCGGCACGGAACCAACCGATGATCTGGTTCCCGGGACCGTGACCGGAGTGACCACAGGCGAATCCGAAGAAGCGACGCTGGCTGCCATTCTCAGCGTCGAAGGTGTGGTCTCCGCTGTGGCGATTGGCAACGGCTCGTTCGCCGTGGTCGCCGAAAGCCAAGAAGCGATCGACCGCATCGGACTTCCGTCTCAGCCAGACGCCCAGCTGGAGTATGCCTCCGACCCATACGAGCCATACCAGTGGACCCTCGACAACACCGGCGACAATCTCGACCGTGTGATGCAGTCGCCCCCACCTCAGGTAGCTGACGCCGATATCGATGGCCGCGAAGCGGCATCGGGCTCGAAGGGACGCGGCGTGGTCGTCGCAGTCATCGACTCCGGCGTCGACTTCGACCACCCCGATCTGGCAGGACAGAACTGGGTCAATCCCGGAGAGGTCTGCGACAACGGTAGCGATGACGACGGCAACGGCTTTGTCGACGACTGCTACGGCTGGGACTTTGGCTACAACGACAACGTCCCGTGGTCATGGCAGAACGGCAACCATGGTACGCACGTCGCCGGAATCATCGCCGCCCACGCAGGCAACGGCATTGGTGTGGCCGGCCTCGCGCCCGAAACCAAGATCATGAATCTGAGCGTTTCCGGGCCTGGAGGCATCAACACCTCGAGTGTGGCCCGAGCGGTCATCTACGCCGTCGACAATGGGGCCGATGTGATCAACATGTCGCTCGGCACCACGCCGGGAACTCCGGTCAACGCAGTGCTGCCACTCATCGATTCGGTGCATTACGCCGAAAGTAAGGGTGTCCTGGTGGTTGTAGCCGCTGGCAACGACTCCCGCGATCTGGGCACCTCCCCTAGCTACCCGGCCAGCATCGATGCGAGCAACATGCTGACCGTCGGCGCTTCAAGCCCCGGCGAAACCAAAGCTTCGTTCTCCAATAGCGGCACCTCGGTCGACCTGTTCGCACCTGGCGAACTGATCCTGTCGACGATCCCCGGCGCAAAATACGTGTTCATGAGCGGCACCAGCCAGGCTTCGCCAACCGTGGCGGCTATCGCCGCAGCGGTGATCAGCGACAAACGATTCGACGGCGCCGACGCCAGTCCGATATCGGTGGTCGAGCAGCTGATCGGCACCGCAGACGAGTTCGATGCCTATAGCCCATACGCCTCAAATGGTGTCAGGTTGAACGCCGCCCGAGCTCTCAGGGTCGACCCCGAGGCTCAAACCGGTCCGGCGGCGGGCGCCGAGGTAACCATCAGTGGCCTGGCCCACGCCGAGCCAGACGCCGTGTCGGCCAAGATCAGCATGCAAGACCCCGGCGGCGAGTTCGATGAGCCATACCACTGGGAAGCGTCCCTGGTGGCGCTGACGAACGAGGGAGTCTTCGGCATCGTCGAGCACCCGGTACGTGTCGACTGGGTCGATGCTGTAACCGACGAGTTCGGTGGGGTCATCCTCGGCCCATCCGACATCGGCAGCGTGGTTCTGGACACAGCCCTACCCGTTGGCAGCTACGGCCTGGTGGTCGAAGCCGTGCCCGAGGACAACGCACGAGACCGACTCGGCGAGGCATTCGTTGCCACCTTCGATGTCGGTTCGCCTGTAACTGAAGAGCCGGGCGACTCGGGCAACCCCGGTGACTCTGGTAGCCAAACACCGAGTCCAACAACCGCCCCGACAAGCTCGCCCACAACCGCACCGAGTAGCGGCTCCGGCGGCGGAAGCAGCAGCGGCGGCGGATCTTCCAGCGGCGGTGGATCGTCCAGCGGCGGTGGAAGCAGCAGTGGCGGATCATCTGGTGGCGGCTCATCAAGCGGCGGTGGAAGCAGCAGCGGCGGATCATCTGGTGGCGGCTCATCAAGCGGCGGTGGAAGCAGTAGCGGCGGATCATCTGGTG
>JBOEHD010000030.1:0-4325 GCA_050633745.1 Acidimicrobiales bacterium
GTTCTAGCCACGGTTCGGTTTTATGAGTTCATCAACCACCCCTGTTTCCCTGCAGACACAACAGTGGAACCCACAGGGCGATCGCTCGGTGCTCCTCGTGCATGGTCTTTCCGCTTCGTCGGGTACTTGGTGGCGGGTTGCCTCAGCTCTTGCCTCGTCGGGGCTCAGAGTCGTCGCGCCCGACCTTCGGGGCCACGGGATGTCGCCCCGCACCGCGAGCTATAGCTTCGACGAACACTGCGAGGATCTCGACCTGCTCGGAGGTAGCTGGGATCTTGCCATCGGTCACAGCCTGGCCGGCCCGATCCTCGCTCGCCTCGCCAAACGTGGTGGACTGAGCCGCCTTCTCCTACTCGATCCCGTTCTGCAGATCGCCGACGATGACTTCGATGCGGTCGTTGAGGACCAGCTCTCCGAACTCGATCCAGAGGTCACCGTCGATGGGATGTCGGCAGCCAATCCTCGCTGGCACATTCAAGACTGTTTCCAGAAGTTGGCCGACGCTCGGGCTATGAGCAGTCACGTGGTGGAACGTTGCCTTAGAGACAACGCCCCGTATCGCCATCTCGCCCTACTAGAAAGCCTTGATGTGCCAACACTCGTGCTCGGCGCCGACCCATCGATCGGGACCATGTGCGACCGCGAGCAGGTGACCGGTGTCGGCAATCAGCGAATCGAGCATCGCATCGTCGAGGGAGCGGGGCACGGTATACAACGTGAGCAACCAGACCGGGTCGTCGAAGCAGCTCTTGAGTTGCTGCAGCTAACCGCCTGAACCCGGGCTAGCGAGGCGTCGTCGCTATTGCCTCAGTTTGTGACGGTCCGCGGTGCAGAGATGTCGGATTACGTTGAGGTTTGATTCGGCGAGCCGTCGTAAGATCTGACTATGAGCAGCGTTGAGTACAGCACCTCCAATGGCATCGCCACGGTCCGGCTAAACCGACCGGAGAGCTTGAACGGCATGAACGGCGAGTTGATGGGCGGATTGTCCGACGCCTTCGCCGCGGTTGATACCGATCAGTCGGTCCGTGTCGTCGTGCTCACCGGGACCGGTCGAGGGTTCTGCGCCGGTGCCGACCTTAGGGCGGTCAGCGAAGGCGAGGCGGGCGCGGCAGACGCCGAGACGATGGAGGCGATGTTCAACCCGGCAATGCGGGCCATCGAGGCCTGCCCGGTGCCGACGGTCGCACGGATCAACGGAGTCGCCGCTGGAGGCGGGTTCGGCCTGGCGATGTCATGCGACATTTCGATCGCCGCGTCCTCGGCATTTTTTGTGTCGACGTTCGGTCCACGACTCGGCATCGTCCCCGACCTCGGCACGTCCTATCACCTACCGTTGCGGGCCGGGGCGGCCCGCGCCCGCGGTATCGCGATGTTGGGCGGTCGGATCACCGCCGCCCAGGCCGTCGAGTGGGGACTGATCTGGCAGGCGGTCGAAGATGACCAGTTGGATGCGGCCGTAGACGAGGTGACCGCGACACTCAAGCGCTCGTCGCCGGTGGCCATGACCCGCATCCGCAGCGCTCTGTCACAGGCCCCAAACAACACCCTGTCCGAGCACCTCGACCTCGAACTCCACCATCAGCGTTACTTGATTCCGCTGAACTTCGCCGAGGGGGCCGCGGCCTTTGGCGACAAGCGCGATCCGAACTTCAGCCCAACCCGCTGACGTTCGCACGCCGATGGCTGCGCTCTGAGATCTGGCCGATGGGCGAGGTCGGCGTCGCTATCTTGAGCTGCCGGCTACAGCAGGCCGAGGTCGCGAGCAGCTTGGACTGCGGCCTTTCGGTCACCAACACCGAGCTTGCGGTAGATCGCCTTGCAGTGGGTCCTGACGGTGTTGAGCGACACGTACAACTCGGCGGCGATGTCTCGCTGGGTGAGTTGCGACGGCAGGTAATGCAGCACTGCCTGCTCGCGTTCGGTCAGGTTGTCGACTAGCCCGGCGACTTCCGGCGCCGATGGCAACGCTCCGTGTCGGGCTTCGATTCGGGCGAGATACCGACCGGCGATCCCCGGGTCGGGGCAGCGATCGATGACCGAACGGGCTTGTTTCCGTAGTTCTTCGGAGTCGGGGTGTTCGAAGCGGGAGAGAACATCGGCGTATGAGGTCAACGCGTAACCGCGAGTGAGGACCATCGCTGACTCGTTGGCTAGTTCGACGCCAAGAGCCGCGGCCGCGATCGCTTCGTCTGGATCGGCGCTGGTCCGGCCGATGATGCTGTGAGCCAGCGCGACCTGCGGAACATCAAACCACCCGCGAGATTCGGCGATCTCTAGCGCACGTTCAGCGGTTCGGCGGGCGTCGGCATCCTTGGCTGTCTCGATAGCGGCTATGGCCGCATAGATCGGCGGACCGGTCGTCACAAGGGCATTGCCTTCCTCATCGCTGAGCCGTTCGGCCAGGTGAAGGAGTGGCTCTGCCCCCGCGAAGTCTCCGCCCCAGGTTCGAGCGACGGCGAGGCTCAGGGCCTGGGTCGACTCGGTCGGGTCATCGGATGCCTGTGCTTCGTGAAGCGCTGAGGCTACGTCGCCTGATGCGATCGCGATGTAGACGGCGAGGGCGATCGTCAGGCGGATCTCATCCTCGTCGGGTCCCAGACTGCGAGCCAACACCAGGTAGCGTCGAGCGTCGGCGAGCTCGCCGGTCAGGAGCGAGATCATGCCGTTGACCACTGCGATGCCAGCGTGTTGATCGGCGATCGACCCGAGGCTGACGATCTGACGCCGCACGGTGGCCAACTGACCCCTGTTCAGCAGATCATGTGCCTCGTCGTATATAAGGTCAGCGGCTTCGGTTAGATTTTGGCCGCTAATGTAGTGCTCGACAGCATCGTGTGGGCTTCCATGGTGACGATGCCAGTGACCGGCCCGTCGATGGAGCTCAGCGATGTCAATCCCCGGAGAGTCCTCTGCTTCACGACGGAGGAGATCGCCGAGGAGATGGTGGTAGCGGAACCAGGTGCCGGTTCGATCGAGGCTGATAAGCAGCTGGTTTGTTGATGCGAGATCCCGTAACCATGTCGCACCGTCGGTGGTGGCACAGACCGCATCGATGAGAGGCCCAGTGAGCCGATGGAGGATCGAGGTGCACAGCAACCGGTTCTGGTCCTCGGGCGAGATGCCTGACAGGAACTCCTCGGTCAGGTAGTCGACGACGAGCCGGTCGTCACCCTGAAACGCGGCCACAAACGCATCAACATCGGTGGTCCCGGCAAGGGACAGACCGGCCATGACAAGACCGGCCGCCCACCCTTCGGTCCGTTCGCACAGCGCTGCAACCTGACCGGGATTTGGCGTGCTGCCCCGCTGTTGGAGAAGCATGCCCGCTTCCTGCGGCCCGAACCGCAGGTCGGCGGCGCGGACTTCGACCAGCTGACCGCCGACCCGCAGCCTTGAAAGACGGAGCGACGGGTCGACCCGAGAGCACAACACCAGCGTGAACGAATCGGGGGCGAGGTCGACAAGCTGCTCAAGGCCCTGGTCGATCGCCGGGTTGGATATCAGGTGATAGTCGTCGATGACCAAGATCAAAGGCTCGGACGACGCTGCGAGATGGTTAGCCAACCGTTCGACGAGCGGGCGGGCTTCCGCTCCCGATCCGGGGAGGGCCGGGGCGACCGCAGCTTCAAGGTCCGGCGTCTCGCTGGCCAGCGCAGCCACAACGTGGGTCCAAAACCGGGCCGGGTCGTGATCGGCGGTGTCGGATTGCAGCCAGGCGCACGAGGTACCGGTGGTCTCCAGCCAGGCGGCGATGAGGGTCGACTTTCCAGACCCAGCCGGAGCGCTGACCAACACAACCCGGACCGCGGGGTCGTCGACTGCCTCACTTAGCACATCGTCGAGTCGTGGGCGTCTGACCAGCTGCGATGGGGGGCTCGGGGCGGCCAGCTTGGTGCCAACCAGGGTGGACGCCGTCTCGCTGCTCACCATAGGAATTCTAGGGGTGATGGATCGCCAAAGCCCCAACGCGTCTCACCAGGGTGAGATCGGCCACGTGGTGATGCCAGCTCACATCATCTGGGGGGAGGGTGAGGCTATGAAGCAGCCAACCACATACGAGATCGTCGTCCGTGGCCGGGCAACCGAACGCCTCCTGCGGTCCATCATCGATGACTTCGTCGTGGACTACCCCGAGTCCGGCCGGACCCGCTTGACGGGCGCAATCAGAGACCCTTCCCACCTCCATGGCGTAGTGGCCCACCTCACCTCGGTCGCCGCTGAGATCATCAGCATCACGCCAACCGACCCAGCTCCCCAGTCAAACAAGCAACCGAACAACTAACCAGCAACTCGACCAAACAAATGACCAACAAAATGACCAA
>JBOEHD010000031.1:0-49974 GCA_050633745.1 Acidimicrobiales bacterium
GCCGTGCTTGTTGTGGAACCAGGTGATCCAGCGTTGGCGGAGGTGGCGGCGGAAGGCTCGGTAGTCGTGTTCTCGGTCGAAGTCGTTCATTGGTTGGTCGATGAAGAACAGGACGTGGATGTGTGGGTGCCAGCCGTTTGTGCCGTGGGTGACTTCGACCGATTTGATTGAGCCGACAAGTCCGAAGTCGTTGCGGAAGTCGACCCACTGGCGGCCCGATGTCATGAATGCCCACCCGAGACTCAGGATCTCCCACAGGCCGTCGAGGTCTTCGCCCCGGTCGTGAGACATGGTGAACGTTCCGAACAACACGCCGCCGCCTTGGTCGATATGTGTTCCGACTGCGTGGGCGATGTGACGTGCCCGCTTGGCTCGGATCTTGTAGCTGCATCGCAGACATGACCACGGGCTACCGCAGGTGATGACGCCCGATGGGTACACGAGCCCTTCGACGGTGCGCTTCAGGACGACGCCCGAAGTGCTGTACGCCGCTCGTCCACACTGCACGATTCGTGACGCTTCTTCGAGGTCTGCGCACTGCTGTGCGATCAAGCGCTGCGCTTTCGCTGAGGCCTTTCGACGCTGTCGGCGTGCGTCGGTTGCCGTCGGGGGAAGAGTTAGACGCTGTATTACCAAGGGGGCGGCTTCGTCGGCGCCTGCGGCGCCGCCTCGTCCATTCGGCTTAGGCTCCGCCACGCCGCTGGCCTCGGCCGCTACTGGATGGGACTCTGCGCTGTCAGGTTTCTGCGTTGTCTTCTGGGGTTGATCGACGGCGCTCATCGTCGTGACCTAACAAGAGCTGGCACTGCTAGTAGCGCAGTCCATGCCGTCAACAGTCCGAACGATCCGAGCACGATCGACGTCGCATCCGGTCGGTCGTCGAGGATCTCCGTCAGCGCAACGAACATGGCCGTCAGCACGAGAGCGCACATGGTGGACACAGCGACCATTGCCGGGGCGCTCTTCTTCGCTTCGAAGGGGAGAGGTGCAGCGCTGCCGGGACCGTCGGTGACCGTCCAGGCGTGGGTCCAGCGGTGTTGTGTGTGCGTGGAAGGCACCCCATCGACTCCGTCGATGAACCGAGAACGGTGGTGGGCGACCAGGACGTGTGGTTTGTGGGTCGGTCGTGTTGTCACTAGTAAGCCTCTTCGATCGGTTCGGACTCGGGCCCGCCGAAGACGGTGCGGTGGTCGAGGGCAAGGTGAGTGGTTGTGGTGACTCGGTGCGCAACGTCGTCGTCAGTGACGAGGTGTGCGCGGGCTCTCACGGGTTTGGGTGCGTCGTCGGTGCCGACGATCCAGAGGCCGCCTCGTTCGGATGGGCCGATGCTGTTTGGTGAGATTTGTGATCCGTAGCCCTGTCCGAGGCAGACGTTGACCTGTTCGCCGGAGGAGACTCGGAGCATGATGCGGATCGCCATTTGGGTGCGGATCTGTTGATCGATCACATCAGCGCTTGGGTACTGGGTCGCTCCGACGAGCGTGATCCCGCACGCCCTTGCCATCCGAGCCAGCGACCCGAACAGAGCAGTGAGGACCTGTTGACCCGATTTACCAGCAGCGAGAGCTTTGCGGCCACCATCAGCGGCGTCGATGGCATCAGCCAGAAGGTTGGCGTCGATCGCTTGGAGTTCGGCAAGCTCGTCGGCGGCCAGGAGGACCCAGGGTCCGAACTTGCTGCGCCACATGCGGTAGCCGTGTAGTTCCATGAATCGTGACCGCTGTTCGATCAGATCCCGCACCGCAACCAACAACCGGGCCGCTTCGCCTGGGGTCTTAGCCAGGCAGGTCAGGCGGGGGTTCCAGGGTGTTAGTTCGACTCGTTTGAGGTCGATGCCGCAGATCGCTACGCAGGCAAGGCCGGCAGCTGCGCCGATGATGTTGTTGACTACTCCGGATTTGCCGGAGCCGGTTTCGCCGCCGATGAGGATGTGTGGGCATCCGGGCCAGGGGAGTAGGAGTGGTTTGGCGTCGAATCGTCGTCCGATGTCGAGCGTGGAGCCTTTGCGGATCGCTGCCATTCAGGCCACCACCCCATCATCAGAATCCGGAACGTCTTCGAGGTCATCGACCAGGCGCAGCGCAGGCCGGGCTGGTTCCCAGTTACGAACGATGGCCGGTGCCGAGTCGACCCAAGCCGGGGCCGATGGGCGGGCGAGCAGGTTGTCGAATGACATGACCAGCCGGCCGTGTGAGTCGTTCTCTCGCTCGTACTCAACCGACACATCGGAGACGTGCGAGATGTTTGCCGCCAGGACCACGGCCAGGTCGTCGAGGGCGGCAAGTGACCGCCCTGGTGGAGGACCCACCCACCACGACACCACCGGCCACTCAACACGAGGAAGCCATGACATCTTCGGATGATCAGCAACCGGCCGCAGGATGGCCGACGCCATGGGTTCTTTCGACGTGCCGACTTCGGCCTGGACCCGTGCGGTCTTGGCAGCGACAGCGGCCCAATCGGCTGGCCAGCGTCGACGAATGCGCCACGCCTCTCGCCATGCGATCATCCACGTTCCTGCGGCGAAGTTCGCCCGGTGGTAGATCTCGATCAACACGAAGAGCACGGCGATAGCCAGAGCGATCCAACGGAGCCGGACGTCGAATAAGTGCCAGACCATGAACCCGTCCACCAGGGCGAGGGAGTGGACTGGGTTGCCGACGATCCAGTGGAGCAAGAGGCGTAGTCGGACTGCTGGTGCGGCGAGGCGTGGGAATCGTTCGGCGAAGAAGCGGACCAGGGGGCGAAGGTCCATCATGAACCGCCACCACATGCGATACAGGGGATTCATTAGAAGACCTCCCCGCCGCAGATGCACCACTCAGTGACGCTTGGTGTTCCGTTGAGTCGGAGTTCTGCTTCGAACAGCTTGGTAGCGCCGAAGGGTTCGAGGGCCGAACGGAGCCGGTCGGTCTCGTGGGCCCGGTTGATGTCGATGGCCTCGACGAGGGCGTCAACCAGGTCGAGCAGTTGGGGGTCGGCGATGTGGTTCATCGGGCGTATCCTCCTGCGACTCGACGTGCTCGGCGTCGGTAGTAGCGGGGGCTGCGGGATTGGTTGAGCTGGGTGCAGAACCAGACGCTGAGGCCGACTCCGGTGGCGGTGCCGACTGCGAAGGTGATCAGGTAGGAGTTCATGTCCATAAATCTCGTTGATTCGACAGGACACCAATAGGACGTGGCTGGACATCTGGAGACGTCTCCGTCATAGTGAAGACGTCCCTACACGTCCCACCGCCGAAAAGGGCACGAACATGAACGAACGCCTACGTGATGCCATGAACAAGGGCGGACTCACGCCGATGGATATCGCCGCAAAGCTCGAGGTGTCCCCAAAGACCGTCGAGCGTTGGATTACCCAAGGACGGACTCCGTACCCAAGGCACATGAGCGCCCTTGCGCCGATGCTGTCGCAGACCGAGAGCTACCTCTGGCCCGATGCTTTGCCGCAGGACCGTCGAGCCGTCGTGTCCGAGTCGGAGATCGTGAAGGTGTACCCGCACCGCTCGCAGGTGCCGGCCGATCTGTGGCAGCGACTCATCAACGACGCAACCGAACGGGTCGACATCTTGGTCTATGCCGGGTTGTATCTGGCTGAGGAGTATGGCCTGGCCAAGAAACTACGCAAGGCAGCCAAGCAGGGCCTGGAGGCTCGGCTACTGTTCGGCGACCCCGACTGTGATCCGGTTACCGAACGGGCGGGTGAGGAAGGGCTCGGCTCGACGTTCATGGGTATGAGAATCAGAAACACGCTGACGTTCTTTGCCGACTGTGCCGAGGTCGACAACATCGATATCCGCATCCACGACACCACGCTCTACAACTCGATCCTGCGTTTCGACGACGAGATGCTGGTCAACATGCACGTCTTCGGCCTTGTCGGATCACAAGCGCCTGTGATGCATCTGCGCCAGCTTGGCAACGGCGACCTGTTCGAGACCTATATGGAATCGTTCGACCAGGTATGGGCCGGTGCCCGAGCGTTCGAACCCTCAATCGTCGGAGTCTGACCGTGGCAACCCGCATTGAATGGCTGGATGACCCCAACGCTCCCGAGGTCAACAACATCATCCCAGCTGCCAGCGTCGTGGTGGCCAACGACAAGGGCGAGATTCTTCTCATCCAGCGATCCGACAACGGCAACTGGACCATCCCGGGCGGTGCCATGGAGCACGGCGAATCGTTGACCCAGACCGCCATCCGGGAAGCTAAAGAAGAGACCGGCTACGACATCGAAGTCACCGGCCTGGTTGGGATCTACACCAACCCAAACCGCCGAATCGAGTACACCAGCAACGGCGAGGTCCGCCAAGAGTTTTCCGTCTGCTACATCGGCCGAGTAGTCGGCGGCGAACCCACGGCCAACGACGAAGCCACCCGCATCGAATGGGTATTGCCCGACAAGCTCGACGACCTGGGAATGGCCGATCCGATCCGTCAACGCATCGCTCGCTACCTCTCCAGCGAGGCCGGGCCGTATCTAGGCTGAGTCGATCTTTGCCTGAACCCGGTACACGCTGGCCAACAGCTCAGGCTCAGCGAGGGCAATCGAGTCGCCCACGATCGACCCCGCTCCATAGCGCTCCTTGATGTCGGCCAGCCGCTGCTCGACAGTCATCAGCTGGCCAGCAGGGCCGGTGGTCATATCGCAAAAACACAGCTCGTCGTGGGGCAGCGAGTCGTTCCGAGAAAACTCACCATTCAGCTCAGCGAGCAAACCCCGACGCTCAGCTTCGATCGCTGCGCACGAGTGATGAGCCACCAGGTTGACGATGGTCTCGTCCCACCCATCCGAGCGGAGGAAACGAGCACCGTCAATCGGATGGAAGCCAACCTCGACGAGATCGGGTGCGTAGCCGATGTCATGCAGCGTTCCAGCGATAGCCATCAACTGCCGGTCGTCGTCCGGCATGTGTCGGAGTACCGACGCACGGTGGCCAGTCGCTCGTACGTGCTTCAGGCGTCTTGGCAGTTCGGCTTCAAGCAGCGATGTGGTCAACCTGCTCGCCTCTGCAATTGACCACATAGAGCCAAGCTACCAGAGTGCCGGCCGGAGAAAGCCCTGAGGTGAAACGTGACGTGTCCTTGAAGGCTGAACGGGTACTGCCCGGAGACGGACGACGGCCACCGTCGAGGGTGTGGGGTCCAGCCAGAATGGCATGTTAAAGTTGCGCTGCAGTGTTGGGACCATTTGACGTAGACCCAAGCCAAATCGAGGCTCTAGGGCCGAAGTTCACGCCCTTTGTTAATGAGTTGCTTGGCCGCGAGCGTGCTGCAGCGGGCCTTGAAGGAGCGGCTCTCACAGTCACGTACAACGAATTTGTAGCGGATGGCGGAGTTGACGCAGCTATAGAGGGCTGTCCTGGGACCGAGTGGCTGCCACCGGGCGACTCAGCGTGGCAGTTTAAGTCCGGAGACCGTTCCCCTTCGAAGTGTAGTGAGGAGTTGAAGGACGCCAAGTGGGCGCACGAATACATCCGGTCTGGCGGTAGCTATATCCTCGTGATCGGAGCCGACCTTACCGATCAGAAGCTGAAGAATAGACGGTCTGCGCTGCGGGACATGGCAGTCGAGCTCGAGCTTTGCTCTAGCAAAGATGTGTCTCGCATCGAGGTCTATCATGCCTCGAAACTTGCTGACTGGGCGTCAACTCATCGCCCGCTGGCGCTAAGTCCGCTACTCGGTGGCCCAGGGTATGTCGGGAAGCCTTTCGAAGAGTGGGTGAACGTTCAAGGTCATGACTACCCATGGCATCCAGACGAGCGGCGATTGCAGTTGATGCAATCGATCCGAGCAACCCTCTCAGATCGAGATAATTTACGAATCTCGGGCGAGCCTGGCTTCGGAAAATCGAGGCTTGTTCTTGAGGCGCTGCAGGACGATCAACTTAGTCCGCTCGTTGTGTACGTAGCAGAGGAGGCAAACTTAGAACCTGCCCTATTGAATCATTTTCTGAGTGCTAGCCGATCAACAATTCTAGTTGTTGATGATTGCGATGCGGAGCGCCACACCAAGATAACCGATCAACTTCCCATCGGTTCTCCTGTAATCGTTGTAACGATCGGCCCCGCCGGAAGCGTATTTGGGAAGAGCCCAGCCCATGCTCTCAAGGCTCTTGAGGACGAGAACCTTGAGAGCATGGTCTCGTCCTCCTTCCCGGACATCTGGGCAGAGGCGAGCCGCTTTATCGTCTCCAACTCTGATGGCAATCCACGATGGGCACTGCAGATGGCTCGCTCTATTCAGCGGGCACCGCAGGAAGCGGCCTCGCTGATAAATCGCAACGACATTGAGGGCTTCATCACCCAATTCATTCCAGAGGGCAGAGATTTTTTTATCGCGTCGTGCTTGGCCACCCTAACTAGGGTTGGTTGGGAGGGCGAACGATCTCACCAGTTGGTGGCGATCGCCACCTTCGCTGGAGCGACAGAAGCAGAGGTAAGAGCCGTCGGTGCCCTTCTAGAGGATCGAGGCCTGCTGGAAAGGTACGGGCGGTACCGGGCTGTTGCTCCCCATCCTTTTGCTGTCTTCCTCGCAGCTGACCTTTGGCGAAAGGAAGCTGGCCGAATCGTGCACGAGCTTCTTCCTGCGCTTGACGAAGAAGCAGCCGGTCGGCTCTTCGAACGTGTCAGTCATCTTGGCCCCTACGACCCAGCGCAGGAGCAGCTTCAACGGCTACTTCGGCCAGATGGGCCGTTTGGGTCACTCGCCAGCATTGAGGAGTTAGGTACCGGCCGACAGTTGACGGCATTGGCGATCGTGCTGCCAGATAACGTCTCGGCTCACCTGGCCAGGCTTGTTCGGGCAGCATCTGTCGGCGAGCTCCGGTCCTATGTGCGATCGAGGCGTGATCTGGTATGGACGCTGGAGAAGTTGGTCTGGCACACGCGCACCTTCGAGGAGTCTGCCGACTGCCTACTGAAGCTGGCTGAGGCGGAGATCGAGGACTATGCCAACAACGCAACCGGCGAATGGATCAGCCTTTTTGGCGCCCTCCTGCCGGGGACAGCTGCGAAACCATCACAGCGGCTCGACTACTTGAAGGTACTACTTGAATCGGATTCGGCTTTCGTGCGGTCGATGGTCGTTCAGGCGTGCGGCGCCGCCCTAGGGCACGGCGGCGAATCAATCACGATCTCGGGCGAGGTTCAAGGAGGAGCTGTTGTTGAGCAACGTGGTGGCGCACAGACCTACGAAGAGGCGGCTGAGTACAGAACTTCGCTACTGATGATGCTGTATGACGTGGCCCTGTCAAATGATCTGGAGCTCGCCGAGCTATCCGGTTCGGCGATAGTCGATGCCGTCAACGTGGCCATTTTCGACCCGCTGTTTGCGGACTCCTATCGTGAGGTGGCTTCCGGCCTGCCCCTGAATCACGTACGACGTCTTAGAAGCGAAGCACTAAACCTTCTGTCCCTGTACGAGAAGCGGAAGGCAGACGATCTGCCCAGGATCGAGGCTATTGAGGCGCTGCTCGACGTACTGCCTCAAGCGTCCGCCGATGAGGTGATTCGTACACTCGCCTTGCTCAATCGCTGGGACATGCGTGATGACGATATGCACTTGAAGGCCACAGAAGCGTTTTCCGAAATGGACGTCGCTCAGGCTAGGAATCTAGTCACTGAGATTCTGTCGGAAGCCAATGAGATCCCGGCTGCATGGGACCTCGGGCGAGCGCTCGCGGTAGCGTTTGGACCGAGCCCTGAGAGCAGGGCCGCTCTGCTCGACAGAAATAGTCTCCCGGGCCTGACGGGCTATCTCTACGGAAGTCACGAGTCAGGTGATGATGGAGTCTTCGATCGCTTCTTAACCGGTGATGAAGCGGCGGCGCTAACAGACTCCGAGCGACTGCAGCTAGCTGTCAGGGCACCCCTATCTGACGTTACCCAAGCCTTGGTGCTCGACCTATTAGACGACCTGGATGTAGTCGAGGGTGCTCGCTCGCTGTTCGGCTGGAGGGGAGACAGCGATGTCTCGACGGTGAGACGCCTAATCTCTCAAGTGTGGCTACCGCGTATCGGCACCGCCGAGGCGTACCGAGCAGTGCTCGATTGGCTTGTCACCAGGATTCACAGAAAGCCCGAGCTGCAGTCCGAGCTGTCACCTGAGATCCATGTCCTGGTGATGCTGAGAATGGAGCACCCGATCCTCGGGCAGCAGAGTTGGGCCTGGGCGCAGCTAGCCGAGAAGTCAGCCGAGCACTCACCAGTGGAGCTAGCCCGGCTGCTCGTCAGCTTGATCTCTGAGCGAGAGGTTCACGTCCACTCGTCGAGTGTCGAAGCTGGCGTGCTGAGCGTCTGCGTACGTTCATCACCGGTTGAGGTCTTCCAGCTTCTCGGCCAGGCATTAGAGGAAGGTTCATGGAAGCTTCAGCTATCCGGGCGGGGCTGGCTTCTACAGGAGGTGCCCATCGATGTCATCGAAACCTGGGTTGATGATGACATCGATCGAGCGAGAGCCGTTGCATCCGTGGCCAGCGTCGGCGGCAGCAGCCCGACAGCTGTCACACGCTTTCTGCTGACACGTTTTGGCGATGACGACAAAATCAATTCATCGTTGTACGGCGAACTTGTGAGTGGATCCTGGACCGGGCCCGAATCGGCGAGAACTCAGGGACAGATCGACACCTTCACCGCATGGCTGAATGATGAGTCTCCTGAGGTGAGCGGATGGGCCGCTGAGGTCATCGAACACCTACGCACATCGTTGGACGCAGCTAGGTTACGAGAGTCCGAACAGGACTGGGGCTGATGACCCAACAAGCCCGTTCTGGGGCCCCAGTCCCATTGAGGCCAACCGTAGCGGCCGCAGCTCTGCAGGCTCGCTCGAGGACTTGACGCTTCCCGAATGGCAACGGCTCGCCGATAGCCCAGTTGATAGCCACCATGCCAAGCTCGGTCCGGCATCGCATGGCATCTGACGGCCCAACACACTGCCGCTTCAGCGTCCACCGACACAACCCAGCTTTGTATTCCAGGCTTGGAAAGCGTGTGATGGCTGCCATCAACTATCCTGCGATTCGTGGCGGACGTGTTCGTACCTCTCCTGGCAGCCATCCTTGGTGGTGTAATCGTGCTGGCGGCGCAGATCGTCATTCGGCGGTCTGAGGAACGTCATCGATGGGCGGAGCAGGTTCAACGCAGTGCCGCAGATCTCGCTGGAAGTTTCGCCGCAGGCCGAAGCGCTGTTCTAGGCGCCCGAAAGAGAGCGGAAGGGATACCTTCGGAAGACCGCCTGCTTTATATCGAGAGAAATCGACTCAGAGGGCACTTATTGTGCACGCCTGGCGCAGAAGTGCTCACCGATCGGATCAACGACCTTCACTATTCGTTCGAGGCTTTGATCGGTGCATTCGATGGAGATGACGATTCCTGGGAAGCGTCGGTGACCGCAAGTCGCCGAGCAATGCTGGCGTTCGAGGCTGAGGTCCGTGGTGCTGTGGAGGAACAGAGAACAGTATTCGGTTGGAGCCCACGGGGACGCGATGTGCAAACACAAGACATCGATGAAACCCCGGCCGCCTCGCTGCCGTCTGTCTAGGTGAGACACTGATACTCACGCTAACCATTTTGCTAACCGGCTCAGCCAGCTTGTCCTGGCTCCGCTCAGCTGCACCCAGCCTAAGAGTGCACTTCCGCAGCGTCCGCCGGCATCGCTAAGTGCAGTTCGTCTTGCTTTGAAGGCGGGGGAGCCCACCAGGTACTCAGACACCTCCACCAGGGAATATAGCCGGTCGGACGGTCGGCTGGAGGGTAGGTGCTAACCCGATTGCTTAACTCGGAGCGTTGAGCTGATCTTGAGGGGGACCCCGGTTGGCATGTTCCCCTTTGGCGCCCCCGGTCGTGTCAGTGATTCATCTGAGACGTGCCAAAGAAAGCTGCGCGGCGTTCGGCCTGGAACGTATCTTGACGTGACCTGTTAAGCGAATCCCCGCAACCGGGGTTCGTGTTTGACACGGAGCGTCCGCGTCATCCGGCAAAGCACTTGGTCTTGCGACTAGGTGTCACGGGCAACCTCTTGCGGCCTTCGCAGCGATCCGTTGCCGGGCCGTGCTGCCGAGATGCCAGGCCCGTTATGGCAGGGTCTAAGGCCGAGGTGGCGGAATACCTCGCCTGTGGAATCCGTACCGATGCGCTTGACGTGGCCTGCCCTTTGCATCTGGAACGGTCATATCCTCGGGCCCGGGATAAAGACTATTCCTCGATGCCCACCCGGGTCTGGGCTAGTTCGGCGCACACATAGTACGGGTTTGAACGTACTACTTCGGGGTTGTACTTACATGATAAGTTTTACTTCTACTGCTTTACTTTGCAGTGAAGCGGTGTTTACCCTTACCTAAGGCGGGGCCTGACCCCCGAGGGCACGGCTCGTTCTTCACGAGCAATTACAGGTAAGCGGGTACATAGATGCATCTGTTTTCGCGCAGATTGATCGCTTTGCTAGCGACTCTCTTGATCGCTGGAATCGTTTCGCCGATGACACCGGCCGAGGCCGAGGCCACAGAACTGCCGGCTTCGGCTGGCTTGGCTGCAACGGCACAACAGCGAGCTCCCGTAGCGCCGCAGTTTGTGCCCCCGGTGGTTCAAGGTGTGGCACTCGATGCAACATCGTCGACGAGCGCAGACCTCTCCGACTATTGGGCACCGGAGGTCTTTGAAGAACAGGTCTTCATCGAGGAGACGGTCGGAGGCAACTTCGATGGTTCATCTCCGGGCGCATCCTGGAGCGATCTCGGTGTCAGCGTCGGCGTTGGTATGCCGGATGCAGTCGGTGGCAACGAGGCGGCGCTGGCTTCCACCACGGCCAGCGCCGTGGCCGAAATTGAGGTTCGTCGCCTGTCGTCTGAACAGGCCGCTGTGCTCTCGCCGTTCGGCAACGCTATTGAGGTTCGATTTGCCGACGACGGCGGTAACACCTCTGCCGCGCCCGAACAGCTTTCGGTTGGCTTTGATATCGACCCCATGCAGTTCCAGGGGGGTGCAGATGTGCTCGGGCGGCTCCGGCTGGTTCGCCACAGCGGGTGCTTCGAGTCCGACGGTGGGCTCACTTGCGAGCTTGTCCAACCGCTTCCCTCGAAGATGGATTTGACCACAGGCCAGCTTGTGGCATCGATGGATGAGCGGGTCTTGGCTCCGGCTGCAGCCGAGATCATGGCCGCACGCTCTAGGGCTGGCCTCACGTCGGTCGATCTCACTGTAGATCCGGGGCTGACGTTCGTCGCTCTTGCCGATGGCCCCGTCAGTCCTGCGGGCGACTTTCGAGCAACACAAGTCGAATCGCTGTCGGTGTACGAGGTCGCTACATACACCGGCTCAGCCGAAGCCACCTATACCGTGCCAACGCCTGACGCAGCGGCAGGCCCAACCCCATCGGTTTCGTTCACCTACTCGTCGTCATCGATCGACGGCATGAACTCGGCTTCGAACAACCAGTCCGGCCCGATCGGTCTCGGCTGGACGCTGATGGCCGGCGGCTCGATCACTCGACAGTTCGGTACCTGTAACCGCCTCGCTGATGGCACGGCCCCGCAGGACAAGTGTCCGACCGGCCCCTGGGATGATCTCGACGAAGAGCGTTTCTCGATCACCTTGAACGGTGTTTCATCGAAACTGGTACGCGTCTCAGGCAACGAGTTCCGACTCTTAAACGATCCGATGTGGCGTGTCTTCCGGCGACTCGGACAATCCTCCCACGGGTTCGACGGCAACGAGTCGTGGGAAGTCCAGACGCCGGACGGAACACGCTGGCTCTTCGGTACAACCAAGAAGACTGCGAGAAACGTGCCGGTGTTTTTCCAGAGCGAGTTTGGTGATCGACCCCCGGGCTGCACGGTGGCTGAGGATCCCAACCGGATCTGCGACATGGTCTACCAGTGGGACCTGGAGCGAGGGGTCGACACGCTAGGCAACACCGCCCAGTTCGACTACCTACAGGAAACCAACTACTACAACGCTCGTGGACTCGGCCCGAGCCGCCCGTACATCCGGGCTTCCTCGCTGCGGTCGATCACCTACGGCATCAACGAATCAGCCACTGGCGGGCAAAACGCTGGCGAGGCCAATGCTCGAGTGATCTTCGACTGGGAGATGCGCTGCGGTGATTCGCAGAATGCCGCGACCTGCGATCCGACACAGGAGCTGTACCCAGATGTTCCAGCCCAGCAGTGGTGTAGAGACGCCGACGCACCATGCGCGGTCAACCAGGCTCCAACATTCTGGAGTTTCCTGAGGCTTGGTTCGGTCAAGACTCAGATCCGTCAAGACGATCTCTCCTGGCTAACCCGGGATGCGCACGACCTGGTGCAGTACTTCCCAGAGACCCCGGCCGACAGCGACGGCACCTCCAACCCGGTCAAAATGGCCCTGGCAGAGATTCGCCAACGGCCGAATGGCACCGACACCAGGAGCTTCTACCAGCACTACGCCTTCTCACCACTTCTGGGGGTCGACTTCGACTCATCGACGGGATCGATCTCCACCACGGGGATCTCCGGCGAGAGCGGCTTCGATTTGGTCGCTGGCGACCTTTCCGACGGCGATGAGCTGAACTATGACAAGGTGTGGTTCGGCGGCAGCGGTGTTGGTGCCGCAGGGGAGATCGCCGTGCGGTACGCCAATGGTGCATCCGAGGGATCGGTCGAGATTGTCGTCAACGGTTCGGTGGTAGCCACCGTAAACCTGCCGTCAACCGGCGGCTTCTCCACCTACAAAACGGTCACCGCTCCGGTGCCTGGCCTCACCGGCACCGCCGATCTCAAGCTTCGGTTCTCGGGGGCAGGTAGCGAGTTCGCCCGTATGGCCTGGGTGCAGTTCAACGCTTCGGAGTTCAATCAGATTCCAAGCCTCCCCGCCGTTGTCTACGGAGGCAACGACAATTGGACGTTCCTGCAGAACCGAGTGAATGGCGAGTCCAACCTACCGCTAAAGCCCTCGATGAAAATGCCCCGGATCAAAACGATCACAAACGAACTAGGGGCCAGGGTCACCTTCGACTACCGCGTCCCGCCGTGTGATATTCCGAACCCACCGGCATGGCATCAGAACGAGAAGTCGTGCTACCCGGCCATCGAAGAAGACTCGGATGAGTTCGTCGCCTGGTTCAAGTACACGGTCGAGGAGATGCTGGTCGAGCCAGGCGGCAGTCAACCAGCCATCTCCACAAAGTTCGAATACACCCGACCCCGTTGGGCTTACTCCAACCCAGCCGACGAGTGCCCTCCGGGTCGGATCACAACGACCTGGAATGACTTCCGAGGCCACAACCAGGTTCGGATCACCGACCCTTCCGGTGTGAGCGAGTACCGCTTCTTCCAGGGTATGGACGGCGACGAAAGCGACTGCAGCGACCTGGTGTCGCTAGGCGGTCCGGTGGTGGATTCGCAGGGCAACAGCTTCACCGACAGCCGCTGGCTTCAGGGGCAGCAATACGAGATGCGGCGTTTCGATCTGAATGGAGTCGAACTCGAACGGGAGACCACCTCCTACGACATCGACGCTGGTCCGTTCACCGCAGGCAACGAACGAGGTATCTTCACCACTGCCGGTGCGGGTAAGGATGCCGCGCGATCTATCGCTCCAGCTGAAACGTCGAGCTCGATCCTGATCGGTGAGGACAAAACCAAGAAGACCGAGTTCTTCTATGACGTACACGGCAACGTGGTTCGGGAGCTTCAAGCGGGCGACACGGCCACCGTCGATGACGATCGCATCATGTTGATGGAGTACGCCAAGAACACCACCGCGTGGATCGTGCAGACTCGCTGTCGCGACACGGCCGCCCTGGCTAGCACCCCCGACGCGCTCGTGAGCGAAACTCGCTGGGGTTACGACTCAACCCGTGCTCAGTCGTTCGATGCCGCCTGTACGGCGGCGCCCACCGATGGGTTGCTGACAAACGAATGGTCGTTCCACACACCAACCGCGGCCAACCAGTCAACCACCGAGTACAACGCTCGCGGCCAGGCCATCGCGTCAACCGACCCAAGGGGCAACACGGATCGTATGAATCCCGACCCGCTGCACGGTTGGTTGCTCGACGAGACAAATCCGCTCGGCTGGCAGGACCTCTACGGCTACGACGAGCTTGGTCACCAAGAGCGCATCACCGATGTGAATAGCAACGTCACCCGTCTTTCCTACGACGGGTACGACCGGCTCAGCCGAGTGTGGCTACCCGAGGTTGAAGGCGGAGCGCCAGACACGCCGAATTACGCCTTCGAGTACGACCTCGACAACAAGCCCGTTGAGGTGCTGACCAAAACCCTTTTTGACGAGTCCCGCAATGGTGATGAGCAATACCTGATCGTCGCTGAATACATGGACGGCCTCGGCCGAAACATCCAGCGTCAGAGCCGAGCACAAACCCCCGGCAGCCGCTGGGTCACCTCCATGGGCTATGACACGGCGGGCCGCCTCCAGCGGGAGTCAACCGCCTATGAGATCGTCGGCGAACCGGGCTCGGGGGCAAACCTTCCAACGACGAGCGCTCAATGGTCGACCGTTCCGCTGCACCATGTCTATAGCTACGACGGACGCAACGAGATGATTGTCGACCGCACGCTCGGCAACTCCGCCGCCGGTACCACCGACTGGTCGATGAGTTATGTGTTCGACGGTTGGACCACCCAGTCGATCGATGAAGACGGTTTCCGTACCGACCATCATCACGATGCCTTCTCCAACCCGACTCAGATCGTGGAGTACGACGCCGCTGGTCAGCCCTATGCCACAACGGTTCACAATTGGGATGCCGCCGATCGGCTGCGCTCGACAACTGATGATCAGGGCAACGTTGTAACGGTCGGGTACGACCTTCTTGGCCGTAGAACCGAACTCGATGATCCGAATGCTGGACGTTGGCTCTTCGAATACGATCCGAACAGCAACCTCAAACTTCAGCGCGATGGCCGCGGCGTCTGGACCGGATTCGACTACGACCCGATCGATCGTGTCGAGCAGCGTTACCTGTCTGATACCGACGGAGCTGTCGACGAGATCCAGGCCACCTATGCCTATGACGGCACGGTCGGTCTCGACCGGCTTCGAGCCAAGACGGCATTCACTCCCGAGGGTGAAGTGGTAGTGGCCAACGAGGCCTACGACGCCCAGGGCCAGATCTTGGCTCAGGTCACCAATGTTCCGGGTGCAACCGGCGGTTCGTTCCGTCAGGAATTTGAGTGGGGTCCAGGTGGCCAGCAAACCAAGCTGCTCTACCCACAGCGAAACAACGGCGCCACTGGCGAAGTGGTCACCACCACCTTCGACTGGCGAACCGGGCAGCCGATTGGGCTGGAGTCGGATGTGCGTGGCGTGCTGGTGTCCGACACCCGCTACGGCGCCGACGGCCAGGAACGCAGCCGCAGCTACGGCCCAGGCGGGGCCGATCTGGTCGAAACGTGGGACATCGATGTTCGCACCGAGCGGACAACCACCTATCGGGCAGGTAACGCTGGCCAGTCGAGCAACGTCATCGGATTCGGCTACACCTACAACAACCGGGGCGACACCACCAGCATCAGCGACGGGGTCAACGCCGGTCAGGTTCAGTGTTTCGACTACGACGCCCAGTCACGACTGACCGAGGCATTCACCGGGAACAACGGCTGCACCGCCACCGACACGTCGCGGGGCGAGGATCCCTACAGCGAGTCGTTCACCTACGACACGATCCACAACCTCAAGTCGAACGAGGTGAAGGGCGAGCTTGTCTACGGCGAGAACAGCGGCGGAGACGCAGGCGATGGCCCCGCCGGGCCCCATGCCGTCACATCCACCACTTCGGGTGATACCTACGCCTATGACTACAACGGAAATCAGATTGGCCGCCAGGTCGACGGGCAGCAGCTCACCATTCGCTTTGACGCCCAGAACCAGATCGACCGAGTCGAATCGGTTGTCGGTGCCGGCGCCTTGGCGCTCGAAAGCTATCTCTACGACGCCGACCACAACCGAGTCCAGCGAACCCAGAATGGCAACGTCGTCGTCTACGTCGGCGAAACCTATGAGTGGACCACGGTCGGTTCCGACATCGTGCCGAGGGCTCCCGGCCCAGATCCGCAGGTGCCAGAGGGGAATCCTGACGGTCCAGGATCTGGCCCGACGTCCATCTCCGGCACCGTTACCGCGGCCGACGGCACCCCAGTCGAGGGGCTGCAGGTCGACCTGTTCCTACAGGCCGATGACGGATCACGTGGACAGTTTCTGTCCAACGTCGCTACCGGGGCCGATGGGCGATACGAGTTCGATGTACAGCCTGACTGCTACCGGCTCACCTTCATCGCCACCGAGGGCGATACGTTCAACGGTAGTAGGTGGCTTCAGGCCAGCGTATGTGTCGAGCAAGGCGAGACCGCGGTCCAGAACGCGCAACTCGACAAGAAGGTTGTGCCCTCAAAGACAGAGATCGTGGGCACCGTCACAAACGCCGGCGGTGAACCGGTCGGTGGTTTACAGGTCGATCTGTTCAAGGCCAACGCTGATGGCTCCCGTGGTCAGTTCGTCGAGAACACGCTTACCGACGACAACGGCAACTACGGGTTCGAGGTAAAGCCGGGCTGCTACTCGCTCACGTTCATCGCCCCAGACGGTGACTCGTTCGAAAGTGGCAAGTGGCTCTCAATCCCAGCCTGTGTTGAGCCCGGGCAAAAGGTGGTTCGAGACGCCCAGTTGATAAAGAAGGTCGAGCCCCCCAAGACCGAGATAACTGGCACGGTCACCAACCCTAAAGGCCCGGTCGGCGGTGTCCAGATCGACCTCTTTGAGGCAAACGGCGATGGGTCTCGGGGTCGCTTCCTAGAAACCACCCACACCGACGACGACGGGTCCTACCGATTCAGCGTCAAGCCTCGCTGCTATGTGGCGACCTTCGTTGCGCCTCATGATCAGCGATTCAACGGTAGCAAGTGGTTCCAAGTTGGCATTTGTGTAAAGGACGGCCAGCAGTTTATCCAGAACGCGGTGCTGGAGTTTTACTCGGCACCCAAGTCGGTCGCCGCCGCTGATCTGGCGGCCAGTCTCGATCGTCGAACCGATTCGCAGACGCAGGCTCGCACCCCGGCAAATGTCGAGGCCGGCGAAGGTGAATTGGCGGACGTCGGCAACCAGCTAGCCGCTGAGGGTATGACTGCCCACTACTTCCTTGGTGGCCGACGGGTAGCGGTGCTGCAATCGGGTGACCTGCAATACACCTTGCACGATCATCTGAATTCGGCTGCGGCCAACGTGGGTCGCGACGGTTCGATTGAGCTTGCTCGCTACCGGCCTTGGGGCCAAGAACGGACTGCTGCCCGGTCCGACAGCCTTGGCTTCGGTGGTCAGCGTAAGAGCGACCTGACCGGGTTGTTGGACTTTGACTCGAGGTTCTATGACCCGGGGATCGGGCGGTTCATCT
This sequence comes from Acidimicrobiales bacterium, assembly GCA_050633745.1. Taxonomy (GTDB): domain Bacteria; phylum Actinomycetota; class Acidimicrobiia; order Acidimicrobiales; family SZUA-35; genus JAHELU01. The sequence continues at coordinate 17,388 of JBOEHD010000031.1, forward strand.
CGCCTGACACAAGCATGCCCGACTTCAGCGATCCAGCGGCGTTGAATCGGTATAGCTACGTCGCTAACAATCCGATGACGTATTTCGATCCGACCGGTGAGTGGGGTCTGTCGTCGATCAAGAACGCGGTGAAGAAGGTCGCATCGACCACGGTTGCGGTCACCAAGACGGTGGCTAAGGCTGCGTCGAAGATCGATCCGCACGCTGCGTTGGATATTGCTGGCATGTTGCCCGACCCGGTTGGTATGGCCGCCGACCTGGCGAACGCTGCGCTCTACCTAGCTGAGGGTGACTATAAGAACGCTGCGATCTCAGGTTTGGCGATGTTGCCGGTGGTTGGTACCGGTGCCGCCGTGTTGCGCAAGGCCTGCAAAATGGGTTGCGACAAAGCGGTCAAGGGTGTCAGCGAGTTAGCAGATGACGCGGCCAGACAGGTTTCCAAACGGGCCGATGGTTTGCCGTGCAACAGCTTCGTGCCGAGCACAGCGGTGTTGATGGCAGACGGGACGTACCGGGCGATCGAAGAGATCGCGGTCGGCGATTTCGTGTGGGCTGAGGATCCGAACACTGGTGAGTCTGGTGGGCGCGAGGTTGTTCAGACCATCGTCGGTTCCGGTGTTAAGACCCTGGTCGAGATCAAGACCGGTGGCGGTTCAGTGGTGGCTACCGAGGGGCACCCGATCTGGGTCAACAACGAAGGTGAGTGGCTGGAGGCTGGCGATGTCCGAGCGGGTGACTTGTTACTCGACAGCGATGGTGTAACCGTCGCAGTCGAACAGGTCACCTCCGCCACAGTGACCGAGGCCACGGTCCACAACTTCACGGTCGAAGACCTTCATACATACTTCGTCGGCGCCGGTGACTCTGCCGTTCTGAACCACAACACCTCTTGCCGGAAGATGCGGGCGGTTGAACGGATAACAGGCATAAAACCCAGGGGAAGCTCCAGGCAAGCGCTTAACGCGGCTCAAGGTGCTCAGGCGGAGAAGATCGCATTGTGGACGGCCAGGTTGCGACACCCGCTATCGCGAGTATCGAATGTGAAGCGGAAGATCGATACGCCATGGGGTCGGCGATTCCCGGATATTCGAATAACAAGTCGTTTCAGCGGAAAGACTCGGTTCTGGGAGATAAAGTCAGGTGGCGCAAGCTACTCTAGGAGTCAAGTGCGAAAGGACAACTGGATCGCGCAGAATCAAGGAATACAGACCAAGCTGAGACGTTTTGGCTGGATTAGGTACTAGATCTGCCAGGATCTTCCCCTGAAATGAATGAGAAGGATATCGCAGATACGCTGCTCGAGGAATTATTGGAATTAGGCCGACATGAGTCGCGGGTCGAGCGCGACTATGGGCCACTAGTATACGTGATATCTGAGCAGCATGATGATGCTCGTTTCCTCTCCATAGATTGTGATATCGCTAGCGGCACGGTCGTTGGCATCACCTTCTCACACTTCTCCTTTAGCGGGAGTAACTTCGACGTCGATACTCTCCGAGAACTCGCTACGGCCCTCGCTAGCGCCAATGTAGTAATCGGGTCAGAGAAGGGATGGCTGAGGAGCCGTGGCTATGCGACGCTTACGATTCCAGGTTTCGAACCCGTCAAAAAGCCGACCCAAGAGTCGAGCTTTATCGAACTAAACCGGCATGATTTGGTGGCATTGGGTCCACAGTGAGTGTAGAGACCGAACTCGTAGCTTATGGTCGTAATGGGAAATATTTGCGCGGTGTATCGCTTGAGATTTTCGGGGATGCCATCAGTTGGCTGCTCAATCAATATCAGGACGAATTTCCCTACAATTTTCTGTCTGGCCTGAGCCCAGAGTCGGAGCCATGCACATCTGGCCACAGATTCGCCGAAGCTGGACTAGTTAGCAGGTTGTTGCGCTTTCTGGATTCACTTGTGATCGGAGATCTTCTGGCCATCGTCGACGGTCCGGCTATGGAGCGTTCAGGTGTGTATCCAGTTCAGACGGGCTTCTGGCTCTCAGAGAGCGCTGTTCGGGATCTCGGAGAGGTGTTTGTGGCTATGAAGCAGTTCGGAAGCGACTGTCTGAAGCTTGATGTAGGCTCAATTGCGGTTTCTTCGCTCTAGGCGTCTGGCTCAGATCGAAAGACTATTTTGGCGATGAGATAGCGAACCCGATCGGCGATGGCTGTTCTTGCGCACGGCGTATCTGCGAAATCCGCGTGGTTATGATCTCGCTCATCAGAGAGGCCGAGAGGCTGCAAAAGGTTATGGGTATGACTATGCGAGTCCGAAGCCCGACGCAGATCGATATGCGCTGATGGCCCGCTCGCGCTCGGTATCGCTCTCGTCGGACATGACAAAAGGGTTGCCCCACTTGCTAGCGGCGAGTCCATGCTCGGGCACTTCGCGCCCGATATAGATGTCGTACTCTGCGTGCAGGTTATGGACGACGGTTGTCGTAGCCAAGATGACACCTCGCTGGGTCGCTCGATCTTCAGTTTAGGAAGATCGAGGATCGAGCAGATCTCGCAGGCCGTCGCCGACGAAGTTCGATGCCAGCACCACTGTGAGGATGGCAACACCTGGGGCGGTGGCGATGTGCCAGTCGTAGAACTGCTTCGCCCCCTCGGTGATCATCGAACCCCACTCCGGTGCCGGTGGTGTCGCGCCAAGACCGATGAAGCTGAGCGAGGCGAACAGCAGTACGACGTTGCCGAAGTCGACCGTGGCGTTGACCAGGATGGGCGTCATCGATAGGGGCAGCACATGGCGACGCAGGATCCGAGGTTTTGTGGCTCCGATGGCCACCGCGGCCTCGACGTGGTCGAGCTGTTTGATGGCCATGACCTGGCCCCTCAGCAGCCGAGCGTAGATCGGCCACCAGACAACGATCATGGCGAAGAAGGCGTTCCGCAGCCCCGGTCCGAGCGTGGCGGCGATGACCATGGCCAGCAGGATCGGTGGGAAGGCCAGAGTCACGTCGACCAAACGCATCAGCACCGCGTCGAACCAACCGCCAAGGAAGCCAGAAATGGCACCGATCGTCGAGCCGATAACCACCGAGGCCAAAATGACCAGCACCGCTATCGGCATCGAGTTGCGAGCCCCATACATGGTGCGGGTAAACACGTCTCGGCCGAGGTCGTCTGTCCCTATCCAGTTGCTGAGGCTTGGGCCTTCCAATCGTGGCCCGGCAACTTCGAGCGGATCGAACGGAGCCCACCACTGCACCGTGATGGCCACCACAACCCAGAACGCCAGCACCACCATACCGATGATGACCGGGGGAGAGATCCAGTGAGCCCGCCCCTTTGAGGCGATGACCAGCGGAGCGTCGGCGTCGACGACGGTTATCTCAGCCAAGACGAATCCTCGGATCGACAAAGGCGTAGAGCACGTCGGTGGCTAGGTTGGCCATCAGGAAGATGAAGCCTCCGAAGATCGACACCCCCATCACCGCCGGAATGTCGAGACTTCGTGATGACTCGACGGCGTAGGTCCCGATCCCGGGCCAGGTGAATACGATCTCCACCAGCACCGCTCCGGCGATGAGCGTGGCGAACGCCAGACCAACGATGGTCAGCGTCGGCAGCATGGCGTTACGTAGCGCATAGCGTCGCATCACGAGGCGTTCGGGAATGCCGGCTGCTCTGGCGGTGCGAATGTAGTCCTGGTCGAGCACCTCAAGCATGCTGGCCCTGACCAACCTGGTGATGGTTCCCATCAGCACCCAGCCAAGCACGATGCCTGGCAGCAGCAGATGCGAAAGCGCGTCCCAGAAGGTACCAAGGTCGCCATCGAGCAACGAGTCGACGGTGAACATACCGGTGACGTGATCCGGTTCTGGAGCGCGCGAACTCAGACGGCCCGGTCCAGGCGCAAAATCGAGCTGGGCCCACAAAATGAACAGCAGGATTGCCCCGGCCCAGAACACCGGCAACGACGAACCGATCAGCGCGATCAATCGAGCGAAACTGTCGATCTTGGTGTTGCGCCGGCGAGCCGCTACCACGCCAAGTCCAACGCCGGTCACCGTGCCGACCACCAGCGCCACCAACGTCAGTTCGAGGGTGGCCGGGAGCCGCTGAAGTAGATCGTCGAGAACCGGGCGCTTGGTTCGAAACGATGTGCCCATGTCTCCCTGGGCCAGATTCTTGAGGTAGACGACATACTGCTCTGGCACCGACTTATCGAGGCCCCAGCGCTCCCGCGCCGCCTGCACGACGACGGGATTGCTGAGTTGGCGTTCGCTGACAAGTGTTGCCAGCGGGTCGGCCGGAATGGTCTGGCTCACCGTGAACGTCAACGTTGCTATCCCCACCAGCAGGAGGGGAACCAATAGCAATCGTCGAATGATGTAGCCAGCCATACGGTACGCCTTGAGTTGTCTGCGTCAGCTCGAATTGCCTGCGTCAGCTCGGAATAGTGATCTGGATCAGCCGGTCCGTGCCACCCGAGCCAGTTCCAAGTTGCAGCAGGCGCTGTAGTGCACGCCTTCGATGTCGGCCCGTCTAGCCAGAACCAGCTGGGGGTTGACCATCGGCAGCACGATCTTCTGGTCGATCATCAGTTGAGCCAGCTCGGCGTACAGCGCCTCTTTAGCGGCACCGGTGGCTGCGAGGGCTTCGCCCTGGAGGCGGACCTGCTCTTCTTCGATGATCGGGTCACCGCCGGGGTTGGCCTGGGTCGACCAACGGGAATCCGGCACCTGACCGAAGTACTCGATGTACTGAATCGAGTCGGTGTGGTCCGGTGCGTAGTAGACCGCGGTGAGCGGAATTCCCTCTTCGCTGAACCACTCATCAACCCAGACCGACACCTCGAGCGGCACAAGTTCAACTTCGATGTTGACCGCTGCCAGGTCGATCTGAACCTTCTGCATCATGGTGTTGAAGTCGACGCCGTAGACGTTGAACGTGGGGTAGGCGGCCCGGATGGCGAATCCATCACCGACACCGGCTCCCTCTAGCAACGCCATCGCTCCCTCAACGTCCTGCTTTGGCAGCGTCAGACCGGAGGTGCCGGAGAAGCCGTTAGGAATCGGCGAGGCCTGCGCCTTGCCACGGCCGCCGACGGTGACGTCGATCATGCCCTCGTAGTCGATGGCCAGAGCGATGGCCTGGCGGATCTCCGGGGTGAGCGGCACATCGGTTGTCGCTCCTTCGGCCAGAGCGATGTAGACAAAGTTGAACGAATCGACGTAGTCGACCAGCACGTCGGCGTTTCCGATACCGCTTGCGGTGTCGGGGTCGATCTGCATGGCGATATCGACATCGCCAGCTTCAAGCAGCTGACGCTGAGTAACCGCGTCCTGAACCTGGCGAACGGTTACCGCTTCGAAGAACGGACCCTCACGCCAGAAGTTGGTGTTGCGGACCAGGTTGAGCTCATCGCCCTCGGCGTAGCTTTCGAGCACGAACGGCCCGCTACCGGCCGAGTTCTCCAGGAACCACGGGTCGGCCTCGTCTGTCACTTCGGAATCCTCGTCGGCGTTGGCCCCGTTAGCGATGGCCACCTCGCTGTTGATGATCACCGTGTACGGCGCATTGGCCTTGGCCAGGAACGCCGAGTCCGGGAACTTGAGGTTCACGACCACCGTCTGAGGGTCGGGCGTATCGATGGTGTCGATACTGGCCAACAGGAACGACGCCGATGCGTCGATGTTGCGCAACCGCAGCCACGACCAGGCCACGTCCTCGGCTTCGACCGGACTGCCATCAGCGAAGACGGCGTTGGGATCGAGCGTGAAGGTGAACTGGGTGTTGTCGGCGTTGCCTTCCCAGCCGGTCGCCAAGCGAGGGACGAAGGTTTCGTTGTCCGACGGGTCGAGGCCGATCAACGTCTCGTAGACCGCGGTCAGATACAGCTGACAGGTATCACAGAACGACCTCGACGGGTCGAGCGTTGAGAGGTCCATGTCTCGAGCGATCACCAGTGGTGTGTCGCTGATTGCCGAGCCGCTTGGGTCGAGATCTTCCCCGGTTCCCGAGGAATCTGAATCTCCCGAAGAGTCTGAGTCCCCCGAAGCGTCGCTGCCCGAAGACTCGTCACCTCCTGCTTCGGTCTCGGTCTCGTCCCCGTTTGCCGCGTCATCGGAGCTATCTCCGCAACCGGCCAGGAACAAGACGAACGAAAAAAGAACTGCTCCAAATATGCGCCGCACGATTTCCCCCATCGCCCCTTTTGGCTGGTGGTTTCGACGATGGTCGGGGCAATTCCAGGGTCGGAGAACCATCGATACGCGATGCTTCTAGCTGCACCTTATGTCTATGTGGCTGCGAGAGGCTAACTTTTGGCCACCATGAGTAACTCACCCGAGCACCCATTGCTGGAAGTGCGGGATCTCGCCGTCACGTTCGACAGCGCTGAAGGACCCGTCGAAGCGGTCCGTGGTGTCTCCCTGGACGTCGCTCCTGGCGAGGTGCTTGGGGTTGTCGGTGAGTCAGGATCCGGTAAAAGCGTCACCATGCTGGCCGCTATGGGGCTGCTGCCTCACACCGCGTCGGTATCCGGTTCGGTGCGGTTTCGAGGTGACGAAATTCTTGGTTTACCGACCGAGGAGCTTCGCGAATATCGCGGCCGACGCATCGGCATGATTTTCCAGGACCCGCTGACATCACTGAATCCGGTGCTGACCCTTGGCCAGCAAATCGGTGGGGCCATCGCGGCCCATAAGGGCCGCAAAGACACCGCCGCTCATAATGGCGGCAAAGAAGCAGGGGGGAGAGCAAGGCGCAAGGATAAAGCCACCCGGCGAACGTCGGTGTTGCGAGATGAGGCCATCGAGTTACTCGACCTTGTTTCGATACCCGAACCCGAGCGACGGGTCGACAGCTACCCCCATGAGCTGTCGGGCGGAATGCGGCAGCGGGCCATGATCGCCCTCGCTATGTCGAACGAACCGGATGTGTTGATCGCCGACGAGCCGACCACCGCCCTCGACGTCACGATCCAGGCTCAGATCCTCGATGTGCTGCGAACGATTCAGGAGCAGCGTGGCCTTGGCATCGTGCTGATCACCCACGATCTTGGGGTGGTGGCAGGCATGGCCGACAAGCTGGTGGTCATGTACGGCGGTCGGGTCGTTGAACAGGGCACGGTGGCCGAGGTCTTCGCCGCCACCCGCCACCCCTATACACGCGGGCTGATCGGCTGCCTGCCCCGGCTCGACCGGCGTGACGTCCCGATCACCCCTATCGCTGGCGTTCCCCCGTCAGCGTTTTCTCTGCCGAGCGGCTGCGCCTTTCATCCTCGCTGCCCGGTCGCCATCGATGTTTGTATGGTCGAGGATCCTCGCTTGCAATCTTCGGGCGCGGTCGAGTCGGCCTGCCATCGCCGAGATGAACTGGAGGATCCGTCCTTCGGGTTGACCGCCGTGCCACCACCAGCCCGGCGTGCCGGTGCGACTGAGGCGAGCGACCGTGCTGACACAGAGCAGTCCGATCGGGCCGATAACGGTGACCGGGCCAGCGACCGCCCGATTCTGGAGATTCGTGACCTTCGTAAACACTTCGATGTTCGCTCGACGGGGCTGTTGCGGAGGGTTATCGGTCGGGTCGATGCGGTGTCCGACGTGTCGTTTGATCTGCACCGAGGACAGATCCTGAGCCTGGTCGGTGAGTCCGGTTGCGGGAAGTCGACAACCGGCCGCAGCATTCTGCGGCTAATCGAACCCGATGGCGGAACCGTGCGCTTCGATGGGGAAGACGTGTTGGCGAAACCGGCCAGCGAGATGCGCCGTCTCCGTCGAGACTTACAGATTGTCTTCCAAGACCCGTACTCATCGCTGAACCCCAGAATGCGGGTCGGTGAGATCATCGCCGAGCCATTGATCGTGCACGGCATGGAAAAAGCCGAGGCCGCGACCCGGGCCGATGAGCTGCTAGAACTCGTACAGCTTCGCCCGGAGTTCCGATCTCGCTTCCCCCACGAGTTCTCCGGTGGTCAACGGCAGCGGATCTCATTGGCCCGTTCTTTGGCCCTCGACCCCGATGTGCTGGTGCTCGACGAACCGGTTTCGGCGCTCGATGTGAGCGTGCAGGCTGGAATCATCGAGCTGCTCGATGACCTGCGACGACGGTTCGATCTAGCAATCGTGTTCATCGCCCACGATCTGTCGGTTGTGCGCCATATCTCCGATGTTGTCGGGGTCATGTATCTGGGGAGGATCGTCGAACTCGGCTCAAACACTGAGGTCTTCGATAATCCGAGCCATCCATATACCCAGGCTCTGCTGTCGGCGGTGCCGATTCCCGACCCATCGGTGGAACGGGCACGGACCCGGATTTTGCTCGAGGGCGACGTGCCGAGCGGGATCGATCCGCCAAGTGGCTGCCGATTCAGGACCCGTTGCTGGAAGGCCGAAGACCGGTGCAGTACCGAACAGCCGGAGCTGGTCGATCGAGGCGATGGTCACCCTGTGGCCTGTCACTTTGCTGGCGCCGAGACCATCGTCCATAGTTGATCGAATCCGCCAGCAAACACGAGTAACCCCGATCGAAGTATGGAGATCAACATGAACACCTTCAACGCCCTCGTAGTGCGCGAAGCAGAAGAGGGAAATCCGAAGTCGGCTGTGGCGTCCATCGAGCAACTCAGCGATGCAGACCTGCCGGTCTACGAAGGTGACGAATCGGTAGTCGTCGACGTTGACTACTCCTCCCTGAACTACAAAGACGGCATGGCCCTTACCGGGCAGGGTCGAATCATCCGCTCGTTCCCGATGGTGCCAGGCATCGACTTGGCAGGCACGGTCGTCTCAGCAGACTCCGCCCGATTCGCCGCCGGTGATCCGGTGGTCTTGACCGGGTGGGCCGTCGGCGAACGATTCTGGGGCGGCTATTCGCAGCGTCAACGGGTCAAGGCCGACTGGCTGGTCGCTCGCCCAGACGGGATGTCGGCCAAGCAGGCCATGGGTATCGGCACCGCTGGCCTCACCGCCATGCTCTGTGTGCTGGGTCTCGAAGCGGGTGGCGTTACACCGGCCGATGGTCCTGTCGTGGTTAGTGGTGCTGCCGGAGGGGTTGGCAGCGTTGCCGTTGCTCTGTTGGCTGGGCGAGGCTTCGAGGTGACAGCGATCACCGGTCGACCCGAGCAGCAGGATTACCTGAAGTCGCTGGGGGCCAGCCACTTCCTTACCAGGGACGAAATGCTTGAAGCCCCCAAGCCGCTCGAAGGCGAAACCTGGGCTGGCGCGGTCGACGTTGCTGGCTCAACCATTTTGGCCAAGATCCTGGCCCAAACGAAGTACCAGGGTGTTGTCACCGCCTGCGGTTTGGCCGGCGGTGTTGACCTGCCGACCACGGTGATGCCGTTTATCCTGCGCGGCGTACAGCTGCGAGGCATCGACTCGGTTATGGCACCGGTCGCCGAGCGCGAGGCTGCCTGGGCTCGACTGGCAGTCGAACTTCCCGCCGATCAGCTCGAAGCAATGATCGAGGTTGTTCCGATGTCCGAGTTGATCGCCCAGGGCGACGCCATCATGGCCGGCCAGGTTCGTGGCCGAGTAGTCGTCGACCCGGCTTCATAATCCGGCAACAGAAACAGCAGCAACGGTACGAGCTGCCGCCTCGCGCTAGCCGCCCAGCATGTCGAACATTCCGCCCCCGCTGACGCCGCGGGCGTCCTGCTTAAGCGCAGTGTCGACCGTGACCGCTGAGGCGTAGACCATCTGTTGGAGCGGGCCGCTCAGTGGTTGATGGACCTGGAGCACGTAGTTGTCAGCGGTGGTGAAGGCCGTCTTTAGCAGACCCTCGAATGTCTTCGTGATCCGAGCGACCTCATTGTCGTTCGCGTCCTTGATCGAGAAATTCCAAGCCCGCCAGTTCTCGGCGAAGATGCCACCGATTTCCTGACCGTTGACCAAATACATGAACTTGATCTTGCCGAACACGTTCTTCTGCACGATCTGCCCGACCTCAGCCCCAACCGCATCCTGAACGACGACCCGTGACTTGATGAATTTGGCCGGTCGGGTGATCAACAGGATCGGCTGGTTGTTGAGATCGACAACCTGGTACTTGTGGGTGAAGTACTGGTCGATGCTGCCGAAGAACCGGATCACCTTTTTGAACGCATTCTGGCCGACCTGGCGGACCGCTCCGACCTGGTTGCCGTTGGCGTCGAAGATGGCGAACTCGGTATTGACCTCGATCAGTTTCCACTTCTGGTTTATGACCAGGATCGGCTGCTCCATAAGCCCGGTGGCCGAACCGTGATCGCTGAAACTAGTTGCTGTCGGCTGCGGGGCGCCGCGTTTCTCTACCTGGTTGGCATGCTTTTGCACCTGCTGCTGGATCTTGTCCGGCGCCTGCTGGGGAGCGACCATCTTGGCGTCTTTCTCCAGTGAATCGACGCCCGGCCGCCCATGCGAAGACACCTGGTCGGACCAATCCAGACCATCCCACCACCGGTACTCATGCCGCCCCATCGGGTCGGGGTACCAATTTGGAGCGGGGGGAGGAGTGTCGACCACAGCACGACTGCTTTCTCAGTTGGGAGCTATCTGACCGTACATCCTGCAGCGCCCATGTGCTGCGCAACGAAGGCTGCTGTCATTTGACATCTACGTTGAAACCCGCCGGATTTGCGGCCTGATGTGCTACACCTACCTGAGGCTCGGGCGAAATGAAGCGAATTGATGTCGTCGCAACGACAACCGAATCAGCGATGACCGATTCACAGGCGCGCTCGGCAGAAGACCAGTCGCAGAAACTGGGCACCTTCGGCGGCGTGTTCACGCCGAGCCTGCTCACGATCCTCGGCCTGGTGCTGTTTCTCCGTGTCGGCTTCGTCACCGGCAGCGTCGGCTTGCTGCAGATGCTGGTCATCATCGTGTTGGCCACCGCGGTGTCGCTACTCACCACGGTTTCACTGGCGGCTATCGCCACCAACCTTCGGGTCGGCGGGGGAGGGGTGTACTTTCTCATCTCACGCACGCTAGGCCCGGCGTTTGGCGGCGCCATCGGCCTGGTGCTCTACCTGGCGATGTCGGTTTCGGTGGCCTTCTACACCATCGGTCTTGGCGAGGCGGTAGCCAGTGTTGTCGGCTCAGAGAACGAAGCTTTCCCTCGACTCGTCGCCGCGGCCACGATCGTGCTCCTGGTCGGCATCGCCTGGCTCGGGGCCGACATCGCCACCCGGCTGCAATATGTAGTTATGGTCTGCCTCGGCGTTGCGCTTGTGGCCTTCTTTGTCGGTATCGCCCCCGAGCTGGGCTTCGATCAGCTGGGCCGGAACCTCGGGGCGCCTTCTAACGGCGGCTCATTCTGGGTCAGCTTCGCCATATTCTTTCCCGCCATCACCGGCTTCACCCAGGGTGTGGCTATGTCGGGAGACTTGCGCACCCCCAGCCGGAGCATCACCAGCGGCACCTTCATGGCTATCGGTTTGTCGACGGCGATCTATCTGCTGGCGGTCATCGCCTTCGCCATGGCGGTGCCGCTCAGCGAGCTGCGGGCCGACACCGCCATCATGCGTCGATTGTCGTACTGGCCGGTACTGGTCGACGTAGGGGTGATCGCCGCCACGCTCTCGTCAGCCATCGCCTCGATTCTCGGCGCTCCTCGGACTCTGCAACGGTTGGCCGGTGATCAGCTGATCAAGCCGCTTCGGCTGTTCGAAGTTGGCAGCGGCCCGAACGACAATCCGCGGCGGGCCATGCTGCTCAGCGCGGCCATTGCCCTGGTCACCGTGGCGGTCGGCGACCTCGACCTCGTCGCCCCGATCATCTCGATGTTCTTCCTGGCCAGCTACGGGCTGATCAACTATGCCACGTACTCCGAAGCCAGAGCGGCGAACACCTCATTCCGGCCGACGTTCAAGATCTTCGACTGGCGGCTCAGCCTGCTCGGCACCGTGGCGTGCGTGGGTGCCATCGTGGCCATCGACCCGGTCGCCGGAGCGCTGGCTGGTCTGGCGATTCTCGCCCTGTACCGATACCTGCAGCGCACGGTCCAACAGGCCCGGTGGTCTGACAGCACGCGCGGCTTCCACGTGGCCAACCTTCGCTCGAACCTGCAAATGATGGAGACCCATGCCGACGACGGGCGCGACTGGCGGCCATGCACCGTGGTCTTCGCTCCCCGCGATCACGAGCGGCGAGCTCGGCTGATCGAGGTTGCCTCCTGGATCGAAGGCGGGGCTGGGTTCACCACCGTGGCCAGGATCATCCCCGGGCGAGGGCCGGTGGCCCGCAAACACGCCGCTCGAGTGCAGCTAGAGCTTCATCGGGAGCTCAGCTACCGAAACAACGACGTCTATGACCGGGTCGTCGTTGCCAGCGATCTGCAGGCCGGTGCGTCGGCCATGCTCCAAGCTCACGGCATCGGGGCCCTACGCCCTAATCTGTCACTGTTCAGCTGGTTCAATGACGGCCCGGCCGACTCGTCAAACGTCGACGGCTACCAATCGTTGGTTCAAACCGCGCAACGATTCGGTTGCAGCGTCGGTGTGGTCCATATGCCAGATGCCGGGTGGAGTAAACGGCCGAAGGATCGACGAACCCCATCGACGATCGTGGTTTGGTGGGCAGACGACAGCAGCGGTCAGTTCCTTACCCTGCTGGCTTGGATGTGTACCCGAGCGTCGATCTGGGGCGGTGCCACAGTATGGGTTTGGGTCGATGGGCTGGATGAGGCCGAACGGGCTCGGGTGGCGGGCCTGCTGAGCGATGCTCGCATCCCGGCCCATGTCAGCGGCGTAGCTCAGGCATCGGATCTGTTGCAGAGAGTCGAGGGCGCCGATCTGGTGTTCGCCCCGTTGCGAATCAGTAAAGGCGTTTCTCTGGGACCGGGCGACGTTCCGCTCGACCAGTTGGTCGACAAGTTACCGATGGCCATCTTCGCTCAAACGCCAAACGAGGTGCCGCTGGATCTTCAACCCGACGACACCTCAATGATTCTGTTGGCCGAGGCCAGAGATCGAGCGACGCAGGCCACCGCTCGAGCCAACGAGTTCGATACTGACGCATCGCGCTTGATGGTCGAGGCGGAGATGGTCCGCTTACGATCGAGCGACGGAGCGGACGACCCCCAGGTCATCGAATCGGTAACGGCGGCAGGCCGGGCCCACCGCCGCTACCTCGACGCCCGAGCCCGGGCTGACGAGGCATGGCGGTTGGTGACCGAGATCGACCCGGCGTCATCGAACGACCGGGTCGATCCGAACCTTTGGATTGAAGCCCCAAAGCCGGCCCCCGAGCAGCCCAGTCGTTAACGAACGAAGGCCAAACCGAATGGGTTGGTGCCGACGGTAACGGTGACCGGATCGCCGAAACCATTACGCCGAAGCGGAACGATCGAGACCTGATCGGCGGTCGGCCCGCTATGGGTGACGTACATCTGACGTCGACCGTCCACGGTCAGGTTGTGCGGTACCGGCACGCTGGTATCGACGGTGTCTACCACTCGGGTGATTCGACGGTTGAGTTCGGACACTGCGTTGGTGCCACCATCAGCGATCGAGGTCACCAGAACCTCGCCTCCTCCGGTCACGAAGATGCCGTGAGCGGCTGAGACAGTTGTGGTTCGCAGCAGTCGCATGGTGCGGGCGTTGAACGTTGCTACCTCAGAGGAGTCTTGGGAGGCGACGTAGAGAACGCCCTGCCTGACGAACACGTGAGGATCATCGCCGACGGTTGTGCGGCTGACTTCGGCGAAGTCGCGGGTCGAGTACTGAATTACCTGGCCGACCGTGGGAGTCTCGTCATTGTTGTCATCGTCGAACCCAAGGATAGTTACGTAGGCAAACCGGCCGCTGACGAACACGTCGTGGGGCTTGCCGCCGCTATCGGCGACATCGGCGGGCATGGCGATTGTGGTTCGCACCTCGAGGGTGCGGGTGTCGACTACTGTGACGGTCTGCGAGCTGTCGCCGACGACCCAGAGTTGGCGCCTCACCGGATCGAGCCACTGGTGGAATACGCCGTCACCGACGTCGACCGAGTCGACTACTTCGAAGGTGTCGTCATCGAGCACGATCATCTGGCTAGCAGCCCGATCGCCAACAAAGACACGGTCCTGGCGAGGGTCGTGGCTGACGTACATCGGCTCTGCCTCGCCAGGAAGATCGACGTTGTCTACCGAATGGGTGCGGGTGTCGATGACGGAGATGTCGCCCGAGCCTCGATTGGCGACGACAACCGTCGGCGAGGAGCGGCGATGGCCGTTAGCTTCGACTGCGCCGGAGCTGGCCGCTGGAAGTACAGCCAGCATCAGCGCTCCGAGTAACACAGCGACCAAGCGTGTGATCGGTTGTATATTCGTTCGGTTTGTTCGTCTCATCCTGAGATGTCTACTAACGCTTGGCCCCACAGTCGAGCCGAACCGGCACAGTTAAGAACATGGTAAGAGTTGACGCAGTGGCCAGTTAGGTGGTTCCGCTTCGGCCTGGGCAGAAGATTCGTTCGATTTTCGGCCGGGGGAGGTAACTTCTTGCGCCTGCGGTGGCGTCTTAGTGTGAAGGGACCGATCATTGCAGCCGGTGGGGCTACATGCGATCGCCAAAGTTCCTCGTCGATCTTCGACAACATATTGGGGCCTATTAATACGAAACGAGAGTGTGATGGCCGAGAATCCGTACGACAACGACGTCGCTATCGACCCCGTGCAGCGGGCATTCGATGAGCGGATAAGGCGGGAAGCACTCCGCCAGTTGGAAACAGTTGACCTAGAAGACGACTTCTCTCGTATAGAACGCCTAGCCGTCGCGGATTCGACTCCGGCCGACTCGCAAGAGGTGACGGTCGAGTCGATCCTTGAGAGCTCTAGCGTCGACGACACCTGCGCTCAAGGCGACTGACCGTCACCAACTGCTAGCGAGACTGTTGCTCGGTCTCCGCCTCGGCTAAACGGCTGCATAGCGTTCGCTTTGCCGCACGGAGATGTTTGCGGACTAGCTGACGCTGTACGTTTAGCTCGTCCGCTAGTTCGGCGACGTTCATCTCTCGAATGAAGATGCCTTCGGCCACTGCCCGCTGCTTTGGGGGAAGAGAGCGAATCTCGTCAGCGATCGCCGATCGGGCCACAAACCATTCCGAATCGCACGGTGTCGCAGGCACCTGCCAACCGGTGGCAGATGTGATCGTATTGCCTTCATGGAATATCGATGCCCGGGTTTGGCGAGCCAAGCGTCGTTGATGGGCCCGGATCCGGTCGATGTGTAAGTTTTTGGCGGTGCTGCGAATGTATGCCACCCAACTGCCATTGGGTAGAGCTCGCGCCTGGCGGATGTGCGCGTGATTCCACTTCATCCAGAGCTTTACGACAGTCGCTTGCGCAACTTCATCCGCCTCGAAGTGGTTGGCCCCTCTTGTCCTAGCTGTGCTCTTGGCGACAGCAAGGATTAGCTCAAGATCCTTGGCTGTCGGTTCATTGCGACTTGTTTCCCCCATGCCGCTTCCTCCAATTGGTTACTGTAAGTGCTCATCAATAGTTCTCACCGTAGTACGAGCATCTTACATTTCGTCAAATTGGAGCGGAGATTTTTTATGGATGCTAACGCGAGGGTGAACGCGACAAACCGGCCCGGCGTACCGGGCCGGTTTGATCGAAGGAGTTAGAGGGCGTTGGCGTGCAGGGGGCCGAAGTCGCCGTCGGCGACGCCACCCTTGAACGCGATCCACTCGTCGGAATCGTATGTAAGCGCTACGTCGGACTCGGCCGAAGTAAGCACCACATTGCCCCCGTCTTCCTCATTGAAGAAGATCGAACCATTGTCGCCCGGTGTGCTCTCGCCCATCACCTCGGATAGAAACATGGACCAGCGATCGGCCGGTACCTGAATCGACGGGAACGGTGCATCAGGATCTGCCGCCAGATCCTTGCTGTCGCGCACGCCCACGACTGGGCCACTTAGGTTGACCTCGATGCAGGTGGAATCTGTGCAACGTCTGGCTTTGCGCCAACGCTCGGCAGAACGCCCCACACTGCTTATGACATCTTCTTCAATTGAATTGAACAACGGTGTTCGTCTCTCCGGTCAGATTGCCCTGGCGTTCGCGGCTGGAAAACTCTCTTTCGGAAACACCTTGGTCAATGCCCTAGTTACCCATTACCGTCGGCCATCGTACCCGGAAGTTGCGCCAAGATCGAATACTTCTTAAAGGGGAAGTGAATGGATGCTGATTGTCGTTTCAGGGGCCATGTGTGTTGGTGGTTCCACGTTGGGTGTTCTTGGGTTTAGCGGCGAGTCCGAGCGGTTCGTGTTTTGGTCGTTGCGGTGGCTCTCGATGATGATCCGAGCTTCAAGAGGCGTATTGAACTGCTAGCCCTCGAGTGGTCCATCTCCGGGTCGTTCGAAGCGGGCGAACTTGACTGGCTCGCCGAAACTTATGCTCCGCAACGGTTGGGTATTGGTGGACTCGTCGGCGTCTGCTTCCGAGTACGTCAGCGGAGGTAAGCAAGAAACTGATCAACAGGGCGAACGTGTTGGGTTCGAATTGCACTGAGTCCAGAACGAAAGGGCAGTGCCCGCCCGCACGTGAGATGACTTAGTCGGCAACGACTCGACGCTCCCATCCTGCCGAAGTCCGGTCAGTTGCCGATCTGGCCGATACCCGAAGATTCGCTCGGGCTGTTCATTCAAGACTTCGTAGCATCTCCATCATCATCAAGGCAGAGTCCTCGTCATTCATCGAGCGCTCAAAGCCCTGGCCCCATGAATGCTCCAACCGCCGAAAGCGGTTGTCCTCGTGGTCGATGATGTCGAGCATTCGCTCGGCTTCCTGCCAGGCGATAGGTGGAAGGTGTGAGCTGGCGTAGTCGAACAGCACGAGTGTCGACGAAGCGGCGATCGCTCCAGGGTTCGTGCTGAATGGAATTACTCGAACCTGAACGAGCGCCCGCTCATCTCTTACCAGATTTAGTATGTGGTCGAGTTGCTTTCGTTGAACATCCGGCCCGGCAACCTGTTGGCGAAGTGCGGCCTCGCTCAGGACCGCTATGAACTCGAGAGGGGGGTCGGACTCAAGGCGTTGCTGGCGTTGGCGGCGCATGGCGAGGTGGTCTTCGAGGGTCAGGGGGCTATGCGCTGGGTCGGGTTCAAGGACTGCTCTCGTGTACTCGGGGATTTGCAGTAGCCCTGGCACTCGATTGCTCTCAAACGCCCTTATCTTTGCCGCCCCAAATTCCAGGCCACAGAATCGTTTGAGACCTTCATTTAAGATGCCCGAGTAATCATCCCACCAGCCGTGTTGTCGACTGTCTTCTCTTAGCTGTAGTAGCTCTGAGCGGTCAGCCTCTTCGAACTCGAGGATGTCGAACAGTCGTTGAAGTTTGTCTTCGGCAATCAGCGTTCGGTCGTTTTCGACGGCTGACCAGTAATTGCGGGTGAAGCCGAGGGCTTCGGTGATTGCCGGGACGCCGAGGCCTAGTTCTTTGCGTCGCACGCCAAGACGTCGGGATAACTCCCATCGGGCCACTATGGGTGACGACGTCATGGCGATCTCCCGTGTTCAGCTACGGACGGTGGTCAACCTATATCAGGTCTTGTTACTGTAACAACTTGGTACGACAAACTCGGCCATTGGGGTAACGGCTGATAGTTTCGGCGGCGTCCTTCTCGCACTTGTACACACTCAATGTCGCAGAGGGGCTGACTATGAATTTGAATCAGAATTTCGATCTGCATCTGGGCTCGAATCTCGCAGAGTATTTTCCGGGTGACCAATTGACGTTGTGGCGCAGCACAAACGTTGCAAGATCGACTGGGTGGTTGCCGTGAGGGATGAACAACCACCCGACTGGCATCGGGCACGAATCGTGAACCTCGGGGAACCAATCACAGAACACCCGATCGAGCTTGGCGCCTCGTTCGGGGTCGATGGTGACACACCAAAGAGGGTGATGGCTTATGTAATCGATCCCGCTGACATCGAGTTCGTCGACTCCGTAGTTGATGATCACCCACCATCGCCTCAGCTTCCTTTGGAAACGAAAGCGAAGAGGAGCCTTCCTCGCCTCGGTTGGTCGCTGGTGATAGCTGCGATCTCCGATGCGACGGTTGGGGTGACTGCCATCGTCTCCGACTCAACGGTGATAGGTCTCGTATCGTCGGTCGCAGTTGGCGTATGCAGCGTTCTATTGGTCGCCGCCGAAGCATGGAGTCAGATGAGGCAGACTCGTAGAGAGAGCGATCCCACGCCGCCTAATCGAAAGCGGTAGCCACGGCGTTGCCTGACCGCATGTACTGATTTGACTGACCAGCACTGACTAGATTGATCGTGTGGTCAGCCTAAATCGTCGCCGGTCCTTCCTCGTCTTGTTAGCGGCCATCGCGCTGTTGGTCCTTGCAGCTTGTGGTAGTAGCGAAGCCGACGACATCGTAGCCGGAGGGCAAGAACAAGAACAAGGCCAGGAGCAAGAGTTAGAGAAAGTCGAAGTTGTCGAGGTTTACAACGGGTTCAGCTATTACGGCGCCTGTGGGAACGAGACGGTTGTCGCAGGCACGACCAAGTACTATCCGGTCTTCGCTCAAGACCTTGGCAAGATCGACCAGTCTCGCTACCCGACAGACCTCAGCGATCCGACGGTCGAGGGTTTCGCACCACTCCAGCGGGTAGTCGCCCCCGGGCCCGGCGACGACATCGGACTCTTCCTCGTCTACAGCGATGGTCTGGCCAGGTTCGAATCCGACAGCGGCCGGGTTATCTGGCTCACCGACCAGGAACAGGTCTACGAGTGGGACTGCTGACCGCCAAAGCCCGGCCCTGTCGATCTGGCGGCCAGCGCAACGGTTGAGACATGATGGCCGGGCGGCACCAGCCGCGTTGGAAGCTCACAGGGGGTAGTTGGATATGGGTTCCGGACGACTAGACGGAAAGGTTGCCGTGATCACCGGTGCCGCCAGCGGCATCGGTAGGGCAACCGCCGAGCTGTACGTCAGCGAAGGGGCCAAGGTCGTTGTCGCCGACCTGCAGGAGGACGTCGGCGGCGCCTTCGCCGCCGAGCTCGGGGACAATGCCACGTTTGTCAGTTGCAACGTCGTCGACGAAGACCAGGTCGCAGCGGCGGTCGGTGAGGCGGTAAGCCGATGGGGCCGGCTGGATGCGGTGTATGCCAACGCCGGATTTGTTGGGGTGACCGGCCCGATGGAGTCGATCTCAAGCGACGACTACGACAAGACGATGAACGTGCTGCTCCGGGGTGTTTTCTACACCGTCAAGCACGCGGCGCCGGTGATGCGGGAACAGGGTTCCGGGTCGATGATCGCCACCGCCAGCGTCTGCGGGCTGGAGGCCGGTATCGGCGCCCACATCTACACCGTGGCCAAGGCCGGGGTGATCTCGCTGATGCAGACGACGGCCCTAGAGATGGCCGAGTACGGCGTGCGAGCGAACTCCATTTGCCCGGGCTACATCGCCACATCGCTGATGGCCGGACGTATGCGCAGTCAGGTGTCCGACGACGAGACCGAGAGTCGGCTGCAGAAGTCTCGCGACATGATGGGCGAGTCACAGGCCATGCACCGGGTCGGCGAAGCCGATGACATCGCCAAAATGGCGCTGTTCCTAGCCTCCGACGACTCGGAATGGGTAACCGGAACCGCTCAGGTCGTCGACGGGGGACTGACGGTCGGCAAGCCGTGGCGCAAGCAACCACGCACGATGACCGAGGTTCGCCCGATCTATATGTACGACGTGTAGCCGGGCTTCCCCTGCGAAGCACCGATCGCCGGTGTCAGTTGTTGGCAGGGGGTTCGGTCCCCGGGTTCGACGTCGTGGTTCGGCGCGACTGGCTTGAGGTCGTCGTGTTCGGCTCCGTCGTGGCCCTTGCGGTGGTCGTGCTCGAGGTCGTGGCCCTAGCCGTAGTCGTCGTCGTGGCCCTTGCGGTGGTCGTGCTCGAGGTCGTGGCTCTCGTCGTGGTCGTGGTGCCTAGGGTCGTTGCGCTTGTCGCCGTCGTGCTGGCTGCGGTGGTAGAGGTTGTAGGTGGCTCGCTTGTGGTCGACAGCGTGGTGCTGGTCGTAACCCGAGCGGTCGTCGCGGTCGCCGTCGTCGTCGTGGCAGGCTCGGTTGTGCCCGTGGTGGCTGACGTCAGTGGCGCAGTCGTAACGGCCGGTGCTGTGGTGGGGGCTGCCGTCGAGCCGGTAGTGATCGACTCCGGAACAGCTGATTCGCCGGTGGTCGACACCACGGCCGCCGGGGTCGCCGCTGTCGCCGTGCTCACTACCGCAGTGGTCGCTATACGGGCGGTTGTGTCTGGCGGTGGCAGCGTTGTCGATTCGCTCCTCGGTACTGTCTCGGTCGTCGGTACTGTCTCGGTTGTCGGTGTTGTTTCGGTTGTCGGCGGCCCGGCTGGAGGAAGCGAATCGGCGGCTGCGCTGAGTGGCGCTACGAATGGATTAACGAAGCCAGCGTGATCGGACCGAGCCGTCGGGCTAGTCGGGTCAGGCTGGATCGACGGAGCCGTGGGGCCGTACGGGGTTGTCTCGATGGCTGGCGGTTGTCGTACCTCGGCGGAGGCCGGTTGCTCTCGTGTCTGGAATAGCAACGGCACTGCAATAAGTAGCACCAGCGGCATGATCGGCGAGGGCCCGTCGAGGAGCCATCGGCGCCCCGATTGAAGGAAACCGCCCGCCGCGGCGGATCCCGTCGACGGCCGCCGCTGGCCATCGACGGGATCCGCTGGTTGCTGCCGCCGTGCTGTTGGGGAATCAACACCCCCGATTTGGAGCCAGGCGGGAACCCGACCCTCAAGACGTGACATTCGTTCGCAGGCCTTACGACGCCCCCGCAGCGCTATTTGGCGTATCGCCCCCGATCCCTTGTCGAGCAGTTCGCCGATCTCGTCGTAGGAAAAGTCGAAGTGGTGACGAAGGATCAGTGTCCAGAACTCGTCGTCGGTGACTGCACCTCGCAGCGTTTCCAGGAAGTCGTACCACTCCGGCATCGTCGACACGTCGGCAACGGTGATCTCGTCGTCGGGGTTCCAATTGGTCAGCTCCCTGGCTCTTCGCCGCGACTCCCGGTGGAGCAGCGTGGCCATCCGGTTGCTCAGGGTCCGGCGGATGTAAGCGGCCGGGTACTCCGGCGGCTCAAGGCTGGCTATCTTGCGCTCCACCCCGAGCAAGGTCTCCTGGGCGGCCTCCTCTGCGAGGTGGGTGTGGCTGACCAGCATGCGACGGGTCTCGCTGCGGATGAACCGGTCGACGGCATGCAGGAGGTCGCTATGAGAACGTTCATCACGCACCGCCAAGTAGCGCGCCCACTTCTGGGCGATTTCGGCCCCGCCGACCTTCTGTTGGCCTGCCTCACCTCGGGCATCGCGATGTTGAGCGACGTTCCGCCTGACGTCGACCGCCGGTCGACGACTTGTGCCTCGTTTGTCGGTCTTTACGTTTTGCGGGTTCATACACCTGTGTTGTCTTAGCAAGAACAGCTGGTGTTACATCCGCCGCAAAATTTCTAGTCGAGTCGAGCAGCGCCCGTGGCGATGGCTGCCCTAGCGGATCAAACCGCCAAAGTGTCCGGCCTCGGTCATACGGTCGATGAAGTCCGACTCGTACGCCGACCAGGGGTCACTGCGGACCATTTCGTCTATGGCCTCGGCATCATCACCGACCAGAATCCGCCACTGCCCAGCCAACACCCCGTCGAGGATGATCGTGGCGGCCTGAGCAGCTGAGGTCGGGGCATCATCGCGAAACGCTTCGCCCCGATCGACAACGATGGCTTCCAGCTCCTCGTCGCTGAGCTGATCGACCGGAAGGCCTCGAAGTGCCAGCCGTTTGCGCAGCGTGACGATGTCGACGCCGCCATGAGCCTCGGTTGAGTTGATGGCGATCGAGGTGCCGATATGGCCCGGCATGACCACGTGGGCCGACAGATGTGGTGCAGTCACTCGGAAGTCGGTGATGAGCGCCTCGGTGAAGCCCTTCACCGCGAACTTGGCTGCCGAATAGGCGGTGTGAGGGGTGTCTGGGCCGATCGAGGCCCAGAAGCCGTTGATACTTGAGGTGTTGACCAGTGCGCCGCCCTGGCTCTTAACCAGCATGTCCATAAAGGCCCGAGCGCAGTAATACACGCCGTTCCAGCAGACGTTGTATGTCAGCTCCCAGGAGTCCCGCTCGTCTTCGACGAAGCTTCCGCCGCCTCCGATGCCCGCATTGTTGAACAACACATCGATGTGTTCGGTGTCATGGCTGACCATCACGGCATCTCGAAAGGCCAGAACTTGAGCCTCATCTGATACGTCGCAGATGTGTGAGCTGAGCTTCACCGAAGTGGAGCCGTCTGACGCCACAAGCTCGGTGGTGCCGGCCATGTTCTCTTCGTTGACGTCGCACATTGCCACGTCCGCCCCAGCTGCAGCCAGCTGGCGCACCAGTTCCCGGCCCATGCCGGTGCCGCCACCGGTAACCACCGCCAGTTGATCTCTAAACGTGTCCATCGAAGTCCTTCCGAGTCTGGTGCTCGCAGCTTAGGTATCGAACGATGATTCACACCAGATACAGGACAGCAGCTACTGGCGAACTAGATACGCACGCCAGATGGGCTGCCCGACACACCAAGCACTAGCGTCCATCGAAGAGTTCTCGCAGCGCCCGATCGGAGTAGGAACATATGACCGCATCGAATACACCTAAGGTGGCAGTCGCCAGTCGGCTGTTCAACCTGCTACCGCAGCTAAAGGAAGAGCTGCTAGCGGCCTACCCGGAAGCCAAGATCGCCACGAAATCTGTCGCCGCCGAAGACGATTTGATCGAGTTCCTGACCGGCTATGACGTGGCGGTCATCGGTATCGAACGGTTCACCGAACGGGTATTGGAGAACCTGCCGGACTTGAAGGTGGTCGCATGCTGCTCGGCTGGTGTCGACCACCTCGACCCAGCCCTACTCAAGAAGCACAACGTGGCTATGGGCTGGATCCCAGGCGTCAACAAACACGCGGTGTCGGAGTTGGCGATCGGGTTGATGCTCGATGTCGTGCGAAACGTGAACTGGGCCAATGTGCAGCTTCGGGCTGGCAACTGGGCAGCCCCGCCTCGCGGTCGGCTACTGCGAGGAGCCACGGTCGGCGTGCACGGCTGCGGCAACATCGGCAAGGAAACGGTGAAGTTACTGCAGCCGTTTGGAGTCGAGATCCTGGCCTGCGACCGGGAGGATTATCCCGAGTTCTATGAGCAGTACAACGTCACCGCGGTGTCGCCAGAAGAGCTGTGGGAGCGATCCGAGGTTCTGACCATCCACCTCCCAAGAAACTCGACCACCATCGGCATGTATACCGCCGAGGTGCTCGATCAGCTTCGACCGGGCATGTTCCTCATCAACACCGCACGGGGCAGCATCGTCGACGAGGACGCCGTTGCGGAACGGTTGGCCGATGGCCGAATCGCTGGCGCAGCCTTCGACGTCTTCCATATCGAGCCCGTTGACTCTCCGGAGTTGATCGCTTCGCCAGACTTCATCGGCCTGCCTCATATGGGAGCGAGCGCCAGAGAGGCCTGGTTGGCTATGGGGCAAGCGGGTATGCAAGGCATCACCGAGAATGCTGTTCCCGAACCCGGTGTGTATCCGTTCGACTAAACCCCAACCTGGGTCAGCGCTCAGCAAGCCAATCGCGCAGGTCGTAGACCGACTGCGGGCTGATCTCATGCTGCATGGGATACTCGCGGTAGACGTGCTCGATCCCGTTTGCGGTCAGCGTGTCACGAATCTTGTGGCCACGGTCGATAGTCACCAGCGGGTCGAGCATGCCGTGATGCACAAGAATGTCCGGCAGCGACTCACCCTCGCTAAACGCGTAATCGAGCCCGTCGATCTCCTGGAGCATGCCGGATAGGCAGGCGATAGCGGCCGGGCGGGTGGCGCCAGGGGAGCGCAGGGTGCTGGCGAGGGTCATGGCGCCGCCCTGTGAGAAGCCGATGAAGACCGCCTGGCTACGATCGAGGCCGTTCTCGGCACATGCCTTGTCGACAGCGGCATCGATCGCCTCGACGGAGGCCAGAAACATCGCAGGGTCGATGGAGCCATCATTGTTGCGTTCATACCAGCCTGCGCCAGCCCCCATCACTGAGTGCGGCCCACGGGGGCAGATGGTGAAAAATCGGCCCTCGGGGTCGATATGGGGTGCCAGGGGAGCCAGATCGTATTCGTCGGCGCCGTAACCGTGGATCAGCACCAGAAGGCGACTTCCTTCCCCGGTTGTTCCGACAGTATTGACTAGCAGTTCGCTCATGCTGCCATCCTGCCACGGGGCTACTACCGGAGCGAGGTTGACCCTGATACCCTCTCGCATGGTGGTGGTGTGGCGGTGAGTAGTTTGAATTCCGGCAGAGGGCGACAGGTCGTACTATCGGCGTTGGCTCTTGGCATCGTTGCCGCAGCCTTCCTGGCGTTCCGCAGTGCATCGCCCGCCGAGCCAGGGGAGCAGGCGTCGGAACGCTTGGAAGCCATCGGCGACCTCCCC
This sequence comes from Acidimicrobiales bacterium, assembly GCA_050633745.1. Taxonomy (GTDB): domain Bacteria; phylum Actinomycetota; class Acidimicrobiia; order Acidimicrobiales; family SZUA-35; genus JAHELU01. Next base: position 41,765 of record JBOEHD010000031.1, read on the forward strand.
TCCGAAAGCCCTGGTCAGAGCGATGGTCTGGCCTCCGAGCCGTTAGACGAATCCAGCCGCTCGGCGAGCAGGTCCGCCTTTGTGCCCACATCCCCGACCGAGGGCGATGCCGACGATGCAGGAACGTCCTCGTCGTCGACTAGTGGTCCCGCCTCGCCCTCCACAATCATCGTTTCAACCACAACTCCCGAGTCGACCACGATCCCTCGGTCCACCGCGGTGTCGTCGTCGGTAGCGACAACACCAGCAACCTCGACTTCAACTTCAACCTCAGCTTCGACATCGACCATCGCCACGACGTCCTCGACCTTAAGAGAGACGACCATTCGCACGACGGCAACCACTCGACCCACAACCGTGCGAACGACCGCTAAAGCCACGACCACCCGGCCCACAACTATCAGGACGACGGTCACTAGGCCGCCTACGAGTCGATCGACAACAACCCGGGTACTCACAACCGCTGTGCCGACGACAACGACCGCTCCTCCAACCACGATTCCCGAGATCTCGCTGATCAATGGTGGTTTCGAAGCGTGGTCAATAGCCTCCGGTTCTTTTCAAATCGTTGGTGCCGCCGAGGTACCGGGATGGACATCGAGCTCCGGCAGTTTCGAGGTATGGCACCGAGCCAAGAGCAGCGTTGGCTCTGCGGACGGATCTCACCTCATCGAACTCAATGTCCATAACCCCACCACGATTCATCAAGACTTTGCCTCGACACCCGGTTCGACATTGACCTGGTCGTTTTCTCACCGAGGTCGAGAACGCAACGAATCGATCGAGCTGCTGATCGGCTCACCATCGAGGCCGACTTCGATCCAGGTCGTCAGCACCGGGACCGGCTGGAAGCAGTACTCCGGAACCTACAAGGTGCCGAGAGGCCAGACCGTGACCCGGATCGCCTTCCGTTCGCTGGAGCCCGGCGGTTCCGCAAACTTGCTCGACGGTGTCCGGGTTCGGCTCGGGTCGTAGTTTCCGCTTCGTCTAGAGTTCTGCGAGCGACGATCGGTAGGAGATCATGGAGCAGCAGCGCAAACCCAATCCGAGGTGGATGTGGCTCGTGCTTGCGGTTGGCTTCTCGATCATGGCTTCGAGCTGTGGTGGAACCGCCGAGGCGACACCGAACACCGTCATCCGGCGTGCTGACGGCATCCAGGTAGTGAGCGCCGACGAGGCCCAACAGCTACTGGCTGAAGGTGAAGCCCGGGTCGGGGCAGCGCAGCGAACCGATGCCGTCTCAGCCGCCGATGACCAGACTGCTCAGAGCACCGAAACGACGCTGTCGGTTACCGAAGCCAACCGATCATTTCAGGTGCGTCTCGGTACTGCGCTCACCGTGTTTAACACCTGCCTCGGTGAGGCCGGCTACACCTTTGCCGGCATCCCCGGCCAAACCGACGACCCCGTAGCGGCCGAACCCGCCTACCTGGGTGCGTTGATCTCCTGCAATAACGAGAGCGGAATCGGGGCCATCCTCAGCGAGCAGAACTCGCGCCAGGAGACGCTAACCGCCGAGCAGAAGGTGGCTATCAACGAATCGGGTCGATCGGTCTTCGAGTGCCTGATCGATCGTGGTTGGGACCTGGGCGATTTGGAACCAAACCAGAACGGCATCCTTGCCGTCAGCCGATTCCCCAGCATCCCACCATCTCGCCAAACCGAGTTCCAGCGTGACCTCGACGAATGCGGTTGGAACGACCTTGAACTGGGCTGACCGGATGAACTGGGCTGACCGGATGATTGGAGAAGTGTTTTGAAACGTCTGGTAACGCTCATTCTGGTGTTGGCGGTCATCGGTGCTGCTGGCTATGGCATCTTTCGGTTGACCGACGATTCGAACACCGAGCAGGAAGAGCAGGTGATCGTCATCGACGAGGTCGGACGAGCCACGCTGCAAGACACCGTCGTCGTACGAGGCACCGTCGGTCGCGAGGATCTATTCACCGTCACCGCCCTCGGTCAGCAACGAGTCACCGGGGTCACCGCCGAGGTAGACGCCGAGGTAGCTGCCGGGGATGAGCTACTCAGGCTCGACGGTCGACCGATGTTGGCCATCGAAGGTGCGACGCCGTATTGGCGGCCGCTGCAACGATTTGTCGATGACGGCCCCGACGTTGAGATGTTGGAGCAGTTCCTGGCCGATGCCGGCTTCGGGCCGGGCACCATAAATCAGGAGTTCACCAACCTCACCCGCGATGCCCTTGAGGAATGGCAGGAAGCCAACGGCTACCCGGTCGACGGGCGTCTCCTGCCGTCGGATCTGGCGGTCAACGAGTGGCCTGCGGTTGTTGGGTCGGTCGATGTTGAGGTTGGCGATTCGGTCAACTCTGGCCAAGCCCTCGTTTCGTTTGTCGAGCGCGATTCGACGATCTCGGTCGCCGTCGACCCCACCGACCGAAGCAGGCTCGAGGTTGGTCTGCCTGCACTGATCACCGTCACCGCCTCGGATATCGAGCTGACCGGCCGGGTGGCCGAGCTAGCCGAGGCTCCCGAAACCGACGGCCAGGGAGTCGAGCGCTACGCCGGAAAGATCGAGCGTGACGGTGCACTCGACATCGTCGACGGTGCCGCGGTTCGAGTTGAGGTCACCCTGGCCGAAGTGGTCGATGCCATGGTGGTTCCCGTGGCCTCGGTCTCGCTTGACGGTTCGGGTGGCGAGGAGATCAGGATCCTGGCCGCAGACGGCACGATCGAGCGGGTTTCGGTGGTTACCGGCCTAACCGAGGGCGCGCTGGTGGAGATCGTCGAAGGCCTCGACGGATCCGAGCAAGTGGTGGTAGAGGTTCGCCAATGAGCGGACCCCGGTTAGCGGTTCGCCAATGAGCGAGGCGCCGTTGATGGAGCTGCGTGACGTGAGCCGGGTCTACCCGGGCTCGGTGCCGGTGCATGCCCTGCGTTCGGTCGATGCCCGGATCGATGCCGGTGAGTTTGTGTCGATCACCGGCCCCAGCGGGAGCGGAAAGTCGACGTTGCTCGGCCTGCTAGGGCTGCTGGACAAACCAACGAGCGGCTCCATCACCGTTGGCAGCGAGGACGTAACCCACGCTTCAGACGCCCGCCGCACGGCGATGCGGGGCAAGACCCTGGGATTTGTGTTCCAGCAGTTCCACTTGATCCCTCACCTCAGCGCGTCTGGCAATGTCGAAACGGCGCTGCTCTACCGTGGGCTGCGGCCGGGGGAGCGGCGGGGCCTCGCCGCCGAGGCGCTGGAGCGGGTCGGTCTTGCCGATCGTGCCGATCATCGGCCAACCGAGTTGTCCGGTGGCGAGCAGCAGCGGGTTGCCATGGCCCGGGCTATCGTCACCGACCCCCGGATCGTGCTGGCCGACGAACCGACCGGCGCCCTCGACTCGGCGAACGCCGACAACATCATGGAAGTGCTCAGCTCGCTTGTCGACGACAACCGGGCCGTCGTTATGGTCACCCACGATGCGGAGCTGGCAGATCGAGCCGATCGGCGAATCCGTATGCGTGACGGTCGGATCATCGACCAGGAGTCGGCTACCCGATGAGGTCGATCCTCGATCTGCTCAGCACCGCCTCTGCTGGCCTGTGGGCTCGCCCGTCACGCACCCTGCTGATTCTGCTTGGGCCGATCATCGGAGTCGGAGCGATCGTGTCGGCCATCGGACTGACCGAAAGCGCCAAGGGCGATATCCGGGCCACGCTCGAGGAACTGGGAACCAACCTGGTCACCGTTCAGGCATCCTCGGGATTTCAGGGCCAGCAGGGTCTGCCCCGGCTACCGGAGGAAGCCGACGAACGACTGAAACAAATTTCGCTGCTCGAAGCTTCGGCAGTGTTGACCGAGCTTCCTGGTCACCGGGTCTTGCCGTACGAGGCAGCGGAGGAGGCCTTCGAGGTTCTACCGATCAGCTTGCGGGCCGCCAACCCCGATCTGCCAGCGGTGCTCGATGTCGAGATGGCGTGGGGTCGATGGCTGAACACCTGGGACGAACAACCGGGCCACCGTACGGTGATTCTCGGGTCGGATACCGCAGAGCAGTTCGCCGTTCTGCCAGGCGAAACCCGAACCATACTCATCGACGGCCGCAAGTATGGGGTGGCCGGCGTGCTGGACGAGGTGGTGTTGATACCGGCGTACAACCTCTCGGTTTTCATCAGCCAAACCGCAGCCGAAGAAGACTTCGCCGATGAAGGTGGCCCCACCGAGGCGGTGCTACGAATCGCTCCCGGAGCCACGCTTCGAGAAACCGACTCGGAGTTCCTCAACACCGCCATCACCTACGGCGGCCCGGGTGGCATCGACCCACCGACGGTGCCAACCGATGAGTTGGAGGCCACCGCTGCGGTCGACGAAACCCTACGTTCGGTTGTGCTACTCATGGGCGGGCTTGCGCTTCTGGTCGGCGGATTAGGAATCGCCAACGTCATGTCGATCTCGGTACTGCAGCGTTCGGCCGAGATCGGTATCCGCCGGGCCGTCGGCCACACCCGTGCCCGAATCGCCGCTCAGTTCCTGTCCGAGGCCGCCGCGGTCGGTTTCCTCGGCGGTCTTCTCGGAGCGGCCGTCGGCGCTGCGGTCGTGGCGATCGGGGCCGACTTCCAAGACTGGACAATCGTGCTGCCAATCGCCGTGCTGCTAGCCGCCGGCGGGTTGTCGGTTGTTGTCGCCCTGGTGGCCGGGCTCATCCCCGCTCTGAAGGCCGCCAGGCTCGAACCGCTACAAACCCTTCGTCTGGGTTAGCCGACCCGACTCCTGGCCTGCGAGCCCGACTAGCCCCGCATCCGACCTTGCCAGTCGTTGAGGTCGATGCCGAGCTTCTCGAATCGGTCGACGATCCACAGTGGCGGTTCCATCTCCTCGCCGTTCTTGATGGCGGCGATCGTCGCACCATCTTCCTGCCACACGTGACAGCTGTTGAGATTGTGGGCGAAGCGTTCTTTGATCTGCTCGTCGGTCGGGTTCTTCGGCAGCGGCGTCGCTACCGCGGTGCCGTCATCCTCGGTGGTTGCTCGCATCGACCACACCGACTGAATAGCGACCGGCGCCATGGCCTGAAGCAGCGCAGTGGTGTGAGTGCAGCCTCGCGGTCCGCCGAACAACTCGCGGACCTTGTGGGTGAAGCCTCGGGCGATGGAGAGACCGATCAGCTTCTGGTAGTGATCGGTGATGTCGGTGCATGAGGCGTGGGGGTGGGTTTCCATGACCACCTCGGCCGAACTGATTTCCAAGGTTGGGAACTGCACCACGATGTCGAGCACCATGTGATGCACGGTCAGCGGATCGGGGTCGTCGTCGACGTAGACCCCCGGCGGTTTCTGGTCTTGGATCTGTCCTCTGATGAGCAGCTCAGTATCGGATTTGCGATAGGCCCTGACCGAGTAGACGCGGTCGTGCAGTAGAGGAAAGTCCGGCTCGATCACGTTGACGTGAGCGATCGCGGGACGAGGTAGGGGGGATGTCATATTTCCCCATTTCACCGCGTCGCCAGCGTTCCACGCAAGGTGGGGATCGTTCCGCAACGACTAAGTAATCGTTGGTCACAGTGAGACGCCCGCCCCAATGAGTGTGACGGTGAGTGTCCCAGAATGTCCCGGTCTGAGAGCCGCCCTAACGGACTTCTGCAAGAAACATGTATCTGATTCGACTTTGGACCGTCGATTAGGTGAGGGAATCGGTCGGCAGCCCCAGCGGCAAGAGCTGGGGCTGCGGCTGCTAGTGCGAGGGAGTCGTGCAGTGAGTCAGGTAGTAAGCGAAGTCAGCAGTCAAGCGACAGTCGAGTCGGCAGAGGTCCGGGCGTTGCAGCGAATCAGTGTCCGGCGGCCGTACTTCGACCTGCGGGAAATGGAAGAGCTGGGGGACGGCATCGTGAGTGCCGTCGTTCCCGGTGCGGAACCGTCGGACCCTGAGGTTGGAGCGATCGAAGCGGCTCAGGTGGCCCGCCATCTCGCCATCCTCGGGTCGTGTGCCGCTGCGCTGTCCAGGGACGATGATGCGCAACATCACTACCTGGCCACCAGAGCCCACTACACCAGGCTGGCAAACGCCCCCACCGAACTAGGAGGATCGCTTCGAGCCGAAGCGATCGCCTCGTGGGTCGACCGGCGCACCGCAAGAGCACTGGTGAAGCTGAGTAGCTCCGCCGGACAGGGCCTGAACCTGCTCGATGTTGAGTACACGGTGCTAACACCGAAGATGTTCAAGCGCTTCAATCCGCCGATCGACCAGGACACACTCGATCTTGCCAAGGAGCCGGGCGTCGCCCAGGTTGAGCCGACGGAGATCCCCGATGGCGTAAGCGTCGACTGTGGACTGGTGACCGCCGAACTCTGCGCTGGCCACTTTCCCGACTACCCGGCCGCTCCGGTGGCCATCGTGATGGGCAGGCTCTGCGGGGCCGCCGGGTTGGCGATGAACCGTCACCTCGGAACACCCGACGGTCGGTACCGGATCGAAGAGGGCAACGTCTCGGCATCGGGATTGGCTCGGGCCGGACAGCGACTTGTCCTAGAGGCCCGATACGTGAAGCCCGTGCGCTGCGGTCATCAGCTGACCGGCGTGGCCTTGGCCGACGGTGAAGTCGTGGGAGAAGTCACGGTGACCATGTCGGCCCATGCGGCAGCACCAGTCGACTTCTCGTGTTAGTAACCATATTATGTTAAATCGGTTAGCTGATCTCGTTGTCGCCGCCCCAAAAGCCATCGTCGGTGTTTGCCTTGTCTTGGTAATCGCCGCCGGGGTGTACGGCCGCGACAGCGCGAGTCAACTCTCTCCCGCCGGATACGAGGTCGGCGGGAGCGAGTCGACGATGGCTCTTGAGGTTCTCGCCGACCAGTTCGATTCCGGTCCGGCCAACCTGGTTCTGCTGGTTGCCACCACCGAAGCAGGAGGTGTCGATGGTTCGGCTACGGCCGCTGCTGGCGCCGACCTCGCCGAGCGCTTGGCCTCATTCACCGACGTTGGCGACGTGAACTCCTACTGGTCGACCGGGGCCCCCGAACTGCGCAGCGCGACAGGCGACCAGGCGCTGATAGCAGCCCGGATTGTGGCATCTGAAGAGGATGTCTACGACCGGGCTGAAGAGATTCGAACCGAAATGTCGGGCACCACCGGGCCGCTTGAGGTTTTGGTCGGCGGTAGCGCCATCGCCAACCTGGAAATCGTCGAGGAGTCCGAGAGCGACCTGCTCCGGGCCGAACTCATCGCCATCCCCATCACCACGATCATCATGTTGTTGGTCTTCCGAAGTGTGATAGCGGCTCTGCTGCCGCTAGTGGTCAGCGCGGTTGCGGTCATCGGGACCGCCGCCATGTTGAAAGCTCTATCTGAGGTGACCCTTGTGTCGATCTTCGCCCTCAACCTGACCACCGCATTAGGGCTCGGCATGGGGGTCGACTTCAGCCTGTTCACGATCTCACGTTGGCGTGAAGAACGAGCGGGCGGGGCCGACAACGAAACCGCGCTCCGCACCACGATCGCTCGAGCCGGCCGGTCGATTCTGTTTAGCGGCCTAACCACCGCAGGCACGCTGGCCGCGCTGCTGCTATTCGACTATCCGCTGCTGCGATCTTTGGCCATCGCCGGCTTTGCTGTGGTTCTGCTGGCCACCCTTGGAGCGTTGCTGGCCCTGCCTGCCACGATGATGCTGCTGGGCGACCGGATCGACCGGTTCCAGATCCGCCGCTCCGAGCCCGGCCCAATCGAGCAGGGCCTGTGGTATCGCGTCGCCAACCGCGTGATGGCCCGCCCTCGCACCACGATCGTACTGGTCGCCGGTTTGCTACTGCTGCTCGGCACTCCGTTTCTGCGAGCCCAGTTCGGTATTCCCGACGACCGGGCCTTGCCAGCGGGGTCCGAAGCCCGTCAGGTCGCCGACGAGCTAAGGGCCGACTTCGACGGGAGCCGATTTGGCGCTATGGCCGCGGTGGCGCCGTCATATCCCCAAGCCGGCCCCGACAATGCCGAGCTAGCCGAATACGCCGAAGCGATGAGCAGAGTCTCGGGGGTTGCCGAGGTACAGACGGTCACCGGGGTCTATCGCAACGGTGACGAGATCGGCACCTCACCGATCGCCGCCAGGTTCGTGGCCAGCGACGGGGTTTGGGTCTCCATCGTGCCCGCCTTGGAACCGATTTCAGAAGCCGCCGAGGCAATGGTGACCGAACTGCGGGAGCTACCGGCACCGGCCGCGTTCTCGATCGGTGGCGAGTCAGCACGGCTGGTCGACAACAAGGCGGAGATC